>JBNMND010000507.1:0-3000 GCA_051274975.1 Planctomycetota bacterium | reverse complement strand
GTGCGCACCTTGCGGCGCGGGGATACCTACGCGCCGCCGCCCCCCACGCCCGCAGTTGCATCGTTGAGCAAAGCTCCGTTGCCCAGTCGCTTTGCCAAGCCGGTGCTCGACAGCATCGACGCGCACTTCACGCCACTCGATCTCGATAAGGAGCAGGCGCACGCGGAAGGCACCCTGCGACTGCTCGTCGAACGCAACCGCAAGCGATCCGAGAACAAGGTGCAGGGCATGCAGCGGCAACTCGACAACGTCGAGCGCGTGCAGCAGATGCGTTCGACGGCCGACCTGATGTTGGCCTATGCACACAGTGTCAAGCGCGGCGCCGATATCATGGAAGTGCCGAGCCTCGACGGCGACAGCACCGTGAAGATCCCGCTCGACCCGAGCAAGCCAGTCGCGATCCAGGCGAACAAGCTCTACGACAAGGCGCGCCGGCAGGAAGAAGGACGCGCGATGACCGAGAAGCGTCTGGCTGCGGCGCAGATCGAACTGGTGGAGTTGCAGTCGATCACGGCGCTGCTCGAGGATCCGAGCGAAGCGAACCTCGAGACCGGCCGCGAACGGTTGCAGGCCTTGGGCCTGATGCCGAAGCCGAAGGCTGGCAGCAAGAATACTGGCACCAAGAATACGGCTGGCAAGTCGCGCAAGAAGACCGACGAAACGGTGCCGTTCCGGCGATTCACTTCGACCGAGGGCTACCCGATCTTCGTCGGCCGCAACAACAACCAGAACGACGAACTGACGATGCGGTATGCCAAAGGCAACGACCTATGGCTGCACGTCGGCGGCGGCCGGCCAGGTTCGCACGTGGTCGTTCGCTTGCCGAAGCAGAAGACGGCGAGCCTCGAGACGTTGCTCGACGCCGCGTCGTTGGCAGTCTATTACTCGAAGTCTCGCGGCGAGCCGCGCATCGAAGTGATCTACACGTTCAAGAAACACATCAAGAAGCCCAAGGGGCTGCCGGCGGGCGCAGTCGTGCCGGTGCACACCAAAACGGTGACCGTGCTGGCGGACAAGCAACGGCTGACCCGCTTGCTGGCGACGTCGACGACGTCACAGGATTGACGCAACGGTTCTAGCGCGACCTGCGCCGCGCCCTACTGCGCTACGCTTCTGGGCATGCGTCGTTTCGCTCAGCAACCTCACCGCCCGCGCCCGACGGGTAAATCGTGCTCCTTCGCGTTCGCGCTGCTTTTGGCCAAGCTGCTGCCTAGCCTGGCATGCGCGCAAACCACGGCGACTCGCCCCGACCTTGGCGACCCGGCACAGGCTCCCGATGGTGCGCCACCCGGGATCGAGCTGATCGAACGCAATGGCCTTCGCGATCATGCCTATTGGTTGGCAGACGATGCCCGCAACGGCAGGCAGACCGCGAGCTCGGGCCAAATCGAAACGGCAGACTACGTCGCCAAGCACTTCAAGTCGCTCGGCCTCAAACCACTCGGGGACAAGCGCGGGTTCATGCAGCACTACCCGATCGAACGCTTGGAGATCAGCAAGTCGACCGGGCTGCGATTTGGCAAGACGAACCTCACGGAGGGGTTCGCGGTGCTGCATGCGAGCGAGAAGGACAAGGTCAGCGCCTCAAGTACGCTGACGTTCTGCGGCAACGGCACCGACATTCGCGGCTCGATGAAGGGCCGCATTCCGGTGATCGTGCTGAGCGGCAAAACCCGTGGCGGTGTCGGCGGCGACCTGCAGGCAATCCAGCGCTACACGGCAATCGCTAGCAAGCTAGACAAGACGGGCGCCAAGGCCGGCATCGTGTGCCTGCTGGACGACAAGGGCTCGCTCGCCAACACGCTCAACTACCGCGGCCTACTGCGCGACCACGGGGTGATGGCCTACACCAAGTTCGCTCAGCCGGTGGTTCGCTTGCCGCTAATGGTGCTGTCGACCGAGGCGAGCAAGAAGCTGCTCACCCACATGGGAATCACGATCGACGGCAATGATGGGCTCGGCATCGACGACCTCAACGTCAAAGCCAAGGCCAAGCTGACGCTGCAAGTGAAGGCCGTCAAGAAGGCCCGCGCTAGCAACGTCATCGCAGTGCTCGAAGGCACCAACAAGAAGGCGCAGGCGATCGTCATCTCGGCGCATCACGACCACGTCGGCACGCGGCTTGACGGCGACCGATTCAACGGTGCCGACGACAACGCCAGCGGCACATCTGGGCTGCTCGAACTGGCCCAAGCGTTCGCCATGGCTGGCAAGCGACCGGCACGTTCGATCGTCTTCTTGTCGGTCAGCGGCGAAGAACTCGGCCTGTGGGGATCGGCCTGGTATGCCGACCACCCGACGTGGCCCAAGGACCGCATCATCGCCAACATCAACATCGACATGATCGGGCGAGCCGGCCGCAAGGATAAGGACATCCTGATGCAAATCACGCCAAGCCACCAACACGGCAAGTACTCATCGCTCGTGCGCGATGCGGTCACGCTCGGCCACAAGTTCGGCATCGTGTTCAGCAGCGGTGACACCTACTACCGACGCAGCGATCACTACAACTTCGCCAAGAAGGGCATCCCGGTGGTGTTCTTCTGCGATGGCGAACACCCGGACTACCACAAGGTCACCGACCACGCCGACAAGCTCGACTACGAAGCCATGGAGGCGATCGCTCGCCTCGCCTACTGGACTGTGTGGCAAACTGCCGACGCGAAGGGCAAGCCCGATGAGCTGGGCAAGCAATCAGATTGGTAGCTGCCTGGCTGGCCACCGGCGGCGTTAGCGGCGCGGCTCGTCGATCTTGATGTCGTCGTCGGTGTCCGGCAACTTGTCCGGGCCGTTGCTGATCAGCTTCCACCGGCTACCCCACTTGCGCTCTGTGATGCGAAAGTCACTGCCCCACGGATCGGTGAACGGACCGTCGTAGCTGTGGCCGCCGCCGACGCCGTAGCTACTTAGCGAACGCACGGACTCGGGCAGAGACTTCGAACCGTGTTCGCTGCGGTAGTCCGTGCCGACCTTGGCAAGCACGCCGAGGTCCCGCTTGCA
>JBNMND010000506.1:0-3055 GCA_051274975.1 Planctomycetota bacterium | reverse complement strand
AGCGGGGCGACGCCCCGCCTCCGCGCGGCCTTGGGTGTCTTTCTTGCCACGCCGGCCGTGGCACGCACTCAGCGAGAACGGTCCACGCCGGGGCGGGCGGGGGGCTGAACCTGTGTAAATGTACCCGGTTCAGACCGCAGGTTTTGGTGGGGCTAGCGCGGGCGGCGGAGGAAGTCGCGGTAGCGCTCTAGGATTACTAGGGCGGAGATGCTGTCGGCGTGGTCCTTGCGGCGCTTGGCTTTCATGCCACCTTGTTTTAGGCGTTCGTGGGCTTCGTCGGTGGTGTGGCTTTCGTCGACGGTGGCTACTGGGATGGGGGTGGCTTGCTGGAGCAGGTCTACGAACTTCTGCGTGTGTTGGGCTCGTTCGCCGGGTGTGCCGTCGAGGGTTAACGGCAGGCCTACGACGATGCCTTGGGTGTCGCGGTCCTTGGCTTGCTCCAGGATCTGCTTGATGACTTCTTGTTGTACGCGGCTGTCGATGCGGGAGAGGGGCACGGCGATGGTGCCGGTCCAGTCGGTTGCAGCTAGGCCGGTGCGCGCGTCGCCGAAGTCGACGGCGAGGATGCGGGACTTTGGAGTGAGGGGGTCGGTCACAGCAGGTCTTGGCGGCCTTGTTCGCGGAGGTGGTCGACCAACTTCTTGAGGTCGTTGGCCTTGTCCTTGGGGCAGACGAGAACGGCGTCGCCGACCGCGGCTACCACCAGGTTGTCGACTCCGAAGACGGTGACTGTGCGCTTGCCTTCGGCGTAGATGATGTTGCCAGTGGCTTCGAGGGACTTGGCGTCGGCGCCTTCGTGCAGCGAGAAGTGGTTGTTGTCGGGCGTCGCTTCGAGCACGCGAGCGAGCGCCGGGAAGCTGCCGACGTCATCCCAATGGGCGGTGCATTCGACGACGGCGATGCGGCTGGCCTTCTCCATGACGGCGAAGTCGATTGAGGTCTTCGGCGCCTTCTTGAACGCGCGGATCAGTTGCGGCCGCTTGTTGGCCTTGATCGCCGCCAGCATGCGGGTCGCCGCGGTTGCCAATCGTGGTTCGTGCTCGGTGAACGCCTTTTGCATAGCGGCGATCTCGAACACGAAGATGCCGCTGTTCCACCAGAAGTTGCCGGAGTCGACGAATTGCTTGGCGGTTGCCTCGTCTGGCTTTTCGCGGAAGCACTTGGTGGCGAAAGCGCGGGGTAGCGCCTTATCAGTTGGCTCGCCCAACTCGATGTAGCCGTAGCCGGTCGCTGGGAAGGTCGGCGGGATGCCGAACGTGACCAACGTTTCGCCGTCGCTGGCGAGTGCCTGCGCGCGTGCGACCATGCGTTCGAACTCGGGTACCGGATCGATCACCTGGTCCGCCGGCAAGACGATCAACGTCGCATCGGGGGCGCGCGCAGCAATCGTCGCCATTGCGAACGCGATGCACGGCGCGGTGTCGCGTGGCTCGGGTTCGATCAGCACCTGTTCGATCGGGAAGTCGAGTAGCAGCTTGCCGACCGCCTTCTTCTGAGCGCGGTTGGTGACGATCCAGATGTTCTCCGGCTCGCAGATGCCGCTCAGCCGTTCGATGGCGGCTGCGATCATCGGCTTACCACCGGCGAGTGGTAGCAGTTGCTTCGGCCGAACTTGTCTGCTGGCGGGCCAGAAGCGCGTGCCAGATCCCCCTGCCATGATTACCGCGTGTACCGATGCCATTCGTCACAGCATCGGGTTCAGGCTGTCGTTATCAATCAGTGATCAATAACCGGGCGTCTTCGTTTTCTTGCGCGCGGGTGGAATCGGCAGCACGGCCGGCCGCTTCGGGGTGCTGCCGCCAACCAATTGTGTGCTCGCGTGCAGGTCGCGCAAATGGCCGTAGAGGCGGAAGCTGACCAGGTTCTGCGCCAGGTATTGAATCAGTGGCATGACCAACGGGTCGGCCGATTGGCCGAGCAGGTTGTCTAGCTCCATCTTGACGTCGAGGTAGCCGTCTAGGTTGAGCTGGCCCGCGCCCTTGGCCGCCAGGATGTCTGAACGGACTTCGAGTTGGTCGAACACCATCGCCTGATCGGTCAGGCGATAGGTCACATCCATCTGGTTGAAGCGCGGTTGGTCGGCTGCTGGCAGTTGCGCGTAGATCGCCTTGAACAACGGCACTTTGCCGAGGTCGGCGCGCTCGATCTTCAACGTGCCTTCGGCAGCGGCACCGACAACCTTGTTGCCATCGAGTCGGCGCAGTGTGGCGCGGCCGCTGGCGCTGCCGGTGTACGGTGGGTTCTCCCAGCCGCCTTGGCTGAGCAGCGAGAACACGTCAATGCCTTCGTAGGCGAGGTCGCCCGCGAGTCGGCCCAAAGGAACGTTAGGCGCCGGCAGCAGATAGGTCAGCGCGGCGAGGTTCGGGTCGGCGTTGCGCAGTTCGCCATCGTGGATCCGGGACTTCAGCGTGCTCAGCGTCAGGCGCTCGGCATCTGCGGTGAACGCCGCCTCCACTGCTTCGAATGAGTGGCCAAACAGCGATAGCGAACCGCGACCAAGCGTTCCAGTCAGCTGACCACCGTCATCGGTCACCGAACTCTCGGACAGTGTGATGAGTCCATGCAGGTTGACGACCTTGATGCCATCGCGGCCGGTGCCGAGCAGCATGTCGACCCCGTCGAGGCCGATGGTGCCACTGAGAGTTGTCTCAAATGGCTTCTTGCAATCACCGGTGGGGATCGCGAATCGCAGCCGCAAGCCGTCGACGTCTGCTTGTCCGCGCAGTTGACGTTCGCGCACCGCTTGCCGCAGCGGACCCGAAAACAGGTTGGCGAGGCCGTCGTCGATCGGGAAATCCTTAGCGTGCACTTCGAACGAAAGCTCGGTACGACCATCTTCCTTCGGCAGTTGCCGGACGCGACCGTTGGCGCAGTGCACGATGGTCTTGCCGAGTTCGCCGCGCACGTCGGTGAACTTTAATTCACCATTCTCGATGTGCAGCTCGCCGGTCAGGTGCTCGGCCGGCTTGGGCAGCATCGGCGCTTCCGAACGCACATCGACGAGTTGCACGACCACGGCGAGGTTGTCGTCGTCGGAGATACCGTTGCGCTCGCG
>JBNMND010000505.1:0-3056 GCA_051274975.1 Planctomycetota bacterium | reverse complement strand
GGGTTGTGCCCCCCCCCCCTCGATGGAACATGGCCCGAGCAACTCGCACTGGCGATCGCCGCCACGCATGCGATGATCAAGTGATGAGCGAGCCTTGGATCCTTCGCCCCATTCGCCCGCAAGATGACCATGCCATCGCGCAGATCATCCACGACGTAATGACCGAGCACGGCTGCGAAGGCGCGGGCTTTGCGATCCACGATGCCGAGGTCGAGGCGATGAGCAGCCACTACCAGGGCAACGACGCGGCATACTACGTCGTAACGAAAGCTGGCAAGGTGTATGGCGGCGCTGGTTTCGCCCGACTGGAAGGCACAAGCCCGGGCGATGCCGTTTGCGAACTCCGAAAGATGTACTATCTAGCGGAAACCCGGGGCCTCGGTCTAGGTCGCGCGATGATCGAACTGGTGCTCGATGAGATGCGCATCACTGGCTACCGCCGCTGCTATCTGGAGACGACTTCGTGGATGGATCGGGCGCAAAACCTCTACCGGCACGCCGGATTCTCGGAGCAGCCAAGCCCGGAAGGCCAGACTGGCCACCACGGCTGCGATACGTTCTTCAGCCGGGAACTGTAGAGCTGCCTACGCACTTTCCCTCGGTGACACCGAGCCATCGGGAAGTCCGGTAGCACGGGGCGATTCCGGCACTAGATGAAGGCATCGGATAGCCGATAGCGACGAATGGAGACGGCGCCTCTCGGTGCCTACTCGCTGCATTATGGACATCCTGCAATACGGTGCGCTCGCCACCCTACCGGCCTGGCTAATCACGACGGTTTCGGCCGTGCTCATCTTGGGCCCAGTGTTCCTCGGAGCCCGTCTCTGGATTGTGGCCGCGATCTGGTTCGCGAGCGCCTGGACCTTCGGCGTCACTTGGTGGCTGATGGCGCTGGTGTTCGTACCGATGACCGTGCTGTTGGTGCCGCCGCTACGACGCGCGCTGATCAGCAACAAGATCCTCGCGTTCTTTATCAAGAGCGGCTTCATGCCGGCGATCAGCGACACCGAACGCGAAGCGATCGAAGCCGGCACGGTGTGGCTCGATGGCGAACTGTTCAGCGGCCAACCATCGTTGAAGAAGCTCGCGGAGGCCGACTACCCGGATCTGACTCCCGAAGAACGCGCGTTCCTCGACGGTCCGGTCACAGCGGTTTGCGAGATGACCAACGACTGGGAGGTCTACCAGCAGCGTGACCTGCCGAGCGAAGTCTGGGACTTCCTGAAGCGCGAACGATTCTTCGGCCTCGCGATCAGCAAGGACTTCGGCGGCCTCGGCATGTCCGCGTCGGCCAACAGCGCCGTCGTGCAAAAGCTCGCATCGCATTCGTTGCCGCTGGCAATCACGGTGATGGTGCCCAACTCGCTCGGCCCGGCCGAACTGCTGTCGCACTACGGCACCGAAGAGCAGAAGCAGCACTGGCTGCCAGCGCTCGCCGACGGCAGCCAAGTGCCGTGCTTTGCGTTGACCGAGCCAGGTGCTGGTTCGGATGCCGGAGCCATCAGCGCCACCGGAATCGTCTTCCGCGACGAGTCGGGCGAACTGATGCTGCGGCTGTCCTGGAACAAGCGCTACATCACGCTCGCGGCGATCGCCAGCGTTCTCGGCCTCGCCTTCCAGTTGCACGATCCGGAGAACTTGCTCGGCAAGGGCCCGACTCCCGGCATCACCTGCGCGTTGATCCCAACCGACACCGCCGGCATCGTGCTCGGCCGTCGTCACGATCCGCTCGGCGTGCCGTTCTACAACTGCCCAACTACCGGCCGCGATGTCATCGTGCCACTCGAACAAGCCATCATCGGCGGCACCGGCGGCGCGGGGCGCGGCTGGTTGATGCTGATGGAATGCTTGGCCGCAGGTCGCGGCATCTCGCTGCCCGCGACCGCCACTGGCGGGGCCCAGATGACCGCCCGCGCCGTCGGCGCCTATGCCGCGGTTCGCCAACAGTTCGGCTTGCCGATCGGCAAGTTCGAAGGCATCGAAGAGCCATTGGCGCGCATCGCCGGTTCGACCTACGTGCTCGAAGCGGCCCGACGCTTCGTCAACGGCGCACTCGACAAGGGCCACAAGCCGGCCGTCGTCACGGCCATCGTCAAATACAACACCACCGAGTTGTGGCGCCAGATCATCAACGATGGCATGGACGTGCTCGGCGGCGCCGCGATCTCACGCGGACCGCGCAACCTGCTGGCCAATGCCTACACCGGCACGCCGATTTGCATCACCGTCGAAGGCGCCAACATCCTGACGCGCACGCTGATGGTGTTCGGCCAAGGTGCGATTCGCTGCCACCCGTACGCATTCAAAGAACTCGACGCGATCTCAAAGAACGATGGTCCAGCATTCGACCGCGCGTTCTGGCCGCACATCGGCCACGTCGTCAAGAACGGCGTGCGCAGCGCGCTGCTCGGGGTGACTCGCGGCTGGCTGACCAAGGCGCCGGGAAGCTCGGCAACCAAGCGTTACTGGCGCAAGTTGAACTGGGCTTCGGCCGAGTTCGCGTTGCTATCCGACATCGCCATGGGCGCGCTCGGCGGCAACTTGAAGCGCAAGGAGAAGCTGACCGGCCGCTACGCCGATTGGTTCTCACACATGTTCTTGGCCAGTGCCGTGCTGCGTCGCTTCGAAGCCGAAGGCTGCAAGCAGGAAGACGTGCCGCTGATGCAATGGGCGCTCGAAGACGCGTTCGCCCGCGTGCAAATAGCGCGCGTTGGCATCTACCAGAATTTGCGCCTGCCCATGATCGGCGGCGTGTTCGGAACGATCGGCGGCTTGATGGCACGGTTCAACCCGATCGGTGCCGCACCCAACGACAAGATTGGCCACAAGGCGGCAGCAACGCTGCTGCAGCCGAGCGAACAACGCGACCGCATCACGGGCAACCTGCACGTTCCAAAGGACAAGACGAGCGCACTCGGCCGTCTCGAGCATGCCTTGCAACTGTGCACCGACGCCGAGCCAGTCATGCGCAAGCTCAAGGACGCGGTCAAGGCTGGGCGCCTACCGAAGGCTCGCCCGGCGCAACTGCTAGACCAAGCAGCGGAAGCCAACATCAT
>JBNMND010000504.1:0-3083 GCA_051274975.1 Planctomycetota bacterium | reverse complement strand
ACTTGGTCTGGCACGAACTCGATGGGCGAATCGTTACCGCAGTGCAAGACTTGCGCGGCTCGGCGCCACGAAGCGGCATCGTTGCATTGCAGGCGCACGCTGGCGCCGCCATGAAAGTGTCGTTCCGTGATATCTCCGTGCGTTCGTTGGCGAAGCCCGACGACATCGCGATGCCCGGTGCTTTGCTTGCGTTGCTGCGGCGCGCGGATCAGCAAGTCGTCGAGCAGAAGACGAAGACGCCAAACTGGATCTGGGACCAAGATGCACAAGCGGATGAAGAACTGTTCTTCCGTCGCGAGTTTGCGGTTGCTGCAGTGCCGGAGAAGGCGCAGTTGTCGATTACCTGCGACAACAATTGTCGCGTCTATGTGAATGGACAGCGCGTCGCTAGCGATGACTCGTGGGAGTCGCCGACGTTCGTCGACATCGCCAAGCATCTGCAAGTTGGCGCCAACGTCGTTGCGGTGCACGGTTGGAACGACGGTGGGCCAGCAGCAATGGCGCTGCGGGTCGCTTGGCAAGTCGAGGGCAAGGATCTCGAAGTGGTCACAGACGGTGATTGGCGCTGCCACAGCGACGATCCCGATGGTTGGGATTCGCCTGGGTTCGACGCTTCGAGTTGGCTAGCCGTGCGCGTGCTCGGCGAGATGGGCGCACAGGGTATGGTGTGGAATAGTCGCCACGGCGCGACTGCGTTGGGCCAACAAACGAATGCCTACGCCCCGCAGATCGCCATCGTCGATTGGGAAGTCGATAGCTCGGACGCGATCCAGCCGCCGCCGATGCGATTGCTCGACATTCCGCGCGAACTAGGTTCGTGGGTATCGTTGGCTGCGGACCCTACGGGACGTCTCTACTCGAGTGCCCAAGGCGGTGGTCTGTATCGCATCACGCCGGCCAAGCAGTTGGGCGAAGCCACCACGATCGAACGCGTGCCGGTCGAACTCGATGGCGCGCACGGTTTGCTCTGGTTCCGCAATTGCCTCTACGCCGTCGTCAACGGTGGCCAAGATGGCTTCTATCGACTGACCGATACCGACAGCGACGACATGCTCGATCACGTCGAACTGCTGCGCGCCCTCGACGGCAGTGGCGAGCACGGACCGCACTCGGTCGTGGTCGCACCCGACGGCGAGAACCTGTTGGTGCTGTGCGGCAACATGACCAAGTTGACCGAGCTGGCGAGCAGTCGCGTGCCGATCAATTGGCAAGAAGAGCGCCTCGTGCCGCGCATCAATGACGCGCGCGGCTTCTGGGGTGGTTACTCGCCACCGGGGGGTTGCCTCTACAAGGTCGATCCCGACGGCAAGCAATGGGAACTGATCTGCTGCGGCTTCCGCAATCCGTTCGATCTCGTGGTGCTGCCCAACGGTCAAGTAGTCGTTTACGACGCCGACATGGAGTGGGACATGGGCTTGCCTTGGTATCGCCCGACGCGTTACCTCGCCGCTCAAAGCGGCGTCGACTACGGTTGGCGCAAGGGCAGTGCCAAGTGGGGCACGGACTACCCCGAAGCACCGCCCTCGCTGCAGGACCTCGGACCAGGTTCGCCGACCGGCATGGCCTACGTGCCCGGTCCCGACGGCGGCATCATTGGTCTCGATTGGACCTTCGGCACTGCCTACTTCGAAGGCAAGCCCTGGAACTACGGCGCACCATTCCCGGTTGCTGACGTGACGTTCGTCAAGCGAACAGATGGTGGCGTGTTTGTCGTGACTGGTGGGCGCGGATTGCCGTCGCGTTTGTTGCGGTTGATTCCCGGTCGCGCTTCCGGCGAATACGAATGGAGTGACGCAGAAGCGAAGCGCATGGAGCGTTGGGGCTCGGCGGTTGCTTGGCCGGAAACGGAGGTGCGAACTGCGCAGCAGATCCTCGACGCTGGTGCGATCGGCAGCGATCGACTGGCGTCCCGCGGTCAGATCCCTGAGCCGAAGCCAGACTGGGTGACCGCGCGCATCGCGCTCGAACGACTGCCGGCGAATCACATCCGTGAGACCGTCTTGGCCGCCGACCCAGCGCTTCCCGATCGCGCCTTCGCCGGCTTGCTGGCGCTCGCACGACAAGGAACTGCCGCGGATCTGCAGCCGATCCTCGACGCGTTAGGCAAGTTTTCGTTCGCGCCGCTGACGCACATGCAGCGCATCGCATGGTTGCGCATTCACGCCGTTGCGTTGCTGCGCCAAGGTCCGGTCAGTGATGCCCAAAGTGCAGCGGTTGCGGCTCGCCTGCTACCGTTGTTCCCAAGCAATAACGAGCGTCAGGACCAAGACTTGTGCGAACTGCTCGCTTACGTAGACGCGCCCGGCCTGCTTGCGAAGGCCGTGCCGCTGCTGACGCCGCTAAAGCCATCCGAGCCGCCGGCATGGGCTGAATTGGCAACTCGCAACGACAACTACGGTGGCGTCATCGACAAGATGATGGCCAACATGACGCCGATGGGGCAGCTCGCGATCGCCAACGCACTGCGCATGATCGACCATGGTTGGACGGTCGAGCAGCGGCGCACGCTGTTCACGTTCTTGGGCGAGGCGCGCGGTCGTTCTGGTGGTGCCAGCTACGACGGTTACGTGCTCGAGATCATCGACCTCGCTTGGCAGACCTGCAGCGACGAGGAGAAGCGTGCCCTCGAGTTTTTGGTTGGTCGCCTTCGCGCACCGAAGGAGGCATTCGCCAGCAAGCCGCCGAAGGGGCCGGGCAAGAACTGGCAGATGAGCGACATCGCTGCGCTCGTCGATGGCGGGTTCGATGGACGGAACGAGAAGTCCGGCCGCAACCTGTTCCACGCGGTCGGCTGTGCATCGTGCCACTACTTCAAAGGGGAGGGCGGCTTCGGCGGTCCGGACCTGACCAGCTTGAAGAACAAGTTCCGCACAGAAGACCTGCTCGAAGCAGTCATCGATCCCAACAAGGTGATCAGTGACCAATACTCCGGCCAGGTGTTGACCAAGAAGGACGGTACCGCGTTGTTTGGTGTTGTTCACAAGACGTGGGATGGCGACATGGAGGTCTACGAAGTGATCCCCGCGGTTGCCGATGCGAAGGCGGTGCGCATCCCTGTCGAAGAGGTCGCGAAGGTCGCGCCA
>JBNMND010000503.1:0-3089 GCA_051274975.1 Planctomycetota bacterium | reverse complement strand
CACGACCATCCTTGAGGATCAGCGCGCCGTGCTCCGGCATGCGCCCTTGCATCTCGGCGAGCAACTGTGTGTAGAAGACGACTTGCAAGATCTGGTCGCCGCGCGACTTGCCCGAAGTCTTCACGTCGAGCACTTCGTAGTGATGGTCGCCGAGTTCACTCGCACCATCGAGCTTGCGAAGAAGGTCTGGCATGCCGAGTCGATCCTCGCTGCTCAAAACCGCCTGGTGCATCAGCTCGGTGCCTTCCTTTAGCAGCGCAAGCGTTGCCGCCGCGCCAGCGTCGAAGTCTCGCTCCGGATACTCAGGCTGCACGACCGACAACTCCGCGACGTAGTCATCTTCGAAGTCACGGCCACGCTTGGCAGCAAACTCCTCCCATTCGGTCGACGGCCGACGGTCCTTTCGCGACAGATAGAGGTCCAGCGACGCCAAGTGCTGACACTTCACGTAGGAGTAAACGTGGGTGCCTGTAATTCGTCTCATGACTAGGGATTAGCTACACTACCGGCGGGGGTGGATCACCCTCAACATCACCGAACGAAGTGCCCAAAAGGGCCGCCGGGATCGCCCGAATGCCCGGTGAGCAGGTCACGAGCGAGTATCGCGGGACCGCCTCTGCGACGACAGGGAAAAGACCGTCATGCCTCCATGCAGCGTGACGGAGCCGACAGTTCGGCTCGCCGTCTTTAGGCTTCTGCCACGGCCAGCGATTGCAATCCAGGATCCATAGTCGATCGAGAAGGCGCGAGGTAATTCCGAGGCTTCTGCACGCAGGCACAAGCCAATTAGGATTCGGTATGCTGGTAGCTGCCCATCCCCCTGGGCTCCACCTCTCGACCGGCAGGTCACCGCTCCAAAGAGTTGTTTATGCTCATGGTCTCGTCATCAACTGTGGCGCTCGCGTGCGGCGCGTGCTCTCTCCTAATTTCCGGTGCGCTAGTTGGCCAAGCGACGATTTACGTCGACGTGAATGCAACGCCACCGGGCAACGGTTCGGTTGGCAATCCCTTCCCAGCTATTGGTGGTGCGATCGTCGCAGCGAACAGTGGCGACACGGTATTAGTCCTTCCCGGGACCTACGTCGAGACGCTGGTGTTGCACAACAAGTCGGTTGATATCGAAAGCAGTGCCGGAGCAGGCGTGACGACCATCGATGGTGGCGCCGCCGGCACGGTGCTGGACATCGCAGGGTTTACCGCACCTGTCGTTTCTCATGTAACCGGCTTCACCTTGACCCACGGCAATGGCCAAGTTTCCAACATCTACGGAGACCCCGGCGGGCTCTCAGTCAACTTCGCAGCAGTTACCCTGACGGACTGCCGGATCGTCGACAACGTTGCTGGCTTAGGATCCGGTGGTGGCATTGAGGCGACGGAAAGCGACCTGATCATGGTTCGCTGCGCAGTCACCGGCAACATCGGTGGTGACACGCCAGTCACCAAGAACGGACTACTGGGACGCGGGGGAACGGGTGGCTTACAATTCCGGGGAGTTGGCCCCAACAGCATGGTTTCGCTGACGATGCTGGACTGTCTGGTGAGCGGCAACTCCGGAGGAAATGGCACTTCTTGGATCTTCTGGCCGGGCGTTGGTGGCGCGGGTGGAATCGACGTGCGGAACAGCGGGATAACCGGCGGCCTCTCCACGCTTACGAATTGTCGAGTCGTGGACAATGTTGCTGGCGATGGCGACGGATTCGGTCGGGGTGGGAGTGGTGGTATGGGACTGGATGGTGCCGGCGCCAACTTGCTCCATTGCACGGTTGCTGGAAACGTCGGCGGCAGCGTAGTTGGTGGCGCAGGTACGCTTGGTGGAGGAGGGGTGCAGGTTGTGCAACTGGCATCATCCGCTGCAATCGGCAACTCGATCCTCTGGGGCAATCGCGATGCCGCGGGGACTGGCTCGCAAATCGAAGTGCTTACCGGAACCGCGACGGTCACCTCTTCGGATATCGAGGGGGGCTTTGCGGGTGCTGGCAACATCCAGACAGATCCAGAGTTTCGCGATGTCGCCAACAGCGACTATCGACTGACAGCGCCTTCCCCTTGCATCGACGCTGGTGACTCCTCCGCTCCTGGCCTGCCGCTATTGGACTTTGAGGGCGACCCTCGTTTGGTCGCGAGCAGCGTCGACATCGGCGCCGACGAGGCGTGTTTGCTCGGCACCGATGAAGACTTCGATCTCGAGAGCCTCGTCAATGGCTTGGGCAATGCTCGAAGCTGCCACAAGGTCATCAGTCCGGGTGATGTCGTCGAGCTCAGGATCCCACCTCCGGCGAGCGCCTTCCTAGGCAGCATCGGCATCGGCTTCTTGCAGTTCTATGCTGCCGGCACGCCGGGCCCGATCACGCCGCTGGGTTTGCCATCGATTCACATCGATCCGGCGGGGCCGCAGACAATCTACTACTCAATCAGCCCGATCTCTTCTGCAGGCACGTCACTGCTCACGTCGATTCCCGCCCCGTTCTCTGGGACAACGATTCGCGTGCAGTACTTCGCGTTGTCCTCGGCGGCCAACAATGGCCAATTTGCGGCGACCGGAGCGCACGACATAGCGATCCAATAACCAGCTTGTCGACCGCGCTGAGGCATGCGGCATTGGCGCGTGCGGCGACGTTCTGCGCTGCCCGCCCCTCCTTGTGATCGCTGACACTCGATGCCACCTCAGGCTGGTGTCAGGTGTGACGATCATTGCGATGCGATCCAGTAGGCGACGACCGAATGGCTTGCCCTTCACCGCGAGGTGTCGGCGTTGATCGTCGGTCAGCCGAACTCGCTTCATGCCGAGGTGCTCGCGGTAAACGCGGTTCTCTTCGAGCAGGTTAGGCGATTAGTCGAGATTGATCACGGTTGACGAAGCCCGCGAACGTGATGAGGAGCAGCTTCACCGGGAGGTCGGCGGCCATATGGCGTCCGCGGCTGGAAGAAGCTGTACCTCCGGTGTCGACGGCGATGGCGTGATCGTCGGGCAGCGGCTGACAGGAGCTGCCCAAAGCGGACCCAGCTAGCAGGCAAAGGACTCGCGTCCCCCATCGCCCTGCCAAGCGGCGAGTGCGCGGACGTCGCTACTACAGGTGGGCAGAGTTGTT
>JBNMND010000502.1:0-3098 GCA_051274975.1 Planctomycetota bacterium | reverse complement strand
ATCTTCTCACCCTTCTCGCGGAAGTGCTCGGAAACGCCGGAGACCGTGCCAATGGCGATGCTGTGATCGCCGCCGAGCACAACCGGGATGTCACCCTGAGCGAGTGCCCGGCGCACGCGAAGACGCAAGCGGTTGCAGACGTGGTAGATCGGCTCTAGGTAGCGCGCCGACTTGTCGCCGGGCTCGCGGGTCTCGGGAGCGGGAACCCCGACGTCACCGTCATCCTCGACGATGTAGCCAAGTTGCCGGAGGCTCTCGCTGACTCCGGCAATGCGGATCGCCGATGGCCCCATGTCGACACCGCGTCGGCCGGCGCCCAAGTCCATGGGCACCCCGACCAGGCGCAGAGTGCGCTTCTTATTCGTTTCGCTAGCTGTCATGTTCGCCGCCGATCTTACGGCTTCGACAGCTCAATCGACGCACCACGTTGCATTCCGAGTCGATCACGTGCGTTGCCGTTGGCGACCGCCACCTCGACCAGACCGAACGAGCCCACGTAGGCGAGAAGGTCGCCTTTGGCGACATCGCCGTAGGTGCGGTGCACCGGCACCGATTGGCCGCCGCAGATCACTTGCTGAGTCGCGGCGTCAGAAAGTTCCGAACCGCGCACGTTCGTAATCAAGTTGCCGTAGGTGTCGACGTGCACCACCCGCCGATCGCCAGCAAACACGTGGTCGGTGCGATTCCCATCTTCGATGCGCTGGCCCATCGCCGAGAAGCCGTAGTGGCCACTCGCCAACCACGCGGCAACCGGCGCCAGTACATCACGGCCGTCGAAAGTCTCGGCGGTGCGTCGAAGCCGCAAGTGCTCAAGGTCGATGACGCGCACTTCGGAGGTGTCCGCGGAGGCAAGCACGGCGCCGCACAGACCATTGTCCGGCACCAGCCAATACTGACCGTGCGCTGTCGCCGCCAGCAGGCGCCGCTCGGTGCCGACACCTGGATCGACCACGCCGATGTGCACCGTGCCCGGCGGGAAGCGGTCGACCGCCGTCCACAGCATGAACGCGCCCATCGAGATGTCCTGTGCCGCAACATCGTGACTCAAATCTACTACGCGCGGCTTATCCGAGGCCGCGATCAGCGCGCCCTTCATGATGCCGACGTAGGGATCCCGCAACCCAAAGTCGGTGGTCAAGGTGACGATGCCTGATGGACGTGCGTACATTGTGACAGCAAGGGACACGATCAACCTTGGCCGGTCAACCGGCGGACCGGCTACTGCGGATGAATCCGGATCGGTGGCTGCGCGGCGCGGTTCAACAGTTCGTTGATCTGGCGACGATGGCCGTCGCGCTGCTCCTTGGCATGCAACCGGCCAAGGAACTGGTGGAGTTCCTCCGCCCCGGATGCATGTGAGTGGAAGCACTTGTTGCCATGGGTCAGGGCAATGGCGAGTGCGAGAGCCAGTCCAGCCACCAGCCAACGGGGTAACAGCGTCGTCACGCTCAGTGCCAGCACCGAGAGGAACCCAACCCTGGACAGCCACAAGTAGCGAACGATCCACTGGTCGTGCCAATCGTGATCCCGGGCCACAAACGCCACCGCGAGTGGTGCGATCGTCAACCAGCCGCAGGCGAGGGCAAAGGTGCTGGTCGCTGGCCGCCACTGCCGAACCGCAAGCCACACCAAGAATCCGGCTAGTAGCCAGCAGAGAATCGCCGCACAGTAGGCCACCACGGTGCCACCGCCATTCAGCCACTGCCAACCCTCAAACCCGACTACGGATTCCAGGCCGACACGAACCAGTAGCGCGGGTGCGAGCTCGAACACCCGCAATAGCGACGTCGCAGATTCGGGGGCGCCGTGGGCACGGATCAACAGACCGGCGACCAGCCAGTAGCCGAGTAATGCTCCGACATACGAGGCCCATCGCACTCGTTGGGCCGCGCGCACGGAGCGCATCAAGACGAGCGGTAGAAGCACGACGGCCAGCGGGTGCGACAGCGTTAAGAACACGCACAAGGCAGCGCGCAAGCACCCCCGCACCCGACCGGTGCCTTCACAGCGAGTCGCTGGCGCGACCAGCAGCAAGAACAGCCAGCACAACATTGGCCACTGCATATAGGCCAACGTCGTGAACTCGATGTGCGACCCAATCGGCAACAACACAATCACTGCAGCGAGCAGTCCGCGTATCCAAAACGCCGCGACGGCTGCCCAGGATCGGCCCAGCAGGCTGCAACCAGCGGCCAGTTGCACCAGAGATGCGGTCGCAACGAACGCCGTCGGGATCCACTCGGTCGGCAACCGGCAGAGCAGCACAGCGGAAACGTTGGCGCCAAACGGGACGTAGCCGGCATAGGGCCTGGCAAGGCTATGCCACCCGAACTGCGCGTAGTTAGGGCCGAAGAAGACAGTGCCATCCTCGAAGAACAGCAGTGGCTCTACGAGCCAGGGCCAAGCGCGCAACAACACGCCGACCGCAAGAGCCAGTATAGCAAGCCAACGCCACCACCTCGGCTCTTCGGTCACGTGCTGAGATCCTGCTGCGCGATGCGAACTAGTGGTCGACCGGCGTGCCGAGGAGAGAGAACACTTCGTCGCGCTTCTGCTCCATCAGTTCCTGGGTGTCCGCTTCCAGGCACATGCGCAGGAACGGCTCGGTGTTGCTGGGACGAACGTTGACCCACCAATCGGAGAACGTCGCGGTCACACCGTCGAGGTAATCCACTTCGCCATCTTTGAAGCGCTCTGCGACTTGCTTCATTAGGGCGTCCTTGTCTTCAACCTTGAAGTTGATCTCGCCGGTGCCGAAGTACTTGCGCAGCGGATCGGCGGCCTCCTTGAGCGTCTTGCCTTCGGCGCTGAGTTGGTTTAGCACCTCAATGGCGGCCAGGACGCCACAGTCGGTGAAGTAGTTCTCAGCGAAGTAGAAGTGCCCCGATAGCTCGCCGCCGCCGATGCAATCCATCTTGCGCATGGTCTCCTTCATGAACGAGTGGCCGACGCGCTCGCGAACCGGGCGACCACCGAGACGTTCAATCTCTTCCGGCACGACCTTACTCGATCGTAGGTCGTAGATGATGCCCTTGCCCGGGTGACGCTCCAGCATGCCGCGCGCCAACATCACGGTGATCAAGTCGGCGTGCACCGTG
>JBNMND010000501.1:0-3099 GCA_051274975.1 Planctomycetota bacterium | reverse complement strand
TGCCAGAGCTCGGACACTCCGCGATCTGGCCGCTGATGGAATGGCTCGAACGACTGCGCAAGCTGCAGACCGAAGTCGATCCCGACCTCGGCCCAGAGATTTGGAACCTCGGCCTGATCAACGGTGGCGCCGCACCCAACATCATTCCGGCGAAGGCCGATGCGCGTTTGTTCGTGCGTTCGATCCGTGACTCGTCGTTTGAACAACGCGCTCGCGAACTGACGCCAGCCGAAGGATTGCTCGAACAACTGTCGTTCACGCCACCCGAAGTGTTCGCCCACGTGCCGGGCTTCGAACATGCTGCGGTGCCGTTCGGCAGCGATGCCCCGCGCTTGCGACAATTGGTCGGAGGCCAACGCGTCGCCCTGTGCGGCCCGGGCACGATTAAGGTCGCGCACACGCTCGACGAATATATCACTGGCGCCGAAATGGCCACCGGTTGCGAACTGCTGATCGCGCTGGCCACGACCTTCTTAGAGGGGCGCGCCGGATGATCATCATGAAGTTTGGGGGCTCGTCACTCGCGACCGCCGCCCGCCTACAAAAGGTCACAGAGCTGATCATGGCTTCGAAGGAGGCGCCGTGCGTCGTGTTATCCGCGATGGGCGACACCACCAACAGGCTGCTGGCAACCGCCGAAGCTGCCGGGCACGGGCACAGTGCGGATGCGCTGTTGATTATCGAAGAGGTCTTCACAGCTGCGCAAGCCGTCATCGACGAACTGCTCGAAGACCCGACGAAGGTCGCGGCTGCGCTGGCGCAACTGCGAACCGATTGCGAACTACTCGTGCGCGGCATCTGCCGCATTGCGGACCGTGCGCCCGATGCAACCCTAACCGCCCGCACTACCGACGCATTGATCGCGCACGGCGAGCGCATCGCAACACTGGTGCTCAGCGAGCATCTCCGCCAACAAGACAAGCAAGTGCTCGCCGTCGATGCTCGCGATGTCGTTCGCACCAATGACGCGTATGGCAAGGCCAAGCCGATGCGCGGCGCCATTCTGCAACGCGCCCACCAAAACATGGGGCCGAGCCTGGCACACGGCATCATTGTCGTCACGCAAGGCTTCGTCGGCTCGGCTCCTGATGGCACGACCACAACACTCGGTCGCGGTGGCAGTGACTGGTCGGCCGCTCTGCTGTGTGCCGCGCTAGGCGGCGACGAACTGCAAATCTGGACGGACGTCGAAGGCGTGCTGACCGCCGACCCGCGCATCGTCACCGAGGCGCGGCCGATCGCGCACTTGAGCCCTGACGAAGCCGCTGAACTCGCTGCGTTCGGCGCGCGCGTGCTACACCCATCGACGATCCAACCGGTCGTCGACAAAAACATCCCCGTCACGGTTCGTCACACAATGCGGCCCGACGGTGCATTTACGCGCATTGATCGCGAGAGCACTGAAAACGTGCCCGGCATCGCCGCGCTGGCATCGCGCGGGCCGATCACGGTGCTGACGATGACTAGCCGTCGCATGCTCGACGCGAGTGGTTACCTGGCGCGACTGTTCGAAGTGTTCGGCGAACTCGACATCCCCGTCGACCTCGTCACCACCGCCGAAGTTTCGGTCGCTTGCACGGTCGAAGCCGACGCGCCGATCCAACAGCTAATCGCAGCACTCGACGGTCATGCGCACGTTGAGACTATCACCGATTGCGCGATCGTTGCAGCCATCGGCGACGGCTTGCAACACACCGATCGAGTGCTCGAACGTGCATGTCGCGCGCTCTACCCGATCAAGCCACAGATGGTCAGTTACGGCGGCAACAGTCGCAACCTGTCCTTCGTCGTGCGCAGCATCGAACAAGACGCCGCTATTCGTCGGTTGCACGACGAGTTCTTCGGCGACACCACCACCACACCGGCCGCGCCCGCCGCTATTGAGGAGATCAACGGATGACAGCCCCTATTCGCATCGGACTCTTTGGAGCTGGCCGCCTCGGTCAGGCGATCGCCGAACACCTCGGCCCCCAACTCGCATGGCAAGTCACGCGCGAGTCACCGCCAAGCACGGACGTCGATGCCATCATCGATGCAGCAAGCGGCACGCAGGTTCCGGCTCGACTGGAGTGGGCGCTCGCCAACAAAGTGCCGTTGATTATCGGCAGCACCGGTTGGGATGTGCCTGACCTGGCAGAACGTGTCGGCAACCAAATTGGCGTCGTCACCGCCCCCAATTTCTCACTCGGTGTCGCCTTGCTGCGCCGCATGACGCTGGTCATGGCGCGCTTCTCGTCGCGCGATGAAGTGCTCGACCCCTACATCGTCGAACACCACCAAGCCAGAAAGCATGACGCGCCATCGGGCACCGCCAAGCTGCTCGCCGCGGCGATGCTCGAAGGCTGCGCGCGCAAGGAATCATGGAAGATCGGCGGCCCGGTCGACCCCAACGAACTCAGCGTTGCCGTGATGCGTTCCGGCCACACCTATAGCGAGCACCGCGTTGGCATCGATGCCCCCGCCGAAGTGCTCGAGCTGCGCCACACGGCGCGCAGCCCCATGGCATTCGCCGACGGTGCGTTGACCGCGGCTAACTGGATCCAAGGCAAGACCGGCGTGTTCTCCATGGACGACGTGTCGGCGAGTGTCTTAGACCCCCTGTTCACTGGCCTTTCGGGAGGAGAACGATGAACGACAGTAGCAACTTGTTTGGTAATGGCTTCGGCGTCGCGCTGATCACGCCGTTCTTGCCCGAAGGTGCCATCGATGAAGTCGGCTTGGTTCGAATCGTGCAGCACGTCGTCGAGGGTGGCGCCGACTTCTTGGTCGCACTCGGTTCGACCGGCGAGGCCGCCATGCTCGACGAAGCCGAACGGCAACGTGTCGTCGCGATCGTCAACGAACACCGCGGTGACGCGAAGATGCTCGTCGGCACCGGCACCTCGGCCACGGCATCGACCTGCACGTGGACCAGGACGGCGCAAGACAGTGGTGCCCACGGTGCGCTGATCGCGATGCCGCCGTACACGAAGCCAACCCAAGCGGGCATCGTCGCGCACTTTGCAGCCATTGCGGAAGCGGCGCCCGGCCTGCCGCTAGTCGCGTACAACGTGCCCGGCCGCACCGGCGTCAACCTGACCCCGGCCACCGTGCGCGAAC
>JBNMND010000500.1:0-3138 GCA_051274975.1 Planctomycetota bacterium | reverse complement strand
CGGTGATCGTGGCGCCGGTGCCGCCAGTGACGCCTTCGAGTGCGAAGTAAACCGCGCCGCCGATTGCGCCGCCGTTGTTGTTCGCAAACGTTGTCGTCAGCGGACTACCGCCGTCACAGCAGACGCCAAGCGGGTTAGCGAGAGCGAAAACAAGGTCTGGGTTGGTGCTGGCGCAGCCCTGGTTGCCGCCGATGCTATTGCAGCCGGCGTTGGTGTGGATCCCGATCGTGTCGCTGGTGCCCGCAAGGATGACCGGAGAGCCAGAGTTACCGCCAGTCGTGTCGACCGTGTATTGGATCACGTTGCCAGAGAAATTGAAGTAAGGCCCCGTGTGGGTCTTCTGTGCCTGGTTCCAGGTCGGCGAGACCGGCGAACTGGTCGTCCCGTAGCCGGTGACCCGGATCGTCTGCGCAGGTGACGCGACGCTCGGCGGGTTCACGAGGTCAAACGCGACCGAACCCTGCGACGCATACGGGGACAGCCCGGTCGTCGAGTTGTCGAAACAGCCGAAATAGGCCCAGTCGTTGCCCACCGAGACCCCCCCGGTCTGCTCCTGAATCGACACAGGGTCGATTGCGAATTGGTCGGACGGCGGCGGCGCCTGCGTCGCGCCGCTAGCGTTGGAGAGCGGCACGTTGAACTGGACCACCTGCGAACCGCTGATGTTGCAGTGACCAGCAGTGAGGAAGCAGTGGTTGCAGTCGTTGATCAACCACGCGCTGCAGCCGATCGGCATGACGCGCGCGCAACGATCGTCGGAGCTGAGCTGGCGATCGTCGGTGGCACCGCAAATCGAGTCCAGCTCCATCTGCTGGATCGGGCCAGCGACCGCACCCTTGATGATGAGACGGTTTGCGCCGGTGCCCGGTTGTGCGAGCAGTTCCACGAGTACCGAGCCGCCGTTGAAGTAGGCCGACGAGTTCCCCCACTCGTTAACATGCCGCATGTGTTGCGTCATTACGGCGCCGTCGCGCATGGACGTCATGCGAAGGAACGAACCGTCGCCGCCCGGGTTCGGGCTGCCCGAGAGCAACACGCTCTGATAGTTGATACGTAGCCACGCCGCCTTGTCGATGCTGACGACGGTCGACCAAACGACCTGCGGTAGGCCGATCGCGGCCGGGCCTGGCAGGTTGTTGCTGACCAATCCCGAGTCGATGCCGAGGTAGTGGGAGGTGCTTTCGATCTCAGCTGCCTGGGCAGAGAGAGAAGCTGGGATGAGAAGGCAGACTGCGAGGGCTATTCGTTGCATGATCAAAGCGAGCTGTAAGATTTCCCGTAGGGTCCATATCTACCATACGAGTTGCCATTTGGTCATGCTGAATTACGCACAAGGTCGCATCGCTGCATCAACAATTGGCGCGCAATTTCGCCCCCGCGCAAGGCAGTCGCCCGCGCATATGACCGTGACCACTTACGCCGCGCTCCACCGCAACCTCGCAGCCCCACCGCAACGCGGGCATGTCAGCACATCGATCGCAAACACCCGCCGCAACAGCTCCGCCCACGTGGTAGTAGCGCCGCACTCCGCGACGCCTACCGGGACGATGCGGCACCCGCGCTACCGGCTGCGCAACAGACCCCGCGCCAACTTGGTCAGACCGCGCTTCCTCCGGATCCGCGCAGCCGTCGTCGAGCGCTTCCTGTTCGGCATCCCCATCGACCTGAGGAACGATCCGATGCCGCAAACTCGCACCTGGCGCCAGCACCCCACTTGCCCATCTGCCGCAGCGTGGCAGCCGCACGCGGTTGCGCACGCGGCGCACCAGCAGGGCAACATCCGGTCCGTGACCTGCGCGTGCTCGCACCACTCCACCGCACCAAGACCTGGCTCGTGCGAGTACACGCCATCCAACCAGATCACGTGGAAGTGAACGTTCAGCCTCAGCCCCGAAGCAGCGTCTTGTGGATTGCTGGCAGCGCTGTGGGCCTCTGCCTTGGCCTGTGGCTAGCGGTGCGACGCGGCTTATAGCGTCCTGCGCCAGCAACCAACCTACTCATCGCCAGGCCGCACGGTCCGGCCCGCGCGCAGATCACGCCCGACTCGTTCGAAGACGCTGCGATCAGCCTGCTGCTGATCCGGGCTTCGTTTTGCGGCGCTGGCGAGGGGCACCGCGAGGCGGTGGTTGCCTTGCAACTTGGCGCGGTGTCGTTCCAAGAACGCCCAGTAGAGCGAGCGGATCGGGCAATCCTTCTTCGGGTTGAAGGCACAGCTTGGACAGTAGTCGCCCATTCGATCGATGTAGGCCGCACCGGCGATGTAGGGCTTGGTTGTCATCAGGTCGCCCACCGCGAAGGTGCCCATGCCGAGCACGTTGGGTTCGACCACCCAGTCGAAGGCATCGGTGTAGGCCACCCAAAACCAATCGGTAAGTTCGCGCGGTGATACGTCGAGCAAGGTCGCAATGTTGGAGAGCACCATGAGGCGCGTGATGTGATGGCCGTAGCCCTCACGCCAAACATCGGCAACGACGCGGTCGAGGCACGAGAGTCCCGACTGAGTGCCCCAGAATGCGGGCGGCAACGCGCCGTGCATGTCGAGATAGTTGGGTTCGGCTTGGGCCGTAGCGTTCGGAAGCTTCCTTAGCCCATCGGTTGCGTCGTGCACGTGATGCACGAACTCGCGCCAGCCAAGAACCTGACGCACAAAGCCTTCGGTACTCGCGAGCGGCAGGTCCATCTCAAGCACGTCGGCGAGCACATCCACAGGTAATAGTCGGTGCAGGTGCAACAGCGCCGAGATGCGGGTGTGAAACAGTGACGACGACTCTGCCGACATCGCGTCTTGGAAGGGACCGAAGTCGCGCAAGCATTCAGCGCGCGCCCATTGCCAGAGACGCTCGGCATCCGCCTTGGTGGCGGGCAGACTCTCGCCGTCGAGTTGGCCAGGATGATCTGCGAAGCGCGTCGCAACTAGCGCCAGGACCTCTTCGGTTACTGGATCCGGACACAACACGGGCGGCACGGGTGCGGCCGGCTCACCCTGCCACGCCCGACGGTTGTCAGCGTCGAAGCTGTATTTGCCCCCCACCGGCGAGCCATCCTCCATCAGGATGCCGGAGTCCTGGCGAACACGGCGATAGAACCGGTCCATGCGCCACGGCGCTCCGCGCGGATGCGACGCGTCAAACTGCGTTC
>JBNMND010000499.1:0-3142 GCA_051274975.1 Planctomycetota bacterium | reverse complement strand
TCTCAGAGCCAGTAGAGGGGAGCCTGGTTCCACAGTGTTTGTTTTATCGTCTGTTCCGGGGACGTGTCGTAGTTGCACCGAGGCGATGTGCCTGCCACCATCTTGGCGCAAACATGAGCCTGCGCATCATCGGTGGTGAATTTGGTGGTCGAACCCTCAAGACGGTTCGTGGCTTGGGGACTCGACCCCTCCTTGGGCAAGTGCGTGAGGCGCTCTTCAACATCCTGGGAGACCAGATTGAAGGCGCTTTCGTATGGGACCTTTTCGCAGGAACTGGATCTTCCGGCATGGAATCGCTCTCGCGCGGTGCCGCCCGGGTCCTGTTCGTCGAAAAGAATGGCAAGGCCATCGATATCCTGCGCACCAACTTGCGGACGTTGGGTGACGAAGCCTTCGATCGCGGCGTGGTGGTTCGGGCTGACGCCTGGGACCCACCGCTGATGCACCGACCACTGTTTGGTGCCGCCCGCGACGAGGAAGCCGAGACGGACTCCGAGACGTCAGGTGAAGCGGACGGTGGCGCTGAAATTGAGGTCGCTCCAGACATCATCTTCTTGGACCCGCCCTACACGATGGTCGCCGAAGACCCGGTCAAGTCGATGGCGCGCGCGCGCCGCCTGCTAGATCGCACCGCCGACAAAGGCTGCGTCCTGTTCCACTTCGAACGCGGCGTGCTCGACGAAGACGACTTCGACAGCGACCTCGACGTCGACCTGCGCGAGTGGGGCACGAGCGTGGTCGCGATGCTGTGGCGCCAAGGCGATGCGCCAGCTGCGGTGCACAAGCGCCGCGAGAAAGAGCGTGCCAAGAGCAACGAGTCCTAGCGGACTCGCGTGAGGCGCCTTGCGTGCTGTAGCCGGTTCAAGCCACAACTGGGATAGTCGCGCGTAGCTGGCGGTTTGAACCGGCTACGTTACGCAAATACCTACTGGCCGACGACGACGCGCAGCGCGTTCGTCAAACCCTGATACGGCGGGTTGGCGGTTGGTAGCAGTTCGATGACCAGCGCTTGCGCGTGTAGTTCGACGCCGATGATCTGCGGCGGGTAGTTGTCGAGCGGTAGCGAAAAATGAGTGCCGATGATCATGGCGGGCACGAGCCACGTCGAGATTATCTGGGTCGTGTCGATCGACTCGTGGCAGGCGGCGCCCGAGTATACCGGCAAGATCGATGGTAGGCCGGATGGTGCTGAGCCGCCGCTGAATGCGATCAGGACGAACTCGCCGAAGATGCCGGTGGTGCGATCGACGATCAAGCCGAACTGGCTGTTGCCGTAGAGCGGTAGCGACGTCGCGCGCAACTCGGGCACTCCGAGCAGGTGGTTGCCCGGCAGGGTGCAAGCCGTGCCGTAGCTCTGCACGACGGCGCCGGTGACATTGGACATCAACGGTGTTGGTGTGTAGTCCAAGAACCAACTCTCGTCGGCGTGCGCAGTGACCCCGATTGCATCCGGATCGCGAGCGATACTCGTGCCGGGTTGGATCGGTTGCACGGTGCGGCCGGTCTGCCACAGGCCGGCGCTGATCGCGAGGTTCTCGCGTTGGAAGCCATACGATCCCCAGCTGACCCAGTCGCGAACCGTCAGCGACGAGTTTATCTGGGTGTTAGACTGCGAAGCGAATAGAGCTGCCGCACCTTCGTCGCCGGAGAGCGCTTCGCCGCCAAGTCCAAACAAGAACCCCCATGGCGACGTGCCGGTGTAGAGGTTGCCAGTGACCGGAACTTGTGGTTCGGCGGTAAACCAATGCACCCGCAGGAACGCACCCGGAGCCAACGTCGTGGCCGTCGGGAACGGCCACCAATAGTTGTTTGGCATACCCTGCGTGGTCGTTGCGCAGTGCAGTGACCATTGCGAAATGTCGGCGATACTGGTGCCTCGGTTGTGCACTTCGATCCAAGTTTCGCTGGCGTCGGCACGAACCTCACTCAGGTAGACGTCTTGAACTTGGGCGTGCACGGTTGCTGTGCACGACAGAGTCGCGAGCAGCAGGGTGGCGAGTTGGCGAGTTTCTGTGGTGGAAGTCATCAGGTTCGGATCTGGGCGTCGAAGTATTCATCAGTTCGTCGCGCGACCGTTGGATTCTGAAGCAGTCTGCCGATTCTGCGGTGGCGTCGGTGGTTTACACCACAGTCGAAAGTCGCTGCCCAGGAGGACCCCTTTGGGACTGTGTGCAATGAGGCGTCAAGACAACCGGCACGCCGGTCCGATAGCTGTTGCGCGTAGGTAACTGCGCACCAACCGCACCCGGGTTCTATTCAACTTGACCACGTCGAAGGCTGACATCGATCGCATCGTCCATGAACTGATGGCAGGCGATCTCACCAAGGCGCAGCGCATGAAGCGACTGCGCGATCTTGCTAAGTCGGGCGATGACGTTCCGGAAGAGTTGATGAATGAGGCACTGCGAAAACTGATGGAGCGGATCACCGAGTGACCGCGGCCCCCAATCGATCCAAATTGAAAGACGGAATCGCCATGAGATCTGCGCTGCTAGTTTCTTTCCTTCTCGGTGTCTCGGCACTTCCTGCACAGACCAAGTTCGGACCCGCTGTGCGGACCAATCTGACTGCGATGCGCGAGAACCCCGACGCCTTCCAAAATGTGAAGGTGCAGTTCGTCGTGCAGTTCGCGTCGTTGGGCCGCATCTCGAACCCGTTCTTCACGCAGTTCACGCCGACGGAGTACACCAACTTCTACGGTTGGGCTGACGACCAGAAGCTGTGGCAAGAGAAGGACTACAACGACGTGTTCGGCATGCTCTTCCTGAGCAAGTCCAACCCGCAGTTGGAGACGCTCTACACGATGGGCCTCTACACCCGCATTCGTTGCACGGGCGTCGTTCGGAATACGTTCCAGAACATCCCGTGGATCGAAGTGCTCGAGTTCGAAGTGCTGGGCGAAAAGCTCGACACGGCGGTTCTGACGCACATGCATCGTGGCGTTGGTCTGATGGAGCAACGCCTCTGGCAGCGCGCCATCTCCGAGCTGTCCTTGGCGCCCGGTGAGGGCGTGCCGAAGACAGCTACCCAGGCGGCCCACAAGAACCTCGGTGTCTGCCTGCTGCGCATGGGTGAGCCCCAGGCGGCCATCGGCTACCTGCAGTCGGCGAGTTCGCTGGCCAAGGGCAAGGATTTCGAGACC
>JBNMND010000498.1:0-3188 GCA_051274975.1 Planctomycetota bacterium | reverse complement strand
CCCAAGTCCCAACTCGCCAATGCGGCAGTGGCAGCCGTGCCGCCCGCGCCCTTCACCGGGCCAGCGAGCAGCAACCTCTTGCTTACTTCGGATACGGCACGTCAAGCGGCGGCAACGCCTTGCTGCGACGATCACCATCCCCGAGCAAGTAGTGCTCGAACCAACGCAGCGTGCGCAGCGTGTAGTCCATGCGGTTGACGTTCATGCGGTTGCCGTGGCCTTCACCCGTGTATTGCACGTAGCGCACCGGAGTCTTGGTGCCGAACTTCACCGCGCGATAAAGCATGTGCGGTTGGCTTGGGTGCACGCGCGGATCACTGGTGCCACCTAGCAGCAACAGCGGCGTGTCACAGTTCTGCGCGTGCGTCAGTGGACTGCGATCCGCCATCAATTC
Organism: Planctomycetota bacterium; assembly: GCA_051274975.1. Lineage (GTDB taxonomy): Bacteria > Planctomycetota > UBA1135 > UBA1135 > UBA2386. Next base: position 2,794 of record JBNMND010000498.1, on the reverse strand, counting down.
CGGTTGCTGCCATGGCCACTTTTCTTGGTAGTGCACCAAGTAGAACTCCTTCGGGATGTCGGTCGTCAGCCACTTCGTGCGGATGTCGACGAACGGCACGAAACTGACGGCCGCCGCGAAGTGCTTGCTCTCCTTGGTCGCAGCCCACGCCGCCGTGTAGCCACCGTAGCTACCGCCGCCGAGACCAACGCGCTTCGGATCAATCAGTCCCAACTTGTCGAAGTGTTCAATCGCATCCAAGTGGTCGTTGAACTCGCGGCCCATCGGGTCGCCGTGGTCATGGATCGCAAACTTGACGCCATAGCCGGTCGACGAACGGTAGTTGGGGTACCACGAAATGATGCCGCGCGCACCGAGCAGGTGGCCCCAGTTCGAGTAGGTCGTCAACCAACCGTCCGTGAAGTGCGACTCCGGGCCACCGTGCGCCACAATGACCATTGGGTAGCGTTCGCCTTCCTTGTAGTCGTGCGGCAGCACCAACATGCCTTGCACGAACACGCCATCACGGGTGCGGATGCGTTGGATGCGCTGCTCGCCAAACGGGCGACCTTCGAGCGTCGCGTTGCTGTTGGTTAAGCGGATCGACTCGTTCGGAGCGTCCTTGCCGACCGGGATGAATAGTTCGGCCGGATGGTTGGCGTGGCTAGCGGTGAACGCAATTTTGCCGTTGTGGAAGCTGTAGCCGGTCATCCCCAAGCGGAATTTGTTGGGGTTGTAGATCCACTGCGGCTGACCGGAGCCATTCAAGAAGGTCAAGCGGGCCGCAACGCCAACGCTCTCCTGCAACAACAAGCCAGTGCCAGCCGTCCGGACGTGCTGCACCATGCCAAGGAACTCCTTGGACTTCGCGGTCGGTTCGCCGCCGGTTACCGGGATTTGAAAAAGACTGCCAGCGTGCGGATCGTTGCGGAACGCAGCAGAGATGTACAGCAGGTTCTTGCTGTCTGGAGTGAACGCGAAGTCACCAAGCTTGCCGGGGTTCTCGACCAGCTTCGTCAGGTTGCCACTCGCGACATTCAGCAGATGCAAACGCTTCGACATGTAGCTGTCGTCGACCGTGTTCCTCGGCGCGCAAGCGCATGCAATCGTGCGCCCATCTGGGCTCCACTGGAAGTCATAGACCGTCGTCGAACTTGTCAGCCGACGCGGCGTACCGCCTTCACTGACGACCCACAATGAAATGTGTCGCCAGTCCTCATCATAGACAACCGGACGGAAGCCACGCTTGCTCGCGCTCTCGCGTTGCGGCGGCATGGGATCGAGCGTCGTAAACGCCACGGACTTGCCTTCGGGATTCCACCGATAGCTGATGACGGATGGCGTCGTGGCAAACTGCTTCGCCGTCGGCTCCTTGACCAGATGCGTGAAAACCTGATTCTTGCCTTTGACTCGCTTGGTGTATGAGACGGCTCGATACCTCGGTCGAATCGCAAGGCCGCGCGCGCTGTCCTTGCCGGAAACCAACCACCGCGTGACCATCGCCTTGCCGGTGCGGGCCTCAAACGGGTTGTCGATGATGCCCAAATTCAGATAACTGCCGCCCGGCCCGTCTTCAATCGGGCGTGGAACGACCATGTTGAACGCAACAAAACCGTCCCCAAGGTGTGGGTTCGCGACGGTTCGAAGGGCTAAAGCCTCCGGTGCCGAGAGGGGGCCTTGTGCGAATACGGGACCACATGCCAACAAAGCGACGCTGCCGCAAACAATCCGCGCAACAACGGTTCTCATCGAATAAGCCATGGCACGGACCATACCAATTCAGGGTCCGCCAAGCCTCCCCAGATACAACACCATTGCTGATGTTGCCCGCTTCCGACACTAGGCTTGTGGTCTTAATCCGGTGATGCCATGGACCTCTTCGATCTAACTCCTGACGGACGCCGCACGCTTGCTGCGGCATGTGCGGCAGAAGGCGTCGACGAGAGTTACGCTAGCTTCGTGGCGCTACACATCGATATCAGCGACAGTTCGTGGCGCTGGTGCTGCGGCAGCAACTGTGATCCATGCGTGCAAGCACTTGGACGCGCTGTCGACCGCGCCCGGCGCGAGCTTTGCATCGAGCCGCCAGGGCTAGCCGACAGAGACGGAGCATCGTAAGATTGCCCGACATGGACAAGAGCCGAACCGTGCTGCTGGCCCAGCACGTCATGCAAAGGGCCGTCTTCGTGCTGCGTCACGATCGCCAAATACTCGACGCAGTAGACGATTTGATTCAACGAGGCTTCTCAGGTGCGCCGGTCATTGACCGCGACCGCCTCGTTGGAGTCTTTAGCGAGCGCGACGCTCTGACGTCGATAGCCGCAGCTCACTACGAGCAAGAACCACCGGGAACGGTTGCGCAGCACATGCGGCGGGACTTCGCCGTCGTCTCGCCCGATGCTGACATCTTCGAAGTTGCGTCGGTGTTCCGGGACCAACCGATCCGGCGAGTGCCGGTCGTCGACGCGGAGCGGCGGTTGTTGGGTATCATCTCGCGCGGCGATCTGTTGAAGACGCTGCGGCAGACATTCCGCAGTCGCCAGCCGACTAAATACGAGCAACTGCAAGAGCATATGGCCCAGCGTCACACAAGCTGAGTCACACGAACTGGGTCATAAGCAGCGTCACTAACGCCGCCCAGACTCACCCACGGCGACGCGCTACTTGGCAAGCGCCGTGAGTACATCCGTCGCAACCGCCACCAAAATGTCATCGGCGAGCGGCGACCGCACCAGGGTGAACTGCACGAGGCACTCGTCGTGCTGAAACCAATAGATCTGTGCCTTGGCATTGCCGGGCATGTTTTGACGCAGCA
>JBNMND010000497.1:0-3189 GCA_051274975.1 Planctomycetota bacterium | reverse complement strand
AAGTCGTAGAACTCCCACAGCAATGTCACCGGGTTCATCCCGATTGGCACCAGCCCGATCACCGCCTCGTCCGGCAACCCGATCGACTTGCCCGCATACAACTTACTCGCCACCACACCGTCCGCCTGCGCAATCGCGGCACGCGCTTCTGTCCAGGTGGGGTGGCCGTCGTGCGCCGCATGCGTCAGCTTGGTGACCTCGTTGGCCCAGCGAAGCCGCTGCAGCACGCCGGCTTTCTTGCCCTTCAGAATCTCCAACCGCTCCAGCAGACCCATCAGCGCACCGTGCAAGAAGCCCGCAGCCTTCTCGTCCGGCTGCGAACCGAACTGCCACGAACGCAGCGCATCCGCCAGCACCTGCAGTTCGTGCTCCGCCGCAGCGACCACCGCTTCGCCGGCGTCACCGCCAAGCGCCGCAATGCGCGCCTCCAGCTCCGTCACATACTTCTGGATGTTCGCACGCAGCGCCCCCGCCAACTCGACGTTCTGCCGGGCGATCGACAACGCCTCCTGATCGCGCCCACAGAAGAACAAAGCCCACGAAAGCGTGTCCCCGAACGTCGCCTTGTCGTCACCCTGCACAGCAGCGACTGCTGCCCGCGCACAAGCCAACGCCAACCGTTCCTGGCCACGCGCACGTTCCGGCTTCTCCCAGTCAACGATCGGCCACGCGAGCGAGTTCCACTCGCTTGGCGTCTTGCTGCGTAGCTCCGCCGGCAACTCCGGCTCGACCCACGCCTGCTTGCCACTGCGCACATCCTGGGCCAGCCGCACCGCCTCGACGCGCTGCTGCAGCGCGTCGTATTCCGGAAAGCGCACATGCGCCCGCCGCTCGGCATCGAGTTCCTCCGCCGTCGCCGGCAACGCCTTCGAGCGCAACGAAGCAACCGTGCCGCGGATCGACTCTTCCTTCGCAAGCAAGGCATCGACTTCCCGCAGCCACGAGCCCATCGCCGCGATCTTGTCGGCCCATGCCGGATACAGCGCCGCTTCCTCGGTCACCGCACGTTCGTATTCCACCACACCCGACAACTGATCGAAGTCGCGCACCTTCGCCGTGAGGTCCGCTGCCTTCTGCTGCACCTCGGTCGCCAGCGCCGTCTTCTCCTCTGCCAGCCTCAGGTTGCGCGCAGCTTCGTCGTCCGCTCGCTGCTTCTGCGCCAGCGCGTCGTCCTTCGCCTTGGTTTCGCTGACGAGTAGCTCTTCGGCCCGCAGCCACTGCACGAACGTGCCAACCCCGCCGCCGACCAGCGTCAGCAACACGAGCCCACCTGCCACAAACTGACCCCGATAGCGTCGCAGTAACTTCTGCATCCGGTAGCTAGCACTCGGCGGCCCCGCGACCAGCGGTTCGTGATCGAGATACCGTTGCAGATCCGCCGCCATCGCGTTGGCCGTGTCGTAGCGTCGGTTGCGGTCCTTCTCGAGCGTCTTCAATACGACCCAGTCGAGGTCGGTCTTCAGCGCCTTCTTCAACGCACCGACGCTGACACGCCGCATCCGCGCCAGCTCGCTCGCCGCGGCGCCGATCGTGGTCAGTCTAGTGCTGGGCTTGGGCGGGTCGACCTCGCGCAGGATGCGCTGAATCTCAAGCATCCCGGCCTTGCGCAACTCCGCGCTCGGAAACGGCAGCTCGCCGACCAGCACTTCGTACAACATCACGCCGAGCGAGTAGATGTCGGCCCGCGTATCGATGTCCTCGTTAGACGGGTAGGCCTGCTCCGGCGCCATGTATTCGGGCGTGCCGAGGATCTGTCCAACCTCGGTGAACGGCGACGCCTCGATGAGCTTTTGCCCCATCGCCTTAGCCAAGCCGAAGTCGATGATCTTGACCTGCAAGCGTCCCGAGTGGCTGCTGACCAGCACGTTGCCGGGCTTGAGATCTCGGTGCACGATGCCCTTCTGGTGGGCGTGCTGCACCGCGCCGCAGACCTGCTTCATCAGCAGCAGGCGGTCGGGCAACGACAGCTTGTTCTGCTCGCAGAAACTGTCGAGCGGGATGCCCTTGACCAGCTCCATGACGAAGAACGGTTGGCCGCGATCGGTGGTGCCGCAGTCGAATACCTTGGCGATGCCTTCGTGGTCCATCAGTGCCAGTGCCTGGCGTTCCTGCTCGAAGCGAGCGACTACAGCTTTGCTGTCCATGCCCAGCTTGATCAGCTTGAGCGCGACGCGGCGGTTGATGGGTTCTTGTTGCTCGGCCAGGTAGACCGTGCCCATGCCGCCTTCACCGAGAGTCTCTAGAATCTTGTAGGGCCCGATCTGTTTTGATCGGGATTTCTCAGGGGCATCTACAGGCGCTGTCGTCGCGAGTGTCGCGGAGGCATCTTCCTCCTGAGCGAGCAGGCGCAACACGGCATCTTCTAGAGCGACGTCACCATCGGCTTGTTGTCGCACGAACGCCTCGCGCTCGATTTGCGGCAACGCCATCGCGCGGTCCAACACCAACAGTTTGCGCTGATGGGCGACGTCGGGGGACTCTTCTTCTGGTGTGCTCGGCATGGACTCTCCAACATCAGTATGCCTTTGGGGTGGTGGAGTCCGAAGTGTCCTTCACGCAATACGGTGGTATTGGCTGCAGCATCGGGAGATTCCTGCAGGGAGCGGCTATCCGTGCCGGCCAGCGCAAGAGCATGTCGAAGCCCGGCCATTCTGGCGGCGAGCTAGCCCTAGCCGGAAATTGCTCCGAGCCCAGTTGGCGCCGAATTGCTCGGCTCCAAATCGTCGATGAGCAATGAGTGGCGGCTCGCTTCGGACGAGTTAGTAGACCGGTGGTGCGCTTCGAAGTCGTGAATCAGCTTGTTGCGAGGAACTAGGCCATCAGGCACCGACGGTAGCTGCGAAGCAGCCTGCCAGTAGTGGTGGAGCGGAGCCGTGGGCAACGTCGCCGGTTGGCGCATGCTCTCACCCAGAAGTTAGCAAAACCGTACAGCTCGGGGACCCGCGTGGTATCCGGAAACTCGATCGCGCTTCGGCAGCGAGAGTTACGCCGACCGCTTGAATGGCGGCTAGGCGGCGACACTATTTGGTCACCGACGAGTCCTGAGTGACCAATTCGATGCCAAGTCGGCTCGGCCGAGTTTCCGGACCCCGCGCGGTGGCTGGTTGCACAATGACTTGGCCAAGCTGTTGAACGGGCAGGAATATTATACGATGCACATACGAGGGCGTGAATATCGGGGGGGACTCA
>JBNMND010000496.1:0-3209 GCA_051274975.1 Planctomycetota bacterium | reverse complement strand
GTGCAACTCGTAGGCAAACCAGTTTTGCTTTTCAGGGATGTCGACCGATGAGTGGAGTCTCGTTTTTGGCAGCTCGCCGTCGCGTTCCCACAGGCCGTTCAAGCTCAAGCTCACGCGGCCTTCGCCTTGATTCGATTGGCTCTTGCCGCGGGCGTAGTTGCGGTCACCCGATGAGAAGCCGATGCGGATGCTGCGGTCGCGGCGAGTGTGGCCGAGTATGATTGCGCCGGAAACGAACGATGTAGTCCAGTGCACGCGGCCGCGAATGACATAGTGGCCGGGAGTCAACCAGGTGACCGAGTGCGCGTAGGCGTGGCGTTGGTGGGCGCTGCGATCGAGCAGGCCGGTGGCTTCACGCGGCTTGTCGCGGCCGACGTGCAGGTCGCCTTCCGAAGTCACGTACCACAAGCCCTTGCGGCGGCGTTTTTCATACCCAGTCAGCTCGCTCTCGGTGAAGCCATTGCTGCCAAGGTGCCGCGGCAAACGCGCGACAGCGTCTGGTTTCGCGTGTTTGGTCGGCGCGATCCCAAAGCTGTTGGTGATCGAGGCATGCTCACGCGCGGTCGCGGCGGCGGCGTTGTTGGCGTTCTCAGCAAGCAGCGTGTCGATGCGCGTTGCCATGGCCGTCAGCAACGCCTTTGTCTTCGACAGTTGGTCTAGCACCTGATTGCCATCGACAGAGGCGATGTCGGGGAAGTAACTGTGCGCCATCGCCGCAAACGTCACCGCAGCCGTTTGCTCGCGACTTGCGGCGAGCGCTTTCGCCAACGCGCGGGCGACTTCGGGCCGCCAGCCGTCCGCGGTTATCGACCAGACGCCCGCTGCGATCACGGCGTCGATGTCGGCAACCTCGTCCAATAGCAGAGTGGCCGCAGCAGCATGCTCCTGGCCATAGAAGGGCTCCGCGTGGTTGCGAGCCCACGACCGTGTCGGCACGTCCGTGACCTTCTTCCGGCTCCTCCCGCTGGGTCGGTCGCCGTAGCCGTTGATCCACTGGTGGTCCTTTTTCCTGCCGTCTTGCCAGTCATAGCAACCAAGCAGAAACGTGCCCCAGTCCTTGTGCAACTCGTCGAAGTCTGCCGGGCGGCCATCCTTGCCGTCACAGAACGTCGACGTGAAGTAGCCAACTGGGTCGCGTTGGCCTGCGCGTGCGTTGCGTTCGAACTTCGCGACCACGTCGCGATAGCGCGGCTTGCTCGGCGGGTAGTTGGTCAAGAACGCGTAGAGCGAGTAGCCAGCGGGGTAGTTGTCGCGGAAGTCGTCGATCTCGCCCGTCAGCAGTTGCTTGAACTTCTTCTTGCGTTCGTAGCCGAGGTAGTAGGTTTGCGCCGCGGTGCCGATCTTGAGGTAGTTCTTGGTGAACGTTTTCTCCTGCATCTGGCCGTAGTGACCGCTCGTCCAGTCAGCGTGGCCTTCGCCATACCACGCCGGCATGAACGGTCGCAGCACGCCATCGAAGCGGTGCGTCAGTTCGTGCGTCAGCGTCTTGCCGAGCCTCGCGATGTTGCTCCAAGCAAAGCGCACGGTCGTGCGGTCGCCGCCTTGGAAGCCACCGGCCCACCAATACGGCGCACCCTCGGTTTCCATGTCGCTGTCCTCAGGAACAATGCGAGCTATGCCTTGGCGACCTTCAAACGGGTCCTTGCCGAAGTGGCCTACCAGACGTTCGTGATGCAGTTCGATCGTCTTGGCCGTTTGCAGCAAGGTCTGGTGGCCGCAGATCGTTTCGATGCGGTAGAGGCCGTTGGTGCTCAGCGCGAGGCCAACGTAGTGCCAGTCGCTGTGTTCCTCGGTGAAGCGCACTCGCTGCTCTTCGGACATGTCTTCGAGCTCGGCGATCGTCCAGATCTTGCCCGCTTCGACATCCCGCTTGCGTTCGTCGTTGAGAATCTTGCGCGCATCTGAGGCATACGAACCGGGGCCATCTGGCCGTGGTCCCTTCAAATCCTTGAACGCAGCCTGCTGCGCAAGCCCAACCAGGATGCGCGCGGCACGAATGCGTTGGTCGTTGATGACGCGCGCATCGCTGCTCTGGCCAGTTGTGGGCGTGTCCGAGCCTTCGCCTTTGTCTTCTGTTGGCACCGGCTGCTTCATGATCTTCGCCAGCGCGCGGTAGATGATGTCGTAGTCGGGGGCGAATGACGCCTGGTGCTTGTCGACCGTACTGCTGACCTTCGCGAGCGCTTGCGGGCAACCGGTGGCAACCTTGAGCAGCAATTCACTGGCCCACCGCACGACCAATGCGCGCGCTGCGGTTTGCTTACCCTTCGCCTTCTGCTTAGTAATGAATCGCGATAGCTCAGTGATCGCCGCGACTCGCTTCGCACTCAATACCTGCGCGCTCTTGATGCGAGGCGTTGCCGGCTTGATCGGGCTGAGCCGCTTGCGCGTCGGGCCGGCCATCTTGAAGCGGCCCTTCTCGTTGATCGCCGCGCGCACATAGCGCTCGGTCCACTGCGACATCGCGTCCAGGTTGTTGCTCGAGGCGCAGATCAACTCGAACAGCACGTCCGGCGACGACGGGTGGAACTCGAGTGCCGCAAACAGGTGCTTGCGGGCTTCATCGAAGTTGCCGTTCTTCAGTGCCGCTAGGCCAGTCTGCATGCGTTGCTGGGCGGGGCCAGTCGCGGGCAGCGTCGTCTCGAGTGCGACATCGCGTGGCATCGGCGCGCCGGGCGGGACCTGCGCCGACAACGCTCCTACAAGAAATAGAACGGCGGCCGCGGCGGACCGGATGGAAGTCAGCATAGGAGGCGATCGCAGAGGGGCGGCGAGCATCGTCCCGTCAATGGCGGTCGCGGGCAACCCCGTGGCCGATTCGCATTCCCCAGGCGGTGAGCGAATGCCGCGCCGAGCGACCTGCGGCTTGCCTTATTGGGCGGCCGGTCGCGGGTTGGGGTTGGTTAAATACCAGAGTGTGCGCCAGACGAGAAGTGACGAGAACGCGACGGCCGTCGTGAAGAATCGCAGGATAAATCCATATGGGCTCTCGTCGGGCAGGCCCATGGGCGCGAACCACATCAACGCATAGAGAATGGCCATGCTGATGCACGCCCAGCGCTTTCGGAGCAGCCAGCAAGTCGGCAGCACGAGCGGCAATCCAAGCGTGAACCAAATGGTGCCGAGAGCAGCTGGCAGCACAGGATTGCTGTGGCTCGACGTTGCTGGATCCACGTATGGCGCCATGAACTGCTCGTAGCCGTAAGCCA
>JBNMND010000495.1:0-3209 GCA_051274975.1 Planctomycetota bacterium | reverse complement strand
TGCAGCATGCCTTGTCTCCGCCCACGCGGCCGCGCAGGACCCCGTTGATCCACCGCCATGGTGGGGTGTCGATGACGACGTAACCGTGAGCTTATCGTGGAACTTCCCGGCAACGTTCACCGGGCAACCGCTAGTAACACCGGACTTCCAACAAGCGCCCGGCTGGTACAGCAACCCAACGCCATGGTCTGGCACAAACAACTTCACGTGGCTCCCCACGTTGAACGGCCACAACGGTGTCTGCGCCCTCGTCGGCACCGGCACACCGCTGACCGGTGAGCTCGACCTATTCGTCGACAACGACCCGCACCTCGGCTGGGTCAAGATGTTCTGGTTCCAGGTAGACGTCTTCGAAGGCTCGTCCGGCGACATCATGCAGGAGATCAAGGAGCAGTTGTCCGACTACGGTCGCGGGGCTGTTACCGAGAAGATCAAGAACCTCGGCAACGGTTGGCAGCAACTGACCGTGTCCGCACAATTGATTCCGCAACCAGACGACGAAGACATCGACTTCACGTTCCTCGAGAACGCGTTCGGCACGGTTGCGATCGACAACTTGCACGTCAGTAGCAAGTGCGTGAAGCCGCGTCCTGATGAAGAGGGTGATGCGCTTGGCAAGGTGATGGGTGGTGCAAACTTAACGGTCAGCACCGGTCGTCAGGTCCGCGGCATCGCCATCACACGCGACAATGCTACAGCCGCCAAGCACTACTGGATTGCCGCAGTCGGCCAAGGCGCATCCTCACACGAGATCCTGGAAGTGACATCACTGGGCGCGCAGATTGGTGCTGCCATAGCTTTGGCCTCGACAACGACCCAGGCTCCATTCGGCCCAATGGACATGACGGTCGAACGCGCGCGCTCAACGGTGGGCACCGGCCTGCAAGAGTATATCTATGCACTCGTGGACCTACGCCCCACTGGTGGCCAGATCCAAATCCAAGCCATCGATATAACTGCGGGTGGCATCCCGGAACAATCACGCAGCTTCGCCATCAACGTCGCCACTCCGTTCACCGTCGGCCAGCGACTGAGCATGACGTTCGATCCCACTGGCGGCGACATTCTTGGGGCCCCAGGCGTCGGCACGTTCTGGCTCGGCGGCCAAACGACGGCCGGTAACTGGATCGCATTGGAATACACGCGCAACATCCCGGGCCTCCCGGTCGGCGCGATTGGCATACCAACTGGCGACACCATGGACATCCCGCCCAACACACAGGGCATGGACTACGACGAGACGTTAGGCAACTTCTACTCCTTCACGTCAGAACCACTCGTCAACCCAAGCGGCACAACCATCCGCTGTAACGGCGTTGAGATCTCCGGCTACGACGGGCTTCCAACCGGAGTGCGCTTCTGCGGCGACCTCGGGCTACACGTGCCAGGCACCCCGCCGGGCGGCGTTGCCGCAGCGATGTCAGTGTATCGCACCGCCGGCGCGCAATCCGAACTGCGCTTCGCATGTGTCGTCGACACTGCGGCTAACCAACAGTACTACTACGAACTCGCCGGTCCCTTCCGCTACGGCTACAGCCGCTACGGCACCATTGGCATGCAGAGCGGCCCTCCGTTCCTCGGCGGCCCATTTGACATCACCCTCGATGGCGTGCCCAACAGCCTGCTCGGCATGATGTTCCTCGGCAGCGGCGTCGCCAACATCCCACTGAGCGCCGGCATCCAAGCCGAGTCGGTTGCCTCACTGATCCCGACCGTATCGACAGCGCTGATGCCAGTGCTACAGGGCGGACGGTTCTCAGTAACGATCCAACTACCGAACACGCCGGCGCTCGCCTACAGCGAAGCGTTCTTCCAGTTCGTTCTGCTCGACACAACAGCCCCCGGCTTCCTCGGCTTCTCCCAAGCCGGTAAGACCGTGCTCTACCCATAGGCACCGCGGCGGTTGGTTTACTGTGCGCAAGTCAGAGCGGGCACACGCTCAGGACACTGTGTGCTCGATCGGGCGACGGACTCATGTTCATGACCGTCGCCGTAGCTACGCTCTCGTGGATGAAGAAAGCGCCGAGAGAAAATCCGCAGAGAGCCCCGTTCGTGACGGCAAGCCTCTCGCGCGCACGAGCGCGACGGGCAAAAGGGCTCACGCGATCAAAGTCGACCAACGCTACGGAACCAGTTAGGTACGTCGGTAGACGATGATGCGACCCGTGCCGCTGTTGCCTGATGCGACGTGCAGCACGTGCACGTTGTGGCCACTGGCATAGAAGACGTTGACGTGTTTCCAGCTCCAGTTCACACCGAGTGACGCCGGGGGTGTCACGGCCGGTAGCCAGGTGTTGCTAGCAATATCGAACGGCACGAACGACGGGGGTGTCGTGCCTCCCACCGAAACCTTCAGCAGCAGTTGGTTGCTTGCTTCATCGAAGCTCAAGCCGCGATTGGCGGTTGTGTAGATGACGGTGTGTGCCGGCGTGTTACCGGCACCTGTGTCGTGCCAGTGAGTGCCTTCGACGTCGTAGTACCAGAGCCGCGCCTGCTGGCTGGTCGCTTCGACGCCGTAGTACCACATGCGATGGTGGTTAGTGTCGTAGCACGAGACGCCGTTACCTGAGATAGACGGTGCCGGGCTCGCCGTTGCCTGGTCCTGCCAGCTCTGCGCGATGGCATCGAACCACCACACGCGGTTCTGGTTGGCTGCAGCCGTGTCAAAGTAGAGGAAGCGTCCACCCGGCATGCCGTGCACGACCATCGCACGTGCGCTGGTGTTGAAGCTGGGAACCGGCGTGCCTGCCGCCGCCCGGCGCCAAACGCCCGCAACCGTGTCAAACAACCATGGCGACTGGTATTGGCTCGCTGGGAAGTTCGCGCTCGGCAACCAGTTCAACCGCTGCGGCATCGACGCCGTCCAGTAGGTGTTCGGGATAGGCTGCATCAGGAAGTTCTGGGTCAACTCGTCGAACGCCACGAACTCGTAGCCATGACCGAGTTGCGCGACGGGAACGAGTTCGCCCTGCGCATCGACTTCGAACTGGTCTGCGTTAAGCGCCAACGACAGCGTCGCTACTTGCGAGCCCGGCTTGACGCACACCCACTTGTTGGCCGCGAAGTCGAGGAACCAAACGTCGTCGATGTAGCGGCCTGTCTGCGTGTTGACGTAACCGTGACCGCTCTCGCCGGTCAAAAACGCGCCCTGCAGACTCGAAGACCAAGCCATGCGCGGCGTGTATTCGCGACCGGTTGCCAGACCGTAG
>JBNMND010000494.1:0-3225 GCA_051274975.1 Planctomycetota bacterium | reverse complement strand
AGCTGTCGCGGATAGGGCCGTCAAGATGGCGGCCGTAGACCTGAACGGTGATGGTCACGTTGCCATCGCCGTGGCTTTGCCGGTGCTGTTCCCCGACGGCGAGCAACGATCTGTCCGCGCACACATTCGGCGGTAGCGGGACGCTGCTTGCGGCGGATTACACGGCCAGCTCATCGATGACGACGGGCGGATCGTTTGCTGTCGATCTGGCGTGCGGTGAGTTCGATGGTGACAGCATCCCGGGTTACCTCGCACGTCGCGAGATCGTCGTCGTGCACGGTGGCTCGCGCGACGCGGAGGTCAAGTATGGGCTCGACGCAGATACCTGAACGTTCGACTCGACTGCCGCTCCGACCTTCGGTAGCAACCCTGCCGCGGCCGCGATCGGTGACCTGGATGGCGACGGCTTCGATGATGTCGTGATCGCGAATCAGGGATCTGATGACGTATCGGTCACGCTCGGCGTGTCCGCACCGCTGGCACAGGAGTTTGGTGCAGGATGTCCGGGCACCGGCGGTGCCGTGCCGCAACTCGTCGGATCAGGCGGTGCTGTGAAGGTCGGTAGCACGACCTTCGGGACACAGTTGGCCAACGCTCGCGTCTCAGCGCCGTACTTGACGCTGTTTTCGAACTCGCAGGCGACTGCGACTCTGGGGGGAGGGTGCGAGTTCTACCTCGCTGGCCCGGCGTCATCGATCAAGCGATTCACCAATACCAGCGGCACGGACACGTTCGTGTTCGGCATCCCCAACAATCCCGCGCTGGTTGGCGGAAACCTCTACTCACCGATCTGCGCTTCTGCCACGAAGCGGTGCAGCACGGACGGTTCTTTGGCGTAACGCTCGTGCAAGAACTTCATCGCCACATCGCGACCAAGGTCGGTGTCGTGACCGCGGTGCACGGCACCGACGCCGCTTTGACCAAGCATGCCGAGCACCTTGCAGCGACCGCTATCCTCCAGCTTGCTCTGGCTGTTGCTCTTGTTGCCGCGCACCGACTCAAGCATCGGCGTCTAACCGGTTGGATCGACGTCACGAAGAGAGACGGTGGGCGTGCTATCAATACGCGCGCCGATTTGCTTCAACACGCTGGGATTGCAGCCTTCTTCGCCTCCTTCACGGGCTGTCGCAAAACCGCGGTCCAAGGCGTTATCGAGACGCGATGCGTCCAGTGGATCGTGGTCGAGGCTGTCGTTCGGGTTGGACTTCGTCGAAGGTTGGAGAGCTTCAGTCAGCTCAATCCAAAGAAACTGGCGTCAGAGGTTTGCTGCGGCGACGGGCACTCGCAAAGCCCCGACGAGGCACTGCCTTGCGTTCGCAGGCTAAGGGCGCGGCCGGCCTGCAGCACGCAATGCAATACGTGTGCAGCCGGCAATCGACTGGCTCGACTAGTTGCCGACGTTGACGCAGAGACCGTTGGAGGTCTGGACGCCAAGCGCATTAACGCCCGGCAGCAGCGTCATCGTTTGCGCATGGAAGTTCGTCGCCAAGAACACTGTGTTGTTGGGGATCACCAGCGGCACGCTGAATTGGTTGTTCAGGTTCAAGCTCATGGAGAGCGAGGCAATCAATCCAGTGAAGAAATTTACGTGCGCGAAACAGTCAGGCGCACCGACTAGCGCCAGGTTATATGGTGCCAAGCCATCGGCGGTAAGGAACAGGAGACCAACCTGGGTGCCTGCCTTGATGTTGTCCGTCACCATGTTGAGCGTCGTGCCGATCCGTGGGCGCGCGTCCAAGCTCAAGCTCGGCGGGACTTCGCCGTTGCCCGTTACGGCGGACGGGCTGGCCACAAATACCGACCAGTCGATCGGGTTCCCAATCGGCGCCGAGTTGCCCTCGAAGTAGCCGGTGAGCGCGTTGTTGCCAGGGGCCTGATTGCTGAGGCTATCGTAGGCGATCTCGACGAGGCCTCCGTTGTACATCGTCACCGAGTAGGTGCAGACGGACGTCGGGATGCCCGGCTCCTGGATCTGGTCCCAGCTGACGCGGACCCAGGTGCCCGCCGGGCCGAAGTCGACGTAGATGCCGCCACCCTGAGTCACGTCGAGCTCGCAGTGGTATGGGCGAATACTCGCAGCGAAATCCGTCGCCCCCCCCAGTCCGAGACTCGGCGGGCCGCTGGTGGCGGGCAAGCCGAAGGCGACGTCGTCGAGGTAGAGCACGCCCATGGACGTGATCGTGAACTGTGTTGCGACACCACCAGGGTGCTCAAAGCCGCCGTTGTTCCAAGTCGACGGGAACGAATACGGCTGAGAGAGGGCTTCGGACCAAGTCCCAGTGTTACTGTTCCCGAATGGGCCGTTGACGATATTCGTGCTTATCGGCGTGACGTATGTGGGAGCGCCGGGAGCCACGTAGTAGCTCGAACCGAGGAACACCCAGGTCATGCCGCCGGCGCCACCGATGGCCGTGGAAGGGTCGATCAGATCGGGACCGGTCGTGCTCGCCGGGAAGCTCTCGTAGGCTGTCTTGGGGCGTTCGTAGCATCCTTGGCCGTACGCAAGCGAGACACCGTCCGACGGGTCCGCCTCGTAGTCCATGACGAGGTTGAGGGTGCTGACTAGCGGGCTCATACTGGGGTTGGGAATGAGCGGGAAGGGACCCGGGCCTGACCCAGTCCTCCGCCAACCGGCTGGCTGAAGGGCATCGTTGTCGATCTTGACGAGCCGGTCCTCCCAAACGACGCCCAGGTTCGTGTTCGGCGCGAGGGTGTGGAGCGAGCCAACGTTGGCCGCGTTGAGGCCGGTTTGCGTCGGTGTGCCGGTCGCATTGGTTGGGACCAGCTCCAGAGCCACACCGTGGGTGCCGTTCGGAATGATGACCGGTGCGCCGCTCACTGGGTCGACGATATTGGTTACCAGCGAGCCGCTGATAAAGGAGTCGACTGTCACCTGACCGACGCCCACCTGCGTCCAGCCGGCCATGCTGCCCTCGTTGCTGGTGCGGGTTGTTGGGATGGTGTAGATGTTGACGAGCGCGAAATTGCCGTTCTGGGAAGGAACGAGCCCGCCCGGGCCATTGAAGGGCTGATCGAACAGGATCACTGTGAGACCATTAAGTTGGATCGATGTGCCTTTGACTTCGAGATCGAAGAACATGTTGATCGTCGCGTCATTGCCGTTGCCCCAGATGCCGCCCATGAGACGTGTGTTGTTTGCGTGGAGAGCCTGCTCCGGTAGCGCATCGCAGACAGCTTGCGAGATGGCCGAAGAAGAAGCGCCGA
>JBNMND010000493.1:0-3230 GCA_051274975.1 Planctomycetota bacterium | reverse complement strand
GCCGCGCCCAACAGAGTGAGGTGGTAAGGGCGGTGCGGCGCCAGCTCGACGAGTTTCCGTGCGCATCGCAATGCGTGGGCATAGTCCGTCTTGCTTGTCTTTGCATTGGCGAGGACCGGCCATGACCACTCGGTGAGCCAGTCCACATTATTGCCGACCTCTCGGGTGAGAGTCTCGCACGCGAGGCGCTCTTCGTCCGACAGGTTCATCTTGGCGAGCTGTTCTAGAACGGCGTCGGCGAGTCGATGTTTGTGCCAAAGCGGCTGTACGATGACCATGCCCGTCGCTGCTTGCTTGGAGGCGATGCTACGTTTGCGCGCGCTTGCTATGGATGGTCGTTCGCTTTCCAGCACGTATAGATCGCGGCTACCGACAAATAGCCTCGTCCCGTCGTGAGAGAAGGTCACGGCACGCACTGGCTTCTTGTAGCCAGAATCAACGAGCACACTCTTGCGCGTTGTCAGGTCAAACATGCGAACGGTGTGGGCTTGGCATCCGACCGCTAGTCGTAGTCCGTCGGGTCGAAAGGCAACGCTGGTTGCGGCGCCGCTGTGCAGCTCGCAGACAAAGCGCCCATTCTCGTCAAGCGACCAAAGCGCAACTCCCTGCTCTGCACATGCGGCAACCATGGTGCCGTCTGGGCTCAGGGCTGGCTTTGTGAACTGCCACTTCGCAGGCCCATCATCGAAGTCCATCACGACTTCGAACGTGGCGGCATCGAGCCGGCGCAAACCAGTTTCGGTCGTGACGATGAGGTCGCCATCAGCAGGGACAAACACGCACCCGAGCACCCCGAGCTTCGCGGGAAGCCGCTTGACGAGTTCGCCTGACTCGGCATCAAACACAACGGTCGGCCCACTTCGATAGAGCACTGCGATGCGTTTGCCATCGGCGCTCATCGCGGCCGACTCAACGGCACACTTGTAACGCTTCCGATGGACCCCCATGCCGGCCCAGTAGGTTTCCACGTGTTGAATCGTTCGCGGCTCACCGGCCCCGTCGATGCTCCAAATGCGGACAAGACCTGAGCCACCGCCAGTGACGAATCGCGTGCCATCACTACTACCCGCAAAAGCATTGAGGGTGCCAGCGTGGCGCGCCACTACCCGAATCGTCGCGAGCGAATCCGAGTCCAATTCGAGTAGGCGACCGTCGATTGTCGCAGCGATGATGGTCTGCTCTGTTTGACCAGCGTGTAATCCGATGGTCTGGTGTCCGGGCTTCAGCCACCGAGCGGGGTCAGCCCACGAACTGTATTCGAAGACCGAACCTTGGCTCTGCAGAAGCACGCCATTGTCGACACCTGTCAACGCCACCATGCTTGCGTTCGCTGGCCCCTGAAACCATCGAGCCATGCGCCCTTGGTTGGGCCGGTGCAGCATGATGAGGGAGTCCGCTCCGCGGCTAAGCATGAACTTGGCGTCCGCGCTGTAGCGCAAGGATGTGATCGGGCCGCGATGTGGCGCGAATGAGTAGGTCTGTAGTTTGTCGAGTGCGCCGTAGTGGAGGAAGATCGCGCCCTTCATGCCGCCGGTGGCAATGCACGCACCATCCGGGCTAACAGCAACAGAGGCGCATGGGTCTTCGTGGAGGACCCTGGATTGGGCGGCCATTACTCGCCAAGCTCGCAGGCCTCGTCGCCCGGCACAGAGAAGTGTCGTGGGACCGTGTGCGGCGATGTCGTCTGCCAGTGTCGGTTCCATGCCGAGGTGCTTGCCGTTCGCACCCCAGGCGCTGACTTTGTTGGTTGTCGTTCGCTCCGCGATCCATTTGGCGCCAGGTCCGACTACGAGTTGCTCGGGCAGGATTCGCGTGTGGTTTGGTTTCAACGGCTCGTGCACGTCGACCACCATTTCGCCGGTCTCGATTTCCCACACTCGAGTCTGCGGCTCTCGGAAGCTGGCGCCGATGAAGCGACTCATTGGGTCGAACGCTAGGGCGAGCACTTCTCCGTTGGCGGCGATGACTCGGACCTGCTGGCCGGTTACGGCATCAAGCAACTCAATCGATCCGTCTTGGTGTGCGACTGCCAATCGTAGGCCACTAGGACTCACGGCCGACGCACGCACTTCCTGATGTATCTTCGCGACAAACCCGTTGTTGCGCAGAGACTCGTGCCGCCACTCAAAGTCCCGCAACTCTTCGGGGCACGACGCCAAGCTAGACTCCGCGAAGGCGGGTTCACGCAAGCGACGGTGGGCAACGGCGGAGCGGAGGTTTGCGAGGTAACTCTCTTGGTTTGCAGCAGCCTCACGATCGCGGGCCAAGTCACGAGCAGCCTCGGCCTCTCGCGTCTTCGTGGAGAGATTCGAGTTGGACTGCGTCAGCTGCGCATTGACGCCTTTGAGCTTCTCGGACTCATTGGCGTAGACCCCGGCAACGGACGAGACCAACACGAAGACTGCTGCGGCCAACCCGGCGATGATCGGGTTGCGTTGCGTCCACCGCACGAGCTTCGTCGTGACGCTGGCCGGGCGCGCGTGGATCGGTTCGCGCTGGAGCACGCGCGCAAGGTCTTCGGCGAAGTGCATGGCATCGCGGTAGCGCCGTTCGGGAGCCATATCCATCGCGCAGGCGATGACGACCGCAAGGTCGGCAGACACGTTGCTGTTGCGTTGGCGAATGGGTGTCGATGTCCCCATGCGGATCTGCTGGAACAGACGTTCACGCGTTGGTTCGTCGAATGGTCTCTGTCCAGTCAGTCCTTCGTAGAGCGTTACGCCGAGTGCATAGACGTCGGTGCGGCGGTCCACTTGGTCCATGCCCAGGATCTGCTCCGGTGCCATGTATGCCGGCGACCCGATGCTTTCGCCGGTCGCCGTCAAAGTCGCTGCAGCCGAGGAGTCTCGCGCGATTCCGAAGTCCAACACGATGACGCGATCGCTCGGCGTCAGCATGATGTTCGCCGGCTTCAAGTCGCGGTGAACGAGGCCGGCTTCGTGTGCCACGTGGATTGCACGCGCCGCCGCTTCAATCCTGCGAACGACTTGTTCGATGTTGGAGCGCGCGGCCGAAGTGTCACTGGCGGTGCCCTGTTGGCTTTCTTTGAACACCCGGTCGAGGGACTCGCCCTCGATGTATTGCATCGAACTCCACGGCCAACCGTCGCTCTCGCCAACTTCGAAGACCTTGCATAGGCCGGGATCATCCAAGCGCGCGGCAATCGCAGCTTCGCGTTCGAAGCGCGCACGGATCAGTGCTTGCTCGTCCTTCTCGAGCAAACCGAAGTG
>JBNMND010000492.1:0-3253 GCA_051274975.1 Planctomycetota bacterium | reverse complement strand
TGGCGGTTGCTGCCGTCGCTGCGGGCAAAGCCGAGCTTGCCACCGCGCAGGCCAATCGCAACCCAGCCATCGCCGACGCCAACCCCGGTCTGACCCGGTGCGTCGAACGCGACCACGTGTTCGGGCACGACTGCGAGCACCGCTTCAACATTGGAGGTCTCTTTGCCATTGACGACGATGTCGCGCGGCTCGAAGCCATCTAGCAATGCCGTCAACTTGACCGGCTGGTTCGCCTGACAGAGCACCAAGCCAGGGGTTACCAGCGGTTCTTGCACACCATCCACGGTGCGCATCAACGGCTTGCCACTGTGCATTAACTGCGCGCCGGCCGGGCGAGTCACGACCATCACTGGCACGCGCACGCGACCACCGCTTTGGGTGTTCTCGAAGTCTTCTTGCAGACGCAACGCCAACTCGCGGGCACCGGCCCAATCGCTAGCAGCAATCTTCTCGTCGTAGGCCTTGCCAAGGCGCGTCGCCTCAGCGAGGTATTGCGCGAGGTTCTTGTGGGTTAATTCGACTTGCTGACCGAGCGCCCACTCCATGTCTGCTGGGCTGTCGGCTTCCGCCAACAACTTGCGAACGTTCTCTAGGGCAACCAGCGCCTCTTCGGGGCTGCCGGCTCGGAACAACTCACGATGACGCGTCCAGGAGGCCTGGTAACGATCGCGAAGCTTCTTGAGCGCCCCATTGCGAGTTGCTCGCTCCGAGTTGCGGCGCGCATCGAACAACGATTGCGCCGATTCGATTTGCTGTAGCTCGGCGTTGGCCTTGCTGATCGCGGTCGTCAACGGATGCTCTACGATGAAACTTGCATAAGCTGCTTTCGCACCAGCGAAGTCTTCGTGCACCATCAGGTCAGTTACGTTGATCGCGGCGAAGTCCTCTTCTGCGCGCTCGTTGTAGAACCAGTAGCCCGATCCCATCACCAGCAGCAAGCAGAACAGCACCGCGAGCACACTCAGGGCACGGCTGCGCTTGCGAGTCCGTTCGTCAAACTCATAGAGGCGACGAACGCGCTCCGAGATGTCGGAACGGCTGCGGTCCAACTGCAGGATCTTCTGCAGATAAGAAACCGCTTCGAGCGGCTTGCCATGACGGACAAGGTCCTCGGCAATCGACTCGTAGAGCTGGATAACACGCTTCTGATCGCCGGCACGAACGTGCACGTTGACCAGCGCCTTTTTCAGATCAGGATCGTTCGGTTCGACCATCAGCAGACGCTCAAGCAGCACGCGCACGCGCTGGATGTCGCCAAACTCGGTCAGTAGATCGACCAGTTCCTTGCCTTCGGCCAGGGCATCGAAGCCATCGATCTTGACACCTTCCGGACCGAGCGTCAGCTCGACCAGTCGTTCGCGCGCCGACAGGTCGGTCGGCACAAGACCCTTGACCTCATGCAGACAAGCGGCGGCGCCAACCAGGTCACCCGCACCGATGCGATGTTCCGCCTCGCTCTCGAGATGGAAGATCGACAGTTCGTATTGTTCGGCTGCCTGATACGCCTTGGCGGCGAGCGCATGACTTTCCGGCAAGCCAAGGCCGAGGTCGATGGCGCGCTCGTAGAGGCTGATGGCGTCGGGCAGTCGGCCCTCGCTCATGCATTCATCGCCGAGCGCGATCAGTTCTTCGTGAGCGACCGGCGCGATCGCTTGCCCATCGAGCAGCTGGCTCAATGTCTTGCAGACCAAGAACGTCGTCAGGCCGGTGATCTCGACGATGCGGGCGACATTGCGACGACCATCGAGCAACTCAAAGATTGCCGGCCCATCGTTGCCAAAATCTTCAGCAGTGATGAGATCCGCGGTCGCAACCAGGATCTCGGCCGTGCTCGGAATGCGCTCGGTGATGTAGGCCCACTCGTCGATGCGACGGGCGGCTTCCATGATGATGCTGTCGCAGTTGTAGAAGAAGCGCTCATCGACGGTGCCATCGCGGTCCTCGAGCTTCTTCGTGTTCTCATGGAACTCGAACTTGGCCTCGGTGCAGAAGAATAGGTCGTAGATCTCCTCTTCCAGCTCGAACCGGTATTGCTCTTCGAGCTCCGCGGCTTCCAAGTATCCGCCCGCAAGTAAGCTGTCCGACAGGGATTGCCCCATACGAACAGCATGATCGCGGACCTCATCGAGAGCTTCTTCGCCGAGCCTTCCGGTGCGGACAAATGCCGCAACCACTCGATCAAGAACGGCGTGCACGTTGTGGTGCACACTCACGCCTCGCTGGTCGAAGTATAGAACCTTCCACAGCTTGGCAGAATGGATGCTCAGTAAGCCGACCTTCTTATTAAGGGCCAGCATCTGAAACACCTGGGCCAGATCTACACTGGCAAGATCTCCTCTTAGTGCCATGGGCGGTTTCGTCGATGCGAGTAAACAGTCAGTCCAGTGCCCCTATCGACATCAAAGGGCGTCACCCTGAGCCCCACACCCGGACTTCCTCGCAACCGACGAAAGCTCCGGCACGAACGCCCGGCCCAGGAATCACAGGTCAAGCCCGTGGGCGCCTTGCTGTCCGGTCCCGTCTGACCTACTCTCTGCGGTGTATGCACTCTCTGAGCCGCATCTTCCGAGTCGCCCGAGCCACCGCCCATTCCACTGGTGGCTGGCTGTCGTACAAACTCGGTTGGCACGGGACCGCCCGTCGCCAATTTGAGCGCGTGCTGCTGCTGCGCGGCGCCGACTTCCGTGCCTATGTGCACTTGGGTCGCATCGCGTTCGACCACGGCGATTACGCCGGCTGGCGTCGTGAATTTGAACACGCGCGGCGCACCGACCCGATCCGCTTCGCACGTCTTCGTCATCCGATCGAATTATTCGAGCCTCGACTTGCTGGCACGCAGTTCGAGGGCAGCCACGAACTGGACAGCTTCCAGGCGGCCGACTCGCGTGCCACTTGGCGCGCTCTGCACCCGTTCGGCCCGGACCCGTTCCGTGGCGGACGAGACGGTCTCGAGGATGGCCGAGCTGATGACGGTCGCAGTCCCGATGGATTTGGACGCGGCACGGACCTACCGCTGGCACCGGGCTACGACCCAATGAGCCCTGAGCACATGATCCCCGGGCAACAGCTTGACGATGGGGATTCGGGCGATGGGGACCACTCTGCTGGCCCGATCTCTGCTGGCCCGATCTCTGCTGGCCCGATCTCTGCTGGCCCTATCGCTGGCGATCCGCTAGCAGGTGATCCGCTCGGACAAGAAGACGCGCAGCGCGAGGACGCCAACAACCTTCGTGGCGATCAGAACCGCACGCCC
>JBNMND010000491.1:0-3268 GCA_051274975.1 Planctomycetota bacterium | reverse complement strand
GGGCGTCGACTGTTGATGATGCTGAACGCGAGCAGCAACACGAGGTAGATGCCGACCACGTAGAGCGGGGTGGTGCTCTTCGTCGGTGCCTGCAGCAGGTAGCTGATCATTCGTTGCCTACTTGCTCGTCTGCTGCGTTCTCTGTCGAGTTATCTGCTGCGGCACTTGCGGGTGCGGAATCGGCCCATTCTTCGATGTGGGTTGGCCAAGCGAACTTGACGACCATGGCCCACGCGACTGCGGCGCCGATCGAAATCATTGCCTGGTAGAACAGCCCGCTCGGCATGAAGCCGAACATCAGGCTGCGATCGCCCCAGTTCCAGAAGTCGTAATGCAGGATCGCGAGCAGGGCGACGAGCGCCCACGCGAACTTGCCAATTGGCGACATGCCACTTGATGGCATACCCGTCTCCGCAGGGTTGTGCATTACTTGGGCTTGTCCGTCTTCGCGATCGCGAACAGGTGCGTGTGGGTCGCGATGTAGAGCACCCCGTTGGCGGCGATCGGTGATGAGTAGATTGGGATTCCGAAGTCGATCTCCTTGACGTTCTTGGCATCGAACTCCTTGGTCGCCGGTGCGCTGACTAGGAAGCCATCTTCAATGCCAACGTAGACTCGGCCGTCGGCAACCAACACCGAACCCCAGATGTGGGCGCTGGTGTCGTACTTCCAGTGCTCTTCGCCGGTGTCCTTGTTGAGGCAGTAGAGGTAGCCGGAGTAGTCCGCGGCGAACAGCAGGTCGCCAACGACGGCCATCGTCGTCATCGAGCGGTTGATCTTGCCGTAGGCCCACACCTGCTTGCCCTTCGCATCGACGCACACCAGGTTGCCGATGCCTTCGCCGTGTTCCGGGTCCTGGCCGATCACCGCGTAGGCGCGGCCTTCGTGCACGATTGGAGTGCCAAGCACTTCACTCGGTCCCTTGCTGGTCGCGTATTTGATTGGCGTACCGTCTGGCTTGAATCGGTAGTTCTTCGGGTTGCAGTCGAACTGCCACGCCTTCTTGAGCACCAAGAACCCGTCTTCGTCCTTCACGGGCTTGGGATCGAACGCGTAGAGCACGCCGTCCGGGCCGCCGAAGATCGCGAGTTCGGCTTTGTCGGTCTTGAGGTAGGCGGGGGAGGACCAGTTGCTGTGGAAGATGTGTTGGCTGAGGCCGGACGCCTCTTCGCCAATCAACTTGCCGGTCAACTTGTCGACGACGATCATCGCCGGTGCGTTTGGCGCGGGCGTCTCGACGTGGCCGTAGTCGACACCGTTGCTCGTCGACGTCCAGATCTGGTCGCCGACGATCATCACTGAGCAACTGGTGATGTTGTGCGGGAACACACCGCACTCGTCGATCATGTTGAGCTTCCAGATGATGTCGGCGTCGGTGTCCTTGATGGTCACTGGCGGCTTGCCGTTGTCGGCGTAGTATTTCGCCTCGTCTTGGAAGCCGTCGTTGCCGTTCTTCAGGCCAAGCACGTCGACGCACATGACCTCGCAACGGTTCGTCATCAAGTAGGCGCGGTCGCCTTCGATCGCCGGCGACGAACAGATGCCGAGGAACTCCCAATCGCTGACCTTGCCGGTGCCGAGCTTCGGCACGTTGAGTTGCCAGATAAGTTCGCCGGTCTTCTCATCGAGGCAGTAGATGCAGCTGCGGTCGCCCTTGAAGCGGTCATCGCGCGGCACGTCATTGTTGGTGCCGACATAGACGCGGCCGTTGGCAACCGTCGGGTTGCCGTAGCTTTGCGAGCCGAGCTTGGCTATCCACTTGACGTTCTTGCTCGTCGTGATGTCGATCTCTTCGGAGTCGTCCTTGTACTGGCCGGGCACAATGTCGATCGGCAAGCCCTTGACCAGAGCGACCATGTTGCGCGTGTAGTCGCGGCCCCACATTGGCCAGTCTTGCGCGGCGGCATTTGCGGTGAGCAGCGCGCAGCAAGCAGTCGCGAGCAGAGTAGTCGGCAGCATTGTTGTCAGCAGCATTGCGGGGCGGTGGAACAGTTGCAGCGTCATGGCCTTCGAAGATCGGGGTGCGGGTGCGGGTGCGGGTGCGGTCGGATTATTCATTCGGAGTCACCGTGATGTTGTCGAGGTAAACACGGAAGCGACTCTGCGGCGTGAACCCGTAGAGACCGGGTGAGCCGTTGCGGTTGACATTTGGCACGTTTACTTCAAGCGTCCACGCGTCGGGTTCGGGCAGGTCGCGTTGCCACGCCTTGGCGCGCACGACACCGGAACCGTCGGGGTTGGTGTCGATACGGCTCTTCAGCCGATACCACTTGCCGGCCTTCCAGCGGAACGGCACGCGTTCCTTGATCAGTTCTTCGTTGGACGTGATCTCGAGTGCCTGGTGATTGCCCTTGAGGATGATCAAGTAGCGCTGGTTGATCATGCCGCCGGCCGACATCGTGCGGCGGTTGCCGTCGGTGCGCACGTCGACAGTCATCGTGTAGTTCGATTGGCGCGGATCGCCGATCATCGAGATCGTGCGCTGGAACAGCGGCATGTCGAGCGTGCGGGCGAGCACCTGGTGGCCGTCGAGTTCGCGCACTTCCCACTTCTTGTTGGCGCCGATCCAGTAGGCACGCGGCGGCGCAGACATGACGCCTGCTTCTTTTTTGTGCGGCTTGAGGGTGACGCCTTCGAAGTTGTCGCTGAAGGGAATCTTTGGCACGATTCGTAGCCGCGCGCGGCCCTTAAGCCCGTTGGCCGAGGCAATCAGCACGGTGGACGACGGCGCGGCATCGTTGGCAACGACCAGCATGCCGTTCTCAAACTTGATGCCCTTGGGCAATTTGCCGGACCACGTAACGTCGCCAGCAGCGAGGTTTGCAACTGTGGCGCCGTGTGCATCCTTACTGCGCACGCGGTAGGAGATCTTGTCGCCTTGGCGAACGAGCACGTCGGCCGGGATGACTTGCAGTGCGGTCGCTGCACCCGCTGGTAGTGCGCCATTGGCGACTGCCTTGTGCTCGGTTCCGCCGCCGGGCCCCGCGAAGCAATACAGCGCGTCCGTCGTGTGCACGTAGACGCGGCCGTTGCAGATGGCGGGGGCGCCGAGGCAGTTGCCGTCGAGTTGGGTCTTGGCGAGCACTTCCATGCCCTTGTCTGACGGCTTGACGATGAAGAACTCACCGTTGTTCATCGGTACCCACAAGCGACCATCGCCGTACGCGGGCGAAGCGTGAATCTGGTCCGGGGCGAGCTTGTGTTCCCACAGCACACGACCGCTGTCGGCGTCAACACATGCAAGTTCGCCGGTGGCGACGGTTGCGTA
>JBNMND010000490.1:0-3279 GCA_051274975.1 Planctomycetota bacterium | reverse complement strand
GCACCGCGCCGATGCGAGCGCACGCCAACATCGCGTAGACCGCTTCGGGAATCATGGGCAGGTAGATGCAAACTCGATCGCCCTTCTTGACGCCATAGCGCTTCAACACATTGGCGAAGCGACCGACGTTCTCGTGCAACTCCCGGTAGGAGATGTTGGTGTATTCGCCGGGCTCATCCTCAACCCAGATGATCGCCGTCTGCTCCGCGCGCTCGGTCAGGTGCCGGTCGATGCAATTGTGCGCGGCGTTCAGTTTGCCGCCGAGGTACCACGCGATCTCCGCCTTGTCGAAGTCAACTTCGCAAGTGCGATCAAACGGGTGGAACCAATCGAGCCGCTCGGCTTGCCGCCGCCAGAAGCCGGACGGATCGCGGATCGACTCGTCGTAGATGCGCTGGTACTGCTCGAACGAACGCACGTGCGCGTGGCGCGCGATGTGCGGTTTAACCGGAACGATGTGGTCGGCCATGGGTGTGGACGCGCGCAGGGCGTGCGCGCAGCACGAGTCTGCCGGTGGCTGGAAGCTGTGACAAGCGTTAGCTCGGCGAGGCCGCGACTCGCTACGATCCTCGCAGTTCCATGCACCAACGCCCCCACCTTACGCGCGTCCTGCCGATCGCCCTGTTTCTGTTGGCCACGGCCTGCAACAGCGTTCCGGACGAACCGCGAGCCCCCCGCTTGCTGCGTTTCGCGGTGATTGGCGACACCCAGGGCCAACACCTGTTTCCGACGCTGCTGGAAGACGTCAATCGCCACAGCGCCGAATACCTGATCATCCCGGGCGACTTGGTTGCGACCGGGTCCGTTGATGCCAAGCAGCACGGTTCATGGCAGTCATGGATCCAGCAAGCTGCGGGGTTCGCGCCGGGATACAAGCGCATCCTGATGACGCCCGGCAACCACGACCTGCCATCGGGCGGCGACGAACGCTGGCGCACGACGTTTGCCAACACACCCGATGGAAGCGCATGGCTGCCCGACAGCCCCACCGTCAACGGCAAGCGCGGCCTCGACCAGATGGACTACTTCGTCGACGTCGGCAACGTGCGGTTCATCAGCTTGACGACCGACACGCAGAAGCACGGTGCCCAACACCTCGCCGACCAGACCCTGCAATGGTTTCTCGAAGTGCTGCGCGCGACCGAGAAGGTCGACACGATCGAACACGTCTTCACCTTCACACATCACCCGGTCACGTTCGATAGCTTCGAGCCGACGATCGCGGGCACGGTTGGCAAACTCTGGCAAGGCATCACCAACGAGAGCACCAAAACGCACGCCTTGTTCACCGGCCACTGGCACCTGTTCCAACCGAGCCGTCCGGACCCGCAGCGACCCGAAACGTGGGAAGTGGTCACCGGCACCGGCGGCGGTGGCCTCGAAGGCCGGCTGGAGCAAAGCCACCACGGGTTCTTGTACGTCGATGTGTTTGCCGACGGCACCGTGCAAGCCAACTTCATCAGTGATCTCGACGGTGCCACGAACGGCTGGTCGTTCGACGATCCACTCGACTCGTTCACGCTGCACGATCCGAACGCGATCTCTCGCTCACCACTGGTTGCTAGCTACGATTTCGAACACGGCTCCGTGTTGCTCGATACCGCCACCGGCCTCGGCACCAAACGCGTTCACGGTGAACGCGTCGGCGATGCGTCCAGCACCGACGGCGTCTATGGCCGAGCGTTGTCGGTGCATGGCAACGGCCATGCCGCCACAGCCGCAATCGGCGACTACGAACTGGCAATCGTTGCGGACCTAACGTTGGCGATTGCCATGCGCATGCGAGCTCTACCGGGCGAACACGGCGCCACGTTGGTCGAATACAGTGCGGCCGGCCCTCATCCCCGGGCGGATAGCGAAGCGATCAACACCTGCTACTCGATGCAGATCGACCACAACAGCCACCTCGTGCTCGCTTGGGAATCGGGACTCGGCACGGACCAGAGCGTGCGCAGCACAATCGCCGCCGATACGCAGATCGGTTCGTGGCACCGGCTCAGGGCGACGCGCGACCACGAGACACGCACGGTGCGCTTCTTCGTCGACGGCAAGCAACTGGGCGAAGCCATTCCATTCGCCAAGGGACCGAGCGGCGGAGGGGCCGGATTCTTGCACATCGGACGCAGCGCCGACGGCACGAAAGGCTTCGATGGCGACCTCGATGAGCTGCGCATATGCCGCGTCGCGCTGGCCGAGCAGCCGTTTCCGCCAACATTGATCCGCGGCGACCTCAACGGCGACGGCGCACTGAACCGCACCGACCTCGACATGTATCGCGCACGCTTCGCGGCCGAGCAGCCAGAACTCGATCTCGATGGCAGTGGCCGCGCGGACGAGCACGACCTCGCCATCCTGATGCGCGGCATCGAACTGTCCGGCGAGCACCAAGCACCTGTCGCCAAGGCACCGATACAACTCGAGAGCAACGATACGAACCTCGTCTTGCAGCGACTTGACGGCATCAACAACGACCAGACCTACGCGTTTAGCAACAACCACGGACTGCGCATCACCGGGCTAAGCGCCGAACGTCAGGCGAGCTACCGGCTCGACTGCCTGGTCGCCTTCTCCTCCTACGGCAATGGCAAGTGGGGCAAGCTCGTCGACTTCGACAACCGCGGGACCGACACCGGTCTCTATCTACGCGAACAAGACGGCCAGGCGGTACTAGAGTTCTTCCCGAACCTAGGCAAGGGCACAACAGCAGTCGTTCCAGGTCGATTCCACCACATCGAAGTGCACCGCAATGCGACCACCAAGCAAGTCAATGTCTTGCTCGACGGAGTGCGACAATTCGGGTTCGTCGACAGCAAAGACGAAGCGGTGTTCGCCGATGCGCACCTTTTGTGCGATGACCGCGGCAGCGAGTCTGCGGCTGGCTCAATGCATCGATTGCAACTGGCGGCGGACGACGCGCCGGACCCTGCGTGGCCGACCAAGCTGAGGCTGCCACGCGCGACCATGGACGAGCGTAACGTCGTGCGCATCGACAACCAGATGCCCGGCGCGCTGCACTTAGACATGCTCACCGTGCAGGTGCCTGGCGGCAGCTTCCTGCCTGCGCCCCCCTTGATCGAACGCGGTTGGTATGACGTGCAGATCGCCGACGATCGCACCGCCATCGTGGCAACCTCGGGTGGCACCATGACCATCCCGGCGATGAGCGAATTGGCGGTGGGCATCGCCGCGCCGCATCGGCAACAGTCGGCTCTGCCGCAAATCGAACTGCTCGAACAGGGCCAACCACTGACGCACCGCCGGCAACTACCTGCCGTGGGC
>JBNMND010000489.1:0-3318 GCA_051274975.1 Planctomycetota bacterium | reverse complement strand
TGCCTGGCTCGGTCATCGAGTGGCCGGCATCGTGCACGATGATCAGCTTCGATTCCGGCCAAGCCTTGTTGAGGTCATACGCCGACCGCGCTGGACACACGACGTCGTAGCGACCCTGCACGATGATCGCCGGGATGTGCTGGATCTTCTTGACGTTGTGCAGCAGTTGGTCGTCGCGCTCGAAGAAGCCCTTGTTGGTGAAGTAGTGGCACTCGATGCGTGCGAAGGCATCGGCAAAGCGGCCGCCGCCCATCTTCTTGATGAGTTCCGGGTTGGTGTAGAGCTTGCTCGTGCTGCCTTCCCAAGTGGACCATGCCTTCGCGGCCGCCTTACGCACGGTCTTGTCCTTGCTGGTCAGGCGCTTGTAGTAGGCCTTCATCATGTCGCCGCGCTCGCGCTTCGGAATCTGCTCGAGGTAGGGCTCCCAGGCATCGGGGAAGATGTGGCTGGCGCCGTCCTGGTAGAAGAACTCCAGCTCGCTGCGACGCAGCATGAAGATGCCGCGCAGCGCCAACGCCTTGACGCGCTTGGGGTGGGTTTGCGCGTAGGCCAGCGACAGCGTGCTGCCCCAGCTGCCGCCGAACACGACCCACTTATCGACAGAGCAGTGTTCGCGCAGCTTCTCGATGTCCTCGACCAGATCCCAGGTCGTGTTTTCGCGCAGCTCGGCGAACGGACGGCTTCGGCCACAGCCACGCTGGTCAAACAGGATGATGCGCCACTTCTTCGGGTTGAAGTAGCGGCGATAGATCGGGTCGATGCCGCCGCCGGGGCCGCCGTGCAAGAACACGACGGGCTTGCCCTTGGGGTTGCCGCACTCTTCGTAGTGAATCGTGTGCAGCTTCGAGACCTTCAACTTGCCTTCGTTGAAGGGTTCGATGGGCGGGAACAAGTCGACTAGGCGCCGCTTCGTAATCTCCGTTGAGCGTTTCACATCAGAGATCCTGGCTTACGGCCGGTCGTGATGCATGTAGAATTGAGGATTGATCGCATCTCGTGGCAAGCGAACACTGCATGGGCGACGGCTCGTGGCATACTGCTGCCGTGAAACCACGTGAAATGATCGCGACTGCCAAGATCCCGGGCCACAAGGGGGAGCTGCGTTGCTACCACCACGACGGCGCCTACGAAGTTTGGATTGACCACACTGAGCTGATGAGCACGCGGGTATTCGGGTCCGAGGAGGCGCTGGCGGAGCTGGCGCTCGAACGACTTGGCCATCGCAAGGCGCCACGCATCCTGATTGGTGGCCTCGGCATGGGGTTCACGCTGGCGCGTACGTTGGCGCTGGTGTCGGAGAAGGCGGAAGTGGATGTCGCCGAGATCGTGCCGGAAATCGTCAAGTGGAACGACGAGCTGTTCGGCCACTGCGCCGGCCATCCGATCAAGGATCCGCGCGCCAACCTGATCGTTCGCGATGTGCGCAACCTGATTGAGGAGTCGCCGGACACCTACGACGTGATCTTGCTGGATGTCGACAACGGGCCGGAAGGCCTGTCGCGACCCAGCAATGACAGCCTCTACAATAAGACCGGCTTGAAGATGATCCGCAAGGCGCTGCGTCAGGATGGCGTGCTCGGTGTGTGGTCGTCGGATGACCATACGAAGTTCAACGCACGCATCCGCGCGGAGCGGTTCAATGTTGAGTTGCGCCACGTCAAGGCGCGCCGCACCAAGGGTGCGAGGCGCGCGATCTGGACGGCGAAGCGCACCTAGTTGGTAGCTGTGGGCGTGTCGCTCGCGTTAGACGGCTGCAGCTTGGTGCATGTTCGCACCAAACCCAGCGTCTGGTCACGTTTGTTAGAACGTGAAGATCGCTTCGAAGAAGAAGTAGCGCGTGTCGGTGTTGCGACCCGCCGTCGAAGTCTCGCGGAACTGGCCGCCACTCAGGTAGACGGCGCCGCCTTCTAGGCGCACGCTCTTGGGCTTCACGTCCCAGCGCAGGCGGCATTCGACTTGCTGGCCGATGTCGCTGCTGGTGCCCGTGGTGTCGCCCGCTTCGCGCCAGCCGTCGGATTGCGATGCGAGTCGGAAGTCGCGTGCGGCGACCAGGACCCACGTGTTCGGCGATGGCTTGATCGAAACGCGGACTTCTGGCGACACGATGTTGCGGCGGCCAATGGCGCCGTAGATGCCGGTTGGGCCGTATTCGAAGCGGCGCGCGCCAAACATTGTGTCGAACCGGTTGTAGTCGGGATCGTTGCTGTCGTTGCCGCTCGCGATATCAAGCGCGAGGCGAACGGTCGGCTGCATGTCATGGTCGAACGTCTTGCCGATCGAGCCGTGCACGAAGTAGGCGTGCACGTCAGCGGTGCCGCGGCTGCCAAACTGGTAGGCGACTTCGGCTTGGCCAAACATCTTGCCGCGTTCGGCTGGCGTTAGCACGTGGGCGCCAACGGTCGTCAGGTCGCGTGACGTGAAGCTGTTGCGGTGGTCACTTAGCTGCAGCACGTAGAGCTGCGCCGAGGTGCGTTCGTTGAGTTGCTGCGTCGAGTGCAGGCCGTAAAATTGGTAGTCGATCGACTGTGTGTCCCAATCGTGATCGTTGTCGACCAGCTTCGTGCGGCTGCCCGGGCGGCGGTTGGTCGGCATCGCCCAGAAGGCGCCGGCCGAGTAGCCGTCCTTGCCAGCGAAGTCCCAGCGGGCTCCGTTGAACGAATTGATCGTGTTGCGGAACCTGTTGCGAGCGCTGAGGCGACGGCTACCAATGTCCATCGTGTAGCGACCCACGGTGACCTTGTGGCCTTCCGCGAACTGGTAGCTGGCGTTGGCCTGCAGCACGTCAAACGTGTTGACCGTTGTGGTGTTGGCGAACGAGTTGGCCTTCGTGCCCCAGGCGCGCGCGTCGATGCCTTCGACGGTCGCGCCCCACTTGCCTCTGGTGTAGTCGGCGCGCAGCAGTAGCCGCGAGAAGACTTGGTCTTCCACTTCGCGCGTGCCGTTTGGCAGGGTGACGGGGTTGTCGTTGTCTCGGAACTGGCCATTGAGGCCTTCGTAGCGGACGCGCTCGGAGCCGCTAAACTTCAGGTAGCTGGGGCCATTGAGCCACTGATTGACGCGGAATGGCTCTGGCTTTTGCGCTTGCGCATGCAAGTTCGAGGACAGTGGCGCGAGGATGAGGAGACTGACCGCAGCTAGGCGCGGCAGACGGGGAGAGAGGGCATGCATCAGGCTTTCTGGTTCTTGTGACGTGTCCTTCGCAGGTCGTAACCTGCAGGCGGCTCTGCAGTCTGGTTGTCGCCGCTGTGAGAACGGCTGGTGGTTGCTCAGTCGTTGTTCGTTATCAGTTCCCGAACAAGGCTGACTGTTGCGCGGCTG
>JBNMND010000488.1:0-3335 GCA_051274975.1 Planctomycetota bacterium | reverse complement strand
GAACGAACCAGAGAACAGCCGTCCGTTCGCTAGCGAACGAACCCGTTAAACACGATCCGCTTCTCTTTGATCAGCGGGTGGTTCAACTTCACAACCAGCTCGCCCTTGACGAGGCCGGCCGGCGCGTTGTTAGCAACCGACAACTCGATGATCAGCTTGTCGCCATCCTTGCGCTGCGTCGCCGTGATGAACTCCTTGGCGAGGCTAGTCTTCTCGAACACGAGGTCAGTGGCCTTCAGGTCAATGCCGTCGTTCGGCTCGAAGATGATGTTCTTGGTGATCGGCTTTCCCTTGCGGATCAGTCCGAGCGTCAAGAATCCACCCGGCTTGACTTCCAGCGGGCCTTGCACGAACGCCAGCACGCGAACGTTGAAGGTCGCGGCACCATTCAGGTTAGTGCGGAACTTCAGCACGCCGCCGCCACCAGTCTCGCCGTTCACCGGACCATACTTGCCAGAGATCGTGTAGCTCGTGAAGTTACCGGTGCCGGTCTTCTCCCACGTGACGTCGAAGGCATCGTCAGCTTCGTCCATGGAAATAATCTTCCAATCCTTCGTTGCCGAACCGCCGACCACGACCTTGAACTCGCGGGTCTCGTTCCAAGTCATCTTGTTCAAGTTGACTTCCTTCGGGGAGATCGAGAACAGCTCGGCACCCGTCGCACGAAACGTCAACTTGAATTGCGGCTCGACCGGGTCGGTCGTGTGAATGTCCAACGTCGCACTCTTGACGCCGGTGATGTTGTGCATGTTAAGGCGCGTCTCGACGACACCTTCTTCACCTGGGCCGATCGTGATGCTGGTCACGTTTTCAAGCTTGTCCGGTTGGCCTTCGCGCTTGGTCACACGCACGACGCGCTTGGTCGGCTTGGCGATGACGCGGTAGGTGCGATCGCCGATGCGGATCTCGGCGCTAGCACATTGGCAGCTCGGCTGCATGCTGCGCCACTCGACGGCGTCATTGTGCGGGTTCTTAAAGTTGAACGTGCCGATCGCTTCGCCCTGACCATAGAAGGTGCCAAGTTCGCGAACGGTGACGCCGAACCACGAATTCCCCCCCCTGGCTGCCTGGCTCTGCTTGTTTGGCGCGCGTGAAACGCCTTGTGGCGCGGGCGCGCCCTTGCGAGCCTTGCCTGGGGTCGCCTGGGCCGCGGCGGAGACAACCATCAAGGAGGCCAAAGCGAGGGAGTGGAACAAAGTAGTCATTGGTGTTCGCGAGTTGCGGGTGCTGAAGCGCTTCTATGTGGGCGAAGCAGTATAGCTACTGAACCCCTGTAAAACTCCCGATCGGCAAACGGTCCGCTCAGGTCGGGACGATTCCAACTGCTGTGCGCCAACGAATCGATGGCATCGCAGCTTCAAGATCGGCACGATGCTGAGAATGCGCCGCATTATCCTGACGGTCACTGCTCTTCTGGCCCTGCCGCTGCAAAGCTGCTGCTCGCTAGCCCGTTTGTTCTGCGGCCCAGACAAGTCCGAATGGATCTCGGTCCGCTTCGATTCGCCGGAACACACCGTGCGAACGTTCCTTGAGGCATTGCGAAGGGATGACCCTGACGTGGTCTACCAGTGCCTTTCGGAGCCGTTGCGGAAGCGTCTCGGGGTCGACCAGGACACGACCAAGTTGATCTGGCCGCTGCTCCGCGAGAAGGTTCCAGGCCTGCATCTGGCTGGTTACGCGACCGTCCCCAACGCAACGCGACCGAGTCCAAACGAGGCAGCCATCGACCTAGACATCGAAGGTCGGCCGCTGATGCTCCAACTGGTCCGCCAATGCCATTGGGAAGTTCGCTACCGCCGCGAGGGCGAATCCGGAGACCAGGCAATTGCCTCGGTTGGCGGCCAGGTAGCGAATGCGGCGCTTCTTCTGAACGTCGAGCCGGTCACAGATGACCCGCCGATGTCCATCGTGGCGCTGAATGGCCGCCGCGTGCTCCACTACAATTACGACACGCTTCCGGCCGCCAACATTGAGGCGATCGGGCTTGAGCACACATGGCGCATCAATGCCTTTCCGGGCCTGGACCTTGGCGGCGCTAGCGCACCAGCGAAGCGCTAGCGAACCACGGCTTGGCCTTGGGTTCTGTTGCGAACAGGCGCGCCGTACTATCGAACCGACTCGGTTGACTGCACGACAACGTTGGCGCCACGCGGCAGGATCTGGAACAGCTCCGCGATGTCCTGATCGAACATGCGCAGGCACCCCATCGAAGACTGCGTGCAGATTGTATTCGGCATCGGCGTGCCGTGCGCACCGAAGCCCGAGTATTGATCGTGACCGAACTTGATGAAGTACTCGCCGAGGATGTTCTCCTTGCGACCGTAGGCGTAGACGTTGCCGTCTGGAGCGGTCCAGTCCGGCTTCGCCTGCTTGGCAATGACGGTGAACGTCGTGACTGGGGTGCGATCGTTCTCACCGTGTCCGACCCAGTAGAGACGCAGTAGCTCGTCACCAACGAATAGCATCAACGCGTAGCTGCGCTTCTCGAGCACGGCCGAGACTGGCGCGACCGGAATCTTCAGCTTCTGGCCAGCGCGCAGTAAGTTGGGGTTGCTGATGCGATTGAGCACCGCAATCGTGCCGGCTTCGACCTTGATGCCTTGGCGACGGAAGTGGCGGGCAATGACGTCGAGACTGTTGCCAGGCTTCACCGTGTAGCTGCGCGCACCAGCGACATTTGTCGGGTTGCACATCCAGCGATCCACGCGGATGAGGTGCTGGCGGTAGGCCTTGTCGACGGCATCACGAACGACCGTGTCCGAACGCAAGATGCGGCCACGCGCCATCAAGTACAGCAACTGCGAACCAGCCTTGACGGCTTCGTGATCGGGCAGTGCCATCGCAGTCTTCAACGCCCTCGCCGATGCTGCGCGGCCTTCGACACTGTGCAAGAACGCGTTGTGGTTGCCGAGTGCTGCCAACTGCTTGGAGAAGTCATCTCCTCGCGGCGCCAGCGATGCGAGCACACGATCGTGTTCGTCACCAAGATTGCCCGAGGCCACCGCTTGCCATGCGAGCGAGATCGCGTCGGCGTTGCCAGTATCTACGAGCGGCAACAGTTCGTCGACGTCGGCCGCAAGCGGGACACCGCCGGTCGAGTCACCGCCAGAATCGAGCGGTAGCACTTCGCCGGACGCTGACCGGGGCAAGTCTGACCGGGGCGAGTCTGACCGGGGCGAGGCGTTGCCGTTCAGCACGTCCGTCAGGCCGGCGCCTTCGAGACCCGCAACGCCCGTGGCCTGCCCTTTGTCCGCGGGCTGCCCGCTAGTCGTGTTGGTTGGACCGCCGGCGTGGGCCTGGTTCGCAATCCACTTGTCGTAACCCCACCATGCGAG
>JBNMND010000487.1:0-3337 GCA_051274975.1 Planctomycetota bacterium | reverse complement strand
CAATGTAAGTGAGCAAGGTCCGGACTGCCTCCAGCGCGTCCTTCCGGGACACGGAACTGGGGTTCATCTGGCGAAACGGTTGGGTGATGCGGGCCGGAGAGCTGGTCACGGGTTTGCGGTCGTCAGAGGGTCGATTGCGGATGCGGCAAGTCACACGTTGCGGCGCGGCCCAGCCAGGGCCATGAAGCCAGTGCGGACTATCGAGAGTGCTTAGAACTTGAGAGTGAAGATGCCCTGCTGGCCAGGCGTCTCCTCGACACTGACCGAGAGCCGCGACAACTGCACTGCCGGGAATGCAGATCGCACCGAATCCAACAAGGAGGTTCCGATCCACTCCGCGAGGTTTTCAGAACTGCTGTTGAGGAACGGCAACACGCACAGTTCTTCGGTTGGCACGACGTAGCGTCGCTTGCCGTAGCGGATCTCCGTTTCGTCATTGCCGATTGCGCGGCACGTGAGATCGGGATGCAGCCCTGGGATCACGAATCGTTCGTCGAGCGGATCAATGATCGCGGTCACCAGTGGTTTCACACGCTTGAAGTCGATCACCATCCCGCAACTCGTTCGGGGCGTATCGATTTCGACGGCAACTCGGTAGTTGTGGCCGTGCAGCCTCTCGGCAGTGCCGTCGTCAAAGATCAAAAAGTGCGCGGCACTGAACTTGTGGTACTCCTTTTCGAGATGAATCGTCCACGTGGCCGCAGCGCGGCTCGAAGGCAGGAGTGACGTCAGGCTGGCAGTCATGATGATCCTCACAGCGGGCGCACAGCACATCGTTGGAAGATATTTCCAGCCGACTCGAACGCTACCGGTGAGTTCGCGACCACAGACACTGCGGATGCATCAAGTTAGCGAATCAGCTCGCACCTGTTCGAAGAGTCGCAAGCTGCAACGAGATGCCGCGGCGTGCCTTCATGACGAGCCGCTCGGCCCCGTGCTCTGACAGCACGGGCACGTGTAAATTCTTCGACCCGCGCTGACGGCCTTAACAATCGCTTCGCCGCAAAGTCGGCATCGCTTGCCGCTGCGCGCAAACACGTAGTGACGATACTCGCGGCGAGGCACGCCTTCCCCCCGTAAGCGACGCGCGTCATCGGGATCATTGGTAACGCCGCCGAGACGATAGGCTCGGTGGGTAATCTCGGAGATCGCGGCCGCCAACTCGGAGCGAGCACGTTCGCCAAGATCCACCGGACGCTGCGCGGGGTCCAGCCGCGCCACGAATAGAATCTCGCTGCGCAGGTAGTTGCCGAGGCCGCTGACGAACCCTTGATCGAGCAGCAGGGCCCCCAGGGACCGCCGTCGAAACCGGGTATCCGCAAGCAGGGCTTCGATGTCATCTGCGCGCACCTGCGCCGACAACACGTCGGGCCCCAATCGCTTGAGGAACGAATGCCCATCAAGTTCTTCGTCGCTAAGAACCTCAATTTCCGAGGCGCTGTAAAGCAGCGCCGAATGCTTCTCCGTGTGCACGGCGAGGCGCAGTTGTCGATTCGTTACCGGCAACTCACCTCGTGGTTTCACGAACCAGCGACCGTAGAGCTGGTTGTGCGAGTAGATGTTCACGCCGTTGGCAAACCGAACCAGCATCGCCTTGCCGCGCGACTCGACGCCTTGAACAACCTCGCCGCGCAGACAGTGCGACCACGCCTGCAGATGCTCGAACGCAAACCACACTTCGGCGGCTGGCTGAGCCGTCAGCACCCGCGCAATTCGGTCCGCTTCGCGCCGGACTTCAGGACCTTCTGGCACGACTCCCCGCTCCCTCTACAAGCCACTGCAGAACCCGTTCAGCGAGGGCCGTGCCGCTCAAGAACGCGCCCTCGACGCGCGGACCAGCACACCAATCGCCGCATGCCCCGATTCCGGTGGTCGCATCAAACAGAAACCGATCACGCAGCGGCTCCGGTGGCAGCGCATAGCGCCAACGGTGCAGCCGCGAATAGAGCGGCTCTGGCATGGCGATACCGGTAGCGCGGGCGAACGCTTGTCGCAGAGATTCGACGATCACTTCTTCCTCAGCAGCGAAGTTCTCATCGGACCAACTCGGCTCAGCGTGCAAAACCCATGTTTCGTCACCGAGCCGGCCAGGCTTGGAGCTATCGCGCGCCAACCAAGACAGTGGCGAGTCATCGACGAAGGCGCCGTCGAAGCCAAGCGGCAAGCGATCTTTGAACGCAACCATCAGCGCCAGACATGCTGAGAACGGCACCCGCTCGGCCACCGCAGCGAGATCCGGCGCAGCGCTCCGAACCAACGCAGCAGTCTGCGGCGCTGGCGTGGCGACCACGACGGCATCAAAACCGCCTTCGCGATGATCGTCTTGGCTAACCAGCGCCACGCCATCACGATCCTGTTCGAGTCTCACCACCCGAAACCCGGTCGTGACCCTGCAGTCGCGCGCCAGGTGCCGCGAGATCGAGCTCATACCGGGCACGCCAACGAATCGCTGGGTGCTTCTCTGCCCCGGCAGCACCTCGCCGTCGCGCAGGCGCACGGTCTCGCCGCGCCATTCTGCAGCGACCCCAGCAGTGACCCAGTCGTCCACTTGCGCGACAAACAGAGCATCGCGCGCGGTGAAGTATTGAGCGCCGGAGTCAAACGCGTAGTTACCGCTGCGGTGCGTCGAGGCCCGACCGCCGGTGCCGCGAGACTTGTCGAAGACCACCACGTCGATGCCGTGGTCGCCAAGCAGCTTGGCACAGGCTAGACCGGATACGCCAGCGCCGACGACCGCGACCCTCTTAAAGCTCTCAACGATGTCCACGGGGAACCCTTCGTGCTGCGGACGGGCTCAGATGCACTTGTCGTGTATCGATAGCCGCGACCACATCCGGACAAAGGAACCTCGCGGCCGACACCGTCAGCCTGCGCTCAATGTGTGGTCGCTACTGACAAGGTCGCCGCGGTGGCGGTGGGCTCTAGTGATCCGCAACGCAGTTTGCGTCAACGACACGGACTGTATCGAAGACACTGCGAGCGGCACGGCTCAGACTAGAGCGTGCGCAGGCGCAACGCGTAGCCGAACGGCTCGACCACGTTGCCGAAGGTTGCACTGGCGTCGCTGTCGTGCGCGACCGTGTAGGTCTGGCGGCCCAGCACGTCAAAGATGCCCAAGGTCACTTCGACGCCGTCACTGAAGACGATGCCCCAGGAATTGGCCGCGGGCACCAGCGATGCGAGCTGCTCGTAGATCAGGACGCCGTTGATCGCCGGGTCGGCGGGCAGCGACAGCGCTAGGTCTGTGCCGGTGACGTTGCCCGCTGCATCAGCAAACGTGATGGCGGTCGCGTCGAGGCTGGTCAGCAGAGCACAGTTCGTGCCCGGCAGCGTGAAC
>JBNMND010000486.1:0-3385 GCA_051274975.1 Planctomycetota bacterium | reverse complement strand
ATGCCTTGCCGTTGCCTGTCACTCGGCTCGCCGGCGTTCAGCGTCCAGTGCGTGACGCGATGCCGCGCCGCCGCCATGCCGGTCATCAAACTGACGCGCGACGGCGTGCACACCGGGTGCGCATACGCGTGCGGAAACTTCGTGCCTTCGCGGCAGAGGCGCTCGACGTTCGGCGTGTCGTAGCGCTCATTCCAAGGGGTGCGTTCTGAGTGGAACGGCTCGCTGACATCTTGCCAGCCGAGATCGTCGACGAAGAACAGCACGATGTTCGGCTGCTTCAACTGGGGCTGCACAGGCGGTTGCAGTTGGCAACTGGCCAGCAATACCGCAAGCGCAGTCCCGGTCGTCACCGAACCGAGCAAGCTACGCATGTGGACGCGAAGCATTAGATCTCCGCGCCAGCGGCGCGCAGCGTATTGCGCAGCAGCATCGCGACGGTCACTGGCCCAACACCGCCGGGAACCGGAGTCAAGAAGCCGGCAACCTCATTGGCCGAGGCGAAGTCGACGTCGCCAACAATCTTCCCGTCCGGACCTTGGTTGATGCCAACATCGATGACGCACGCACCGGGCTTCAGCATGTCGCCATGCACGAGGCCGGCCTTGCCGACCGCGACCACGACGATGTCGGCGCGGCGCGTATGTTCGATCAGGTTCTTGGTGCCGATGTGGCAAACGGTCACCGTCGACAAGTGGTGCAGCAGCAACACGGCGATCGGCTTGCCGACGATCTCGCTGTGGCCAACGACGACCGTCTCGGCACCGCGCAGGTCCATGCCGGTCTCGACAATCAGCTGCTGGGCCGCCGCCGCCGTGCACGGTGGCAACATTGGCTCCTTGTAGAGGATCGTTCCCATGTTCGCCGGGTGCATGCCCTCGACATCTTTTTTGGGATCGATCGCCATTTGCACCGTGCGCGGATCGATTCCCGGTGGCATCGGTCGCTGCACGAGCATGCCGGACACGTCGGTCCGACTGTTCAATTCAGCAATGGTGCTCAGCAGTTCGGCCTCGGACGTCGCGATTGGCAGGTTCAGGACCTCCATATCGATGCCGACTTCTGCCGCAGCACGCTTTTGATTGCGGACATATACCGCAGCTGCGGGGTTCTGGCCGATCTCGAGGGATACGAGGCGAACGGCGGGGGAGCCGAATGCATCACGAGCTTCCCGCAAGCGTTCCCGCATGCGTTTGGCAATCTGTCGTCCGTCTAGAAGTTGAGCAGGCACTGACTACGTCTCCGGTTGTGGTTCTGCCGAAAGATACCGGAGGTGCACCCCGCACCCAACCGTGAGACACAGCCCCGCTGTCCGCCATGATGAATGAAGGTCCACGACTTCCGCAGCTGACCCCAGCGATCAAGCATCTGATGATCGTCAACGCGATCGTTTTCGGGCTGAACGCCATTCTGTTTGGCCGCCTCAGCGCCCCGGCCGCCGACGGGGCCTCAGGGTTCTGGTTTGCGTTCTCGTGGGATTTGGGGCTCGAGGGCTTCGGCCTGGGCTTCCTGCGGCTGGTGACCTACCAGTTCACGCACAGCTTTACCGACGCGTGGCACTTCTTCGGCAACATGATGGTGCTCTACTTCATGGGCACCATTGCGGAGGCGCGCCTCGGCTACCGGGGCACGATCAAGCTCTACCTGATCGGTGGCGTCTGCGGTGCCCTGCTGCACCTTGGGCTGGCCGCGGTTCAGGGCTACCAGAACGTACCGCTCGTCGGCGCCAGTGGCGCCTGCTACTCGTTCTTGGTCTACGCGGCCTGCCGCTTCCCGAACGCGCTGGTCTTCAACATCATCCCGCTGTGGGCGCTGGCCGGCGTATTGGTCTTCATCGCCTTCTACCAGACGTTCATCGGCCTGGCTGGAGGCTTCGGCGGGGGCGTGGCGCACAGTGCCCACCTCGGCGGCGCGGTGCTCGGCTTCTTGGCCTTCCGCAAGAACCTGTTCGTTGACTGGGCAGATTCATCCGGGCAAACCCGGTCGGGCCTGCTCGCCCGAATGATGCAGAACGTCAGGCAGAAGCGTGCCCAGCGCGAATTTGAGAGCGTGCAGGCCCAACGTCAGCAGATGGACCAGATCCTCGCCAAGGTCAAAGCCGAAGGCCTGGCCTCGTTGACCCCGGCCGAGCGCAAGTTCTTGGAACGCGTCAGCAAGGACGCGCAGAAGTAGCTCAGCGGCTGTGCCCGCCGCGTCATCTCGGTAGGATGGGGGACCACCCCTCTACGCTGAAGATGCGCCATACCAAGACTGCCGTTTTCGTCTCCCTTCTGTTCGCACTCGCCGCGGCTCTGCCCGCGCAAGAACTCAATCGCGCGGACTTCCGCAAGATGTGGGCTCAGGGCATGAGCCTCGAGGACGACAAGATCCTCGACAAAGCTACGAAGCGTGGCCACCTGCACGCGATCACCTACTACGAAGAGTTTTGGCGCATCGCCGCGACGAGCGACAATCAGGGCGCTGAGCTGAACGCCGAAGCGCTGATGGCGTCGTGGGAGCGAAACTTTGGCAACAAGGACACGCTGACGCACGTGCAGCGTTGGGTCGACGGTTGCACGGACCAAATCTACAAGCGCCTGCAGACGTGCCGTGCGAACTCGGCCAAGATCTGGGGGGACTACGCCACCAATGTGGCGACCGGCAAGGTCAAGAAGGACTACGAGTCGTGCTACCGGGACTTCATGAGTCTGGCCAAGGTCGCCGAGTCGATCGGTCACTACCAGGAGGCGGCGGATCTTTGGGGACTCGCGAGTGTCATCGGTAGCAAGACGCCTGAGCAGACGATCGAGGATAAGGAAGGAGTCGTGTTCGCGATCGAGCAGCAATTGTCGTGCAGGGAGCGTTGGGGCTACACGTTCGACAAGTACTACATTCAGGGCAAGGCCATCGTGAAGGATGAGCTGCGCAAGCTGGAGGAAGCCCGCAAGAAGTCCGACAAGCGTTCGAACGAAGGCTACGACGCCGACTCAAAGGGCATCGACGCGTTGTTGATGCCGAAGGTGGCTGCCAAGACCTACGATCTGAAGTTCGAGGCGCTCAAGGACTGGAAGGCCGCCGACTACGGCCCGCGCGGCGGTCCGGCGCCGACATACTGGTGGTTGGATTCGCTTGGCGAGTCCGGCTCCAGCCGCAAGATGGGTTGGTTCCGCCAGAGGGACATGTTCTTGTTGCGCCGCGGCGCCAGCAAGTTCGCCGTCAGTTGGACGCCGAACGACGGCAATGAGGCGATGGCGATCTCGGTCAGTCCGAAGGCCAAGATGTCGACGTTCTACTTGGGCACCGACAAGTCGCTGCCCTACGCGATGTTCTTTTGGATCGGCACCGATGCAGAGCGCACTGGCGTTGCCCAGTGCAACTATGCGGCGACCGGCAAGCTCGCCAACGTCTA
>JBNMND010000485.1:0-3396 GCA_051274975.1 Planctomycetota bacterium | reverse complement strand
TGATGCCGATCGCCAAGGCCACCGACGCCGAGAACCGCGCCAAGGGCGTCAACTGGACGATTCGAGCCGGCTTGGTTTCCAGCCAAGGCACCTTCTCCGAGGTCGGGACGGTGACGCTCGGCGATGGCGAAGTGACGTTCTCACCACAACTTGACGGCGATCGGCCAGGCCTGCGCGTCAACATTCAGCGCGGCCCAGGTGCCAAGTGGATCGAGACGCTCGTGCCCGACCAGAAGACGCGCAAAGAGATGGCGAAGGCCTATGACCCGTCGGGTCGCACCAAGGAGATCGCCGACGTGCTGCGCTTCGAAGTCGTCGCCCCCGGCAACGTGATCACCTCCGGCGTGCTACCGACCGGCCGCGGCGTGCAGGCGGACCGCGACGGCCTGAAGGCAACGCTGCTGCTGCCGGCGCGCACCGCGCTAGAGGCTGGCGACGCGTTCGTCTGGGACATCAGCTGGCTGCGCAAGAACTAGCGGCCCCGCACGACGCGAGCCCGCTATTGGGCCGGTGAGCCGCGCCTTATGCTGGCGCAATGATCCGCGCCATAGCCCCATTCCTTGCCGTTGCGGCCTGCGCCGCGCAGAGCACGTGGATCGTTGAGGCTGGCAACCCGGCGGCGCTACCCAACCTTGGCAGCGCGGTCGCTGCCGCAAGCGACGGCGACATCATCTTGCTGCGCAACGCGACCGAATGGCTGTCCGGCACATTGGTGATCAACAAGTCGCTGCGCATCATTGGTGACCCTGTGCCCGGTGGCAGCATCATGCTGTTCAACAACTCCCCCACGACCATTCGGGTGCAGGTCTCAGCACAACAGAGCGTGACGCTCTGCAACCTGCGACTTGGCTGGTGGCTCCAGTATTCCCCTACCGTGCACATCGACCAGTGCGCGGGCCGCGTGACCTTTCAGGACGTTCCCGGTGGCTCGTGCTCGTTCGTCATCGACGGCAGCGATCAGGTCGTGTTCGCGAACGTGAACTGCATGGCGCGCGTCCCTATGCAAGTCACCGACAGCACCGTCGTATTCAGTGACAGTGTTTTGTCGGGTCAGGAAGCCGCGTTTGAAGGCGGCACTCCCTCGAACGCAGCCGCACAATTCACCGATAGCACCGCCTTGTGCACCAACTCGAACTTGCGAGGCGGTGCGTCCAACACCGTGCTCAGCGGCAGCTTACCGGGCTCTCACGCGATTTCGGCAACGACCAGCGCATTCGAACTGGCTGGCTCGTCCGACATCGTGCATGG
The DNA here is from genome assembly GCA_051274975.1 of Planctomycetota bacterium. Lineage (GTDB taxonomy): Bacteria > Planctomycetota > UBA1135 > UBA1135 > UBA2386. The sequence continues at coordinate 2,148 of JBNMND010000485.1, read as the reverse complement.
CCATTCACTGCTGCTCGCCCCGATCATCTCAACGCAATCCACATTCGTCTTGCCACCCGGCGTGTCCCCCGCGATCACAGGAACCGCCACGACAACGATTGCCGAGCTACCCTCCGTCACGACCACCGGATTCGCACTTGGTTCTAGCTCCAGCTTGACGGTGCAGTCGATCACAGGCTCGCTCAGCGGACTTGTGTTCGGACTTCCCGGCAATCGCATTCCGGTGCCGGGCGTGATGGGCGACCTCTGGATTGATCCATTCCAAGCATCGCTACCGCTGGCAGGCGTTCAGAACGGCGCGTTGACGTGGACGATCGCGATCCCAGCAACCACGGCCCTGTATGGCCAGGAATACCGCTGGCAGGCGATTGCCGCGCTAAACGGCGCACTCGTACTCAGCGCCCCCGGCGCGACGCTCTTGCGTTAGACAGCGCTACGCGTCCGCGTCAGCCGCTTCGTCCTCAGATCCCTCGCCCAACATCGCGAGCAGCTCATCCTTGATGGCGCCCAGCTCGCTGATGTCGATCGCCGGCGCAACCAGGCACACCGGTTCCATGTCCTTGACCTTCGGGTCGCGCAGCACCAAGTCGGCCTGCTGCTGTTCGCGAGTCTTCGCTTTAGCCATCTTCAGCACGCGCTTGCGCAGCAGCAGCAGCGCGCAGAAGTAGCGCAGCGCGCGGGCGCGATCATCTTCGACGTTGGCGAGGCGATCGAACAGCATGCGCAGCGACTGCAGGTCGAGCACCGGATCCTTCTTGCCCGCGACCTTGCGCATGGCCCGCCAGAAGATCGGCGGCGCGGCCTCGTCGCAGGTCTTCTCGTGATCCTGGAAGCACGCGTCGCACAATTCGCGACGCACACAGGTCATCACCTCGGTCTCCGGATTCTTCTTGGTCGCAACCGGCGCCCACTCAAGAACGGCAAAGTACGACCTGCTGGTCTGCAAGGGACAACCAGGCTTTTGGCAGCCCTCGCGGTCCCGTTGAATCTTCCACTCGTCAGCCATGTATTCCGTGCAGCTCTACTTCGACCACTAACAACGTTGCGTCAGCACGCTGGGATGCATGCAGCCCTAAGCATGCACGCAAGAGGGCCTCAGCGCTCGTCTTCTCCAGACGGCATTTCGTCAACAAAACGTCGCCACGCTGATGCGGAACGCGGCCCCCTAGTGCCGGCAATCGCCTGCAGAGCCTTCTGTGCGGCCAATTCGCCGGTCAAGTCCTTCGAACCCTTGCAGGACTCAAGGAAGTCGATGAGCGCCGTTGCCGCGATGCGATCCTTGTATCGGGCGAGCGCTTCGCCGGCCTTCCTGCGCACGAACGGGTCCTCGTCCTGGAGCATGCCAATCAAGAAGTCACGCGCTTCTGGGCCACCGCTGGCGAGCCCCTTGGCCGCATCGCTGCGAATGCGCCAGACCGGCGAGCGAGCCAGCTGCTTCAAGGCCTCGAACGACGGACCGACTGCGCCAAGCTCACCGAGCGCACGCGCCGCGACGCGTTGTTGCTGTTGATCACCGGTGCTCGCCAACTCCAGTAGCGCGGGCACCGCGGGGTCGCCAATCCCGGTGAGCAATTCGACACCGATGGCGCGCAAGAACTCCTGCGGCTTTAGCACCAAGTCGTGAACAACAACGTCGACGGCCTGCTCGCCAATCGCAATGACCTGCCCGACAGCGCGGCTGTCGGCGTGCTGCCCCGGCAGGTGCCACTCCGCCGGAGTGTCGCGCCCCTTGGTCGCTTCCTTGACACGGTCTATGCGCACCTTCTTCTCGCCAAGCTTCTCGGCCTGCCCCTCGCGCGCGTGCACGATCTCGGACACGAGATAACGAACGAACCAAGCCATCGCGACTGGGTCTTCACGCAGCTCCTCGCGCAGCGCCGGGTATTCCGGCTTGCTATCGACGAATGCCTGGGCGACCACACGGCACCGGGCCTTCTGCTCCTTCGTGATTTCGCCAGGCGTGTAGGTATTGGCCGCAGTGCCACAGGCAGAGGCACCGAGGAGTAGCAGCGCCAACAGGCCGCAGCAACGGATGTGAGCGGCACGGAACGGTTGGTGCGTGGCGGCGGGGAACGTCATCCCCTAACCTCTATCCGGATGACCGCCCCGCGGAAAGACCTGGCGACTGATGTGGCTATTCGCCCGGTG
>JBNMND010000484.1:0-3413 GCA_051274975.1 Planctomycetota bacterium | reverse complement strand
AAGCACGCCGTGCAGCGTGCGCCGCTACACCTAGTCACTCTAGCTGGCGCCAGCGCTACCCGGAGCAGTCGAGCTCTGATCCGCTTGCGCCTGCGCTAGTGGTGTGATGCAGACAGTTGCCGTCTTATGCGCGAGTCATCGACGTCGCTCACAAGGCGGGTTGCCGCAGGCCTATTCATGGATACGTCGAGGACAACCCAACGCAGTGAGCGGCGTTGAGGGCCGCGGAGAAGATGGCTAATTTCGGCATCACACCACTAGCACCGACGAACCGAGCGACGTGCCGCGCACCGAAGTCAGGCACGGAACGCCGACGCCATAGCCGGTCAGCGGGTTCATCCACAGTTGCTCACCCGTTTGTGCGTCGAGGCAATACGTGTAGCCATTCACCGACGCGATCAAGCGATCGCCGTCCAGAAGTAAGGCCACGAAGCCCGAACCCTTCGCCGCCTTCCAGCTCCAGACGATTTCGCCTGTTTGTCGGCTCAACGCCGCGGCGCGTGAGTTGCAGGAAACGAAGATGAGTTCGGCGAGGCTGAGTTGGGGCGGGTTGTTGGCGTTGCTCATGCTGGAAGGGTGGCGGCAGCGGGCGTCGTCCGTAAGGAGCGCCGCTCGGGCATTGCTCCGGCGTTTCGAGCCGCTATGGAAAGCGCACGCCGCGCGACCGAAAGTGCGTGGGCCGGCGGACCAGTCGGCTGCAGAGCGAGGTCGAGAATCGAAGGCTGGACGCTATGGTTGGATTCGCAATGGTGAAGCTTTGGAGCCTGGGATTGGTCTTTGGGTCGTTTGTCGCTTGTCATTCTGTGGTCGTCGCGCAGGAAGCCGAGCCTGCGGCCGAGTTGGTAACCGAAGGATTCCTCTACGACGATGCGAAGGCAGTCGGGTTTCCCAAGCCACTCGACTGGAAGTTCGCGAAGCGCAAATCGCGGCAGATCACGGACAAGAACATAGGTAGCGTCTCGGCTCTCGAGTTCACGGCGCGGACTATCGAGTTCGGCAACTTTGATGTCGGCATTTGGATTCTCAATGGGTCTTGCCCGACGCTGAGGTTGCAGGCGATTAGGGAGCAATACGGCAAGGTCGAAGCCGGCTACGTTCTCGATGGAAAGTACCGCCTGTTGATGGAGCCGGTGCCGCATGCGAGTTTCCAGGTCGCGGGCAGCCCGGATCAAAGCTTCTTGATGGTTCACCGCCGTGCCAACGGCCGTGCGATGTCGGTCACATTCGAGCTTTCGACCGAAATGCTACCGAAGGCTCGTCAGGCGCTGTTGCAGCTGGCGGGCAAGATTGAGGTCAATCTGCCGTTGTGGCCACTGCGCGAGAAGGGCTACGAGTATGAATCCGAATCGGGCTTTGAGATGGCGTTCGCCGCCAACGTCGCCAGGAAGCATCGCTCGGCCATGCGCAAGTTGCTCAGCTCGATTGTGAAGGACTTTACCAAGACTCACGGCGCGCCGGTCTTTGTGGAGGGAGAGCCCGTGGTGATCTATGTCGAGGCCCGCGCCGCGAAGAAGGCTGAGCTGATCTCTAGTTCCGATCAGAACATCACCATCGACTCTGACGTTGGCATGCGCCGGATCGTCACGTCAGTGGTTTACGACGCGGACGTCGAGTCGCGCGTCAGCTTCTCGGCGGTGGTCCATCGCTACTTGCTGTCCACGTTGTACTCGCTCGAAGACACGATGTGGGTGCATTGGGGCGAAGAGCTACTTGCGCGCATGAAGGCTCGCTGCGGCAAGGCGCTGCCGCGTGCCCCCGAGCTTTGGCTGGGCGATGTGCAGCGAGTTCGCGCGAACCTCGCCGATGCCACCGCCGACAAGAAAGCTGGTGGCGATTTTGCAGATCCGGGTGCGTGGGTCGCGTTCTTCCGTCTTGGACCTGCCAAGTATCGCAAGGTGTACCAGGCTTACCTGCACGAGTTGCGAACCGGCACCGATCCGGCTGCGGCATTGCGCACACTTCTCGAAGCGTGTGACAGCAAGAAGCTGTGGGGCGAAGCGCGCAAGTTGCTCGGTCGCAAGCTCAAGCCCGCCAAGAGGTGACGGGGTTGGGGGGGCATCCAGGCTTGCCTCTGCGCAGCGCGGTTGTCGGGTGCGAGTTAGAGCGCGCCGATCGTCAGCGTCAGACCGTTCGATGTCCAAAGGCCCGTCAGCGTCAGGTTCATCTCGGCAACCTGAGCGTGCAGCGCTTGGCCGGCGAGTGCCGGATCGAGCGGCAGCGCGATCGAAATCGGGGCTGTGCCGGCGGTCGGCAGAACCGGACCGAGGATGGCTTCGGCCGTGTTCAGTAAGACGCAGCCCGGCTGGCCGAAGCCAGGCAGGATCGCGCTGAGCGGAATCGACGAGGTGCTCAAACCGAAGACTTGCAGCGCCACCGTGGTTGCGCCCAGGTTGCTACAGGTGCCGCTCCAGGTGCGTCCGGCCCACGGACCGTTGTCCGCGGTCAGCGTCAGCGGGTTGCCGGTCGAGCCATTGCAGCCGGCGCCGTAGCTCACCGCCGTGGCGACGGGGTTGGCTTGGTATTCGCGGACGAACGGCAGATTGATGTCGCCGATTGATGGCGCGTTCTGGCCGCCCCACGAGTAGGTCTTGCCGTTGAGGAACGCGACGGCGAAGCGCTGGTGGTTGCCGATGATCGGATCGTCAGCGCTTTGGCTCGTCAGGTTGGCACCGTAGGCGCGCCACTCGTTGGTGACGCAGTCATACTCACTGGTCCAGCCGCCCGCGCCCGTCAGGTTCGACGGTGCGATGCCGGTGCCGGTGCCATTGATGATGACGACGCACTCACGAACCGAGTCGTAGACCGAGTCGTTACCGCCACCGAAGGTGACCGGGACGGTCGAGTTGATCGGCGTGATCTGCGCCCAATCGGTTCCGTTCCATTGCCACGTGTCGTTCTGGCGAACGCCAGTCGAGTTTTGGCCACCGGCCAGGATGATGTCGTTGTAAGGGGCCGAGCGGGCCGTCATCGTGAACAGCGAACGTGCCGACGGGGCGTTGGTCGGGTTCACTGCGATCCACGAGGTACCGGCGAGCCATCAGGTGTCGTTGAGGCGGTCACCGGCGCCACTGGCGGGGCCATCGCCACCGAACAACATCATCAAGCCGGTCGCGGCGTCGTAGGCCATCTTGGCGTCGTAGCGATCTGAGGGACCGGTCGTGCCGGGGGTCGGGTTCGGGATCGAGCTCCACGTGTTGGTGCCGAGATCGAAGGCCCAGCCGGCGCTCGAGGTGAGGCCCGGAGCCGATGAGCCACCGAAGATAACCAAGCGGTTGCTGGTCGGGTCGTACGCCATCGCTTGGCGGAAGCCGCTCGCCGGACCGGCCGGGTTGCCGTCGGCCGACAGGTTGGTCCAGGTGTTGGTCGTCGGGTTGTAGGCGTCGACACCGTTAAAATAGGTGCTTTGCGCCGTG
>JBNMND010000483.1:0-3417 GCA_051274975.1 Planctomycetota bacterium | reverse complement strand
GTGCCCTGCTGCCAAGCGCGCCAACACTTGAGGAAGGCGTCCTGCAGAACTTCGGTCACGTCCGTCGAAGGACCCAGCACACTGCGCACCGCTCCTGCCAGACCACTTCGGTGGGTCTGAAACAGCTCTGCCAGGAACGGTTCCGCTGTGCTCATGAATGGATCGTGCCGGTGAAGACGTTGGGGAGCGACGGACGGTTTTGTTTGGCTGAGGTTTTTGTCTGCCGCAGTGATCGCTGGCGGTGGTTCCCAGGAATTGGCCGAAAACGCCACGCTCGGGATCTGGCTGCGCTTGCCCGCCCCATGTCCACGAAACGCCTACTGATGGCCTCGGCCCTAGCAGCCCTGGCGTTCTCCTCGACCTCCTGCACGCTGGCCAAACCGTTTGTCTGCGCCGTGACCACGCCAGTCTATGTGCTCGGTAACAGCGGCGATTGCGGTTGCGATCCGCGCGGCGCTGCATGCGGGTTCTTGGTGGTGGCGGCGGTGGGCGCCGCGGCTGGCTTGGTCACCGGCATCATCAGCGACATCAATTGGATCAGGGGCAAAGCCGACGACCCGACCCGCAACATCGGCGACCCCTTTGCGACGAATACTAGCGAGGGGTCATTTTAGGTTTTGGGTTCGCGGTTCTTGGCATGAAGTTGACGCGCGCGATCGCTGCTCTCGTCTTGGTCGTCCCGGTGAGCGCGTCTACTTCGTGCACGTTGGGGAAGCCGGTCGTCTGCGCCTTCACTGCGATTCCGGTGTTGGTTTCAGCGAGCGTGAACGCTGATCGTCCCGCAAGCTCGAGCAGTAACTGGGGCAGCGACCCGCGCGGGATACTGCTTGCGATCCCACTCGCCATAGGCCTGGCTGCCGCGATCGGCGCGGCAGGGGGTCTGGTCACTGGGTTCGTCAGTGACATCCAGTGGATGACTGGTAACGCCTACGATCCGTACCGAAACGTTCGCGATCCGTTTGCGACGAACACTGGGCGCGGGTCTTGCACGTTTCGTGTTTGGACCCAGCGCTAGCCGGCCCAGACGACCGAGATTGGTGCATCGATATCCGGATGCAGACTCTTGTGCACCGGGCACGTGTTCGCGGTGTTCTCTAGCAGCTTCTTCTGGTCGTCGGTGTAGCTGCCTTCGATCGTGAGCTGCACAGGCAGTCGACCAATGCGGCGCGGTGTCGCGTTCATGTGCTTCTCGACCGAGGCCTTGCAGCCTTTCAGGTCGAAGTCGTGGCGGCGCGCGACAATGCCGAGCGTCGTCAGGATGCAGGTGCCGAGCGCGGTGGCAACTAGATCGGTCGGGGAGAAGTAGCGACCGAGGCCTTCGTTGTCCTTCGGTGCGTCGGTCTGCAGCTGGGCTTCAGACGGACCATGAACGGCAGTGCAGCAGAGATCGCCTTCGTAGGTGGCGGAAATGGTGACCATGAACCGAGCGTAGCTCGACTACTGGTCGGATGTGAGCACTTCGTAGGCGCGCTGGATCGCTTGGAAGCGCTCGGTCGCTTCTTTCTGGGCGACGGGGCCGAGATTGGGCTGTGCGTCGGGATGGAACTTGCGAACGAGTTCGCGGTGGCGGCGGCGGATTTGCTCGGCGGAGGCGTTGACCGGAAGGCCGAGCACCGAGAGGGCATTGCCACGGGCGTGCACGGGGCGCGGTCCCGGGTCGTATTGTTGTTGCTGTTGTTCCTGCTGTTGGTTGCCTTCGGCGCCGGCCATGAACTGGGCGCGCGCCAAGTAGAACAGCATGCGGGCGCGGCTAGCGGCGATGCCCATGCCGCGCGCGACGTCGGCCAAGGCGCGATGCTCATCGGAGCGGAACTTGCCGTCGGCGAACGCGACCAACGCGCACCAACAGAACAGCGTGTCGAGTTCGGCTTCGTCGAGGCTGGTGGCGATGCGGGCTGCGAGGCCGATCAGGTCTTGGACCTGCAGTGGCTGCATTTCCCACGTGCGGATCTCGTGCGATTGCACTGGATCGTCGAAACGCTGGAGCAGGAACTGCCGGACGACTTCGCGTTCGGACGCGATCATTGGACCGTCGGCCTCGGCGACGGCGGATAGCAAGTAGAAGATGCGGCGCGGCAGTGAGGCGCGTTCGAATTGGGTACGCGCGGCGTCGCCCCAAGTCTTGCGGGTGTGCTGGCGGTAGTTGCTGAGGCGGGTGACGGGACCGACGGCGCTCAATGCCAGGTGAAAACCGAGCAGCCCGAGCCCAAGGCTGGTCAGGCCGAGCGGGTCCTTGAGCGGCAGGGCGCGCTGGATCATGCCGCTGCCTGCGGCCACGAGTAGCACCAAGCCGAACACGAAGCGGCCTAGCCAATACTGCAAAGTGGAGCGGTCGAACATCGTGCCGCGCGGCACGGTATCACTCAACGGCGCGTGGTGCGAAGTCACTACTTGCTGATCATGATCGTGACAGGCGAACTACCGCGGATCGTTCGCTTGTGAGTGATCGTTCCAATTGACGGATGCATCGCACGGAACGTCCAGACCGACTGTGGTTTATGCGACCGGATCGCCATCGAGTATGAACGCCCGTTGGTGCGACTTTCGTTGCGAGTAGGGCATCGCTCTAGGCAGCAGTCCACTGGTGTCGTGAGCGGCGCCGAGGCGAGCCATGAATGCCACGGTAGCCATTCGCGCATCAGACCTGCCGTTCTCCGCGAGACTGACGTTCGGTTAGGCCGGCCTTCTGCGGGGGCTAGCGGACTTTGGCCTTCGCGAGCATCGTATTGGCCTTCCGATGAAATTCGGTCTCGCGGTCTTGATGATTGGCGAGGTAGTCAATCGCCGCCGCGATGATGGTTGGGCGGAGTGACTCTTCGACGCGTTCGGCTTCCTCGAACATGGCCGCTGCGTATTTGTGTTGATGGTGTTCGCTGCCGGTTCGCACTAGCGAGGCACGCAGTCGCTTGCTCGCCTCTGTGAGATCGCGTTCGTCTCGTTGCATCAATGCGCGTAACGCACTCGGAGAACTGCTCGCAAACGCGTCGTCGAGGGACTCCGGTTCTTGACGTGCATCGATGCGTTGCTTGGTTTTCATCGAGAGGTTGACCATGTTGGCGAGATCGTCGCGCAGCGAAACGGTCCATGACGCAGCTTGTAGCAGCAGCAATTTCTTCGTGTCCTCGTCACGCGATCGCAAGAACGATGTGCGCATTGCGTTGGGCACGGTCAGTGCATGCACCGGGAGTAGCGAGGTGCGTCCATCGGCAGAGCGGCGTCCAGGGCGACGTTGGAAGATCAGCGAACCGAGGCGAACGATCGCATCCCACGCCCGGCTCGTGTCGAGCCCACGTTTCATGTGTTGGATGACAACGGTGGGAGCGTCTTCGGGCTTGCTGGTGCGAAGCTCGTCGAAGACCGCCTGGCCATCGCCGCCAGCTAGTTCCAACCACTTCGTCGGCAGCGTTTCGGTTAGCT
>JBNMND010000482.1:0-3432 GCA_051274975.1 Planctomycetota bacterium | reverse complement strand
CGCCCCAACCCATTGGCCAAATTCAGCGCGGCGGTTGCGGCGGTGACACGGCAAACCACACCGCCTCGTAGAAGCTGCGCGCGCCGCGAAAGCCTGGCTCGGAGCCGGGCTGTGGTGGCTCACCAGTCAACGCGAAGAACGCGACCGCAACAGCCGACGATGCAATCAACGTCAACAGCGAGCGAATCACGACAGCAGCCCAAGTGTGCGGGCCATGCGAATGCTGAGCAGCACGAGCAGCACTTGCCAACCCAACCACAGCGGTCAGTTGTCACGCAGCGCCTTCATCTTCGCATCCGCGAACAAGCAGCGGTTGACGTGACTAAGTCCCAAGCCGAGTGACAACACCAACAGCACGATGCGAATCACCGGACCGCCAATGCCACCTTCTTCCGGCATGGTGACGTCCAGGAACCAATAGATAGGCGCGAACCCGATCGTGAACACTGCCGCCGAGGCAGGAATGATCAACGCAATCGTCAGGCTCTGCGCAATGTGCAGTCGCACGCCGAGGTAGCTGGCGAACACCAAGAACGACGGGAAGCACAAGAGCACGGATCCGAGTAACAACAGCGCCACGTGCAGCACGCGACCCGGCCCGTCGATCAGCGCAAACGGCAAACTGAACACGGTGCTGCAGACCAGCAGCGCCACGACCAAGCCTTGCAGGCTGGTGGCAGTGCGCACGTTCGCCGACAAGCGGAAGCGCTCGCCGACAGAACCTACGCGCGCAGCGCTGTTGCGGGCGCCTCTGCGACAGGCTCGACTGGCCAAGCTGACTCCGACGGTGGACTCGCCGGCGGTTCCGGATTCGGGTCAGAAGGAGTGTTGGGTTCGTCCATGCGTGCCTTGGCCACTGACGGTACCGCAGCTAGCTGCAGTGGTAACCGGACCCTGGTGCAACTTGCCCAACCCGCTGCAATCTGCCATTTCAGCGGCGGGCGAGCCCACGCGGCTACTCAAACAGCTTGGTGCCGCGAGCGTCGAAGATGACCTCGAACCGGGGCGCCAAGCGCCGCACCAGATCCTTCGGAGTCTTGATCTGGTCGGCGGTGATCTGCGCCGTGACCTCGCGGTCGCCGGTCTTCTTCATGTTCCGCGTCCAAACCACCACATCGCCGGGCAGCTTGAAGCGCACCGAGATGTTGAGTCCGGCCAACTGCGATTGACGACTCTTGAAGAACGTCTCGGCCACCGGATCCATCTGCTCCTTAATCTGCTTGGCCTTCAAGCGAGCCTTCTCCCAAGCCACCTTGCCTTGCGGGTACAGCGTCAACTTGCCCAAGCCAGGCTTCGGCCCCTTCGTCAACGCCCATTCCGCAGAGCTGCCGCACAACGGGCTCTTCTGCAGAGTCGCGAAGTCCTTGAACGTCGCGGTCAAATCCACCGTTCGCTTGCCAGCCTTGCTGCCAACTTTGTGGGCCGACAACTCGAGACCAGCAGCGGTCAGCTCACGACCAACCTTCTCCTTGTGGAACACGGCCTGCGGATCGCCGCGCTCACCCAACTGAGCTGCGGGCTGGCGCTTGGCCAGCTCAGCCAACAAACCTTGGCGCATGACCATGTGAAGGGTCTGCGAGCCGCTTCCGTCCGCCGACAACGTCACCGTTTGTTCGATTTCTAAACAGCCACTGAGCAGCAGACAGCCCAGTAGCGCCAGTGATTTGATCCCACGCATAGGAGAACGATCGGCCGATGCCATCGGCGATCTGGAGCCAATCCAATGAGACCGGACAAAGGCCGAGCGTCTCCGCGCTTCGTCCGTAGGATGCGGGCCATGCTTCTGATTGCGGATGTGCCGGCATGGGTTACCGACTACCCCATGCTCTCCCTGCTGGCCGGCTTGGTCGTGCTCGTGGTCGGGGCGGAAGTGTTGGTACGCGGCGCCGTTGGGATCGCACTGACAGTCGGCATGAGCCGCATGGCCGTCGGCCTGACGCTGGTGTCGATCGGCACCTCGCTGCCGGAGTTGCTGGTCACGCTCACGGCGGCCAACTCGGGCGAGGGCGGCGCCAACCTGGGCATGGCCAACGTGATCGGCAGCAACGTCGCAAACGTGCTACTCATCATCGGTGTCGCAGCCACGATTCGAGGCATCCGCACCAAGACCCGCTGGCTCGAGCTCGGCTACCTGCTACTGCTGTCCGGCCTCGCCTGCATCCCGTTCATGACGGGAGCGCGACTCGACCGCTGGCTCGCGGGACTGATGCTCGCCGTCCTGGCCCTGTTCCTCTACCAACTGCTCGCCCGCGAACGCGTCGCCAGCAAGCTGCTCGAAGAGGACATCAGCCCAAAGACCACAGCACTCGGCTGGCTCGTCAACATCGCCATGCTTGGCGCCGGCTTCGCGATGCTCAAGTTTGGCGCGGAATGGCTCGTCGGCGGTGCATCTCAAATCGCCACCGACATGGGCATGTCCACCACCATGATCGGGGCAACCGTCGTGGCAATCGGCACCAGCATGCCGGAGCTGGCAACGTCCGCAGTAGCCGCCCTACGCGGGCAATCGGAGATCTGCATAGGCAACGTCATCGGCAGCAACATCTTCAACATTGGCGCGGTGCTCGGCGGCGCTGGCATGCTGCACCCGTTCGAGTTCGAAGCGAATCCATTGATGCTGGTGACGATAGGTGTCGCAACCGTTTCGACCCTCGTGCTGGCTGTCATCCTGCGCAAGGGTGGCGGTGTGCCGCGCAGTGTGGGCCTCCTGTTCCTGCTCGCCTACGGCGGCTACATGACTTACGCCGTCATGGCGACCCAGAGCGTCTAATCGATGGACGCACTCGCATTTGTTCGGCAGCACGCGCCGTGGCTCGCAGCCCCTGAGCTCGGTGTCTGCATCGTCGGTTCGCAGGCGCTGGCGATCGCTTGCCGCGACGCCGGCATCGATGGCCCCAACCCGAGTGACCTCGACCTGTCGTGGGCCCTCGACCACGAAGCCGGCACCGCGTTGCTCGAGCAACACGGCGTGTTCGTGCCAACCACAACCGGAAGCATCGAACGCGGCACGCAAGCCGCGAAGATTGGCGGCGAACGCATCGAGATCACGACCTTCCGCACCGGCGACAACAGCGCGCCGATGAAGGCTCGCATCAAGTCGGACTTGTCAGAACGCGACATGACGATCGGCGCGATCGCCGTGCAACTCGACAACGGCCGCATCCACGATCCGTTCGAAGGCCTCAAGCACTACCGCGAACGCCGCATCGCGCCAGTCGGCGATGCAGCGCTTCGCGTCACCGAGCACGGCATTCGTTGGCTCCGCTACTTCCGCAAGGCGCACGAATTTGGTTTCCTCGTCGACAACTCGATTCGCGGCCTCAAGCGCAACCTCGATCCATCGTTACTGCTGTCGCTGCCGAAGGAAGCCGTCGCACTCGAACTGCGCGCGATACTGACCAAGACCAAGTCGCCCGGTCGCTGCTTTCTCGA
>JBNMND010000481.1:0-3445 GCA_051274975.1 Planctomycetota bacterium | reverse complement strand
GTGCTGCATGCCCGCGACCTTGACCCCATCGAGGTTCGGCACGTTCATGTCTTTCTGGCCCGCGGGATGCGGGTTCAGGCTCAGCTGGATACGGCGCGCTTCGGACTTGATGCGTTCGCGCTCGGCAGAGCCCTTGAGCAGGCTCATCATCTGATCCAATTCGCCTTGCTGCAGCATGCCTGCTTGCGGGAAGGTGAGCTGGAACATCGGGTCGTCGGGAACCCGGTTCCAATCGATCAACTCGTCGATCACATAGTCGTTAACCCGGAAGGGCAGAACCTGTGCAACGGCCTTCATGGCCAGCACTTGGTCCGCACTGAAGCGATCGAGCTGTGGGATCTTCTCGATGTTCTTCTCGGTGTAGACCGTGAACTTGCGGGGATCGATTTGGATGTTCTTGGGCATATCGTTCGGGGTCGTGTCTCCGCCCCTGTCCAGGTGTTTGGAGGGGCGGGAGTCGGCCTCTTCGGACCAGCGTGCTGCGGTCAACGGAGGGCGAAACATCATAGCGGCAAGGGCCCCAATTGCCTAGCCTTGGGTCTGCGCAATGCGTTTACACCGTGTTTCGACTAGAGTTAGGTCAGTGTTGAAGCCTCGTTTCAGGCGCCAATGTGGCGGTCCGACGGGGGATAGGACAAGATGCGCTGCAGCAGAGGTACAAATTATGGCATCTGGATTTGGTGACATGCAGAGCCTGCTCAAGCAGGCACAAGACATGCAGCGACGCATGCAGGACACGGTGCGATCGCTGAGCGAGCGCATCCTCGAAGGGTCGTCTGGCGGCGGTGTTGTGAAGGCTTACGTCAACGGCAACCAAGAACTGCAGTCGGTCAAGATCGATAAGGTTGCGGTCGATCCCGACGATGTTGAGACGCTTGAGGACTTGGTCACGACCGCGGTTCGTCAGGCACTGGCTGCGGCGAAGGAACTGCGCGACAAGGAGACCGGCAAGGTCACCGGCGGCATGAACCTTCCTGGTTTGGGCTTCTAGAGGTCGGCTCGAACCGTTCTGTATGGCCACCCGCGATCGCACGATCGAGAACTTGATCGAACGGCTCAACCGACTCCCCGGAGTCGGGCCGAAGACGGCGGAGCGTCTCGCGTTCCATTTGCTGCGCGTTGATCAGCAGGAAGCGATGGAGCTCGCGGCAGCAATCGAAGAGGTACGCAAAGCGGTCAAGAACTGCTCGGTGTGCTTCCAGCTCGATGCGTCGAATCCATGCAGTGTCTGCGCCGATGAAACGCGCGAACGCAACATGATGCTGGTGGTTGAAGACCCGCGAGAAGTCGCGCGCTTCGAAGACATCGGATACCGCGGCGTCTACCACGTTCTGCAAGGCCGCCTGTCGCAAGTGGAAGGCATTCGTCCGGAAGACCTGACGATCTCGGAGCTCTTGAAGCGCATCGACGAGGGCGAGTTCGTCGAAGTGTGTCTGGCGACCAATCCCGATCTCGAAGGCGAGGGTACGGCGATGATGCTCGCCGAGAAGTTGCAGAAGTCCGGGGCGCGGGTGACGCGTTTGGCGCGTGGCCTACCGGCGGGTTCGTCGATCGCGCAAGTCAGCTCGTCGATCCTTTCGGATGCGATCGAGGGACGGCGACCGCTGTCGTGAGTTCGCTGTTGTGACCAACGAACCGCTGCCGATCGATGAGTCGCTGCCCGAGGTGATCGCAGCGCTGTCGCGTTCGAAGACGGTGTTGTTGATGGCGCCGCCCGGTTCTGGCAAGACCACACGGGTGCCGCCGGCCCTGCTGCAGATGGTGCAAGATGGCGGCGAAGTGGTCGTGCTCGAACCGCGTCGTTTGGCGGCGCGCGCGGCGGCGCAGCGCGTGGCTCAGGAAATGGGCTGCGAGCTCGGTGGCTTGGTTGGCTACCAAGTGCGCGGCGACTCGCGCGTCAGCAAGGCGACGCGACTGCGCTTCGTCACCGAAGGCGTATTGGTGCGGCAGATGGTGCAGGACCCGTTCTTGGATGGCGTGGCTGCGGTGTGCCTCGATGAGTTTCACGAACGCCACCTCGAAGGTGACCTCGCGTTGGCGATGCTCAACGAAACTCGCACGACGGTTCGCGAAGACCTGTTGCTGTGTGTGATGTCCGCGACGCTCGATCCGGTGCCGTTGCAGAACTACTTGCAGGGCGCCGAAGTCGTCGAGGCCGACGGGCGATTGCATCCAGTGGACGTGCAGCACATGCCGCGCGCGTCTAGCGACGATCTCGAGGTGTTGGTGCGCGCAGCGGTCGAGCAGGCGCTCGCCGATACAGATGGCGACGTGTTGGTGTTCTTACCCGGCGTTGGCGAGATCTCGCGCGCGCAGGGGGCACTCGCCAACTTGCGCACCCGCTTGGGCGTTGAAGTGCTGCCGCTGCACGGTCGCCTCGATCTCAAAGAACAGACCCGCGCGATTCAGCCGCTCGACGGCCGCAAGGTCGTGTTGTCGACCAACGTCGCCGAGAGTTCGTTGACGATTGCTGGCGTCACTGCAGTGATCGATTCGGGGCTCGCGCGCGAGTTGCGGTTTGATCGTGGCCGCGGCGTGGACGTGTTGGAGAAGACGCGCATCAGCCTGGCTTCGGCAACGCAGCGCGCCGGGCGTGCCGGGCGAACCGGACCGGGACGTTGCTACCGCTTGTGGACGGCTGCCGAAGAGCGTGGCATGCGGCCGCATTCGTTACCGGACGTGCAGCGCGTCGATCTGTGTGGTCCAGCGTTGTCGGTGCGCGCGTTCGCTGGCCGCGACCCGGTTGACTTCGGGTGGTTTGAATCGCCGCCGCGCGATGCGTTGCACGGTGCCGATCAGTTGCTTCTGCGACTTGGTGCGATCGATGCAAAGAAGGGCACGCTGACGGCGTTTGGTTCGCGCTTGCTGCAGATGCCGTTGCATCCACGCCTTGGTGCCGTCGTGCTTGAAGGTCGCGAGCTTGGTTGTGCCCACGCGGCGGCGACCGCGGCGACGCTACTGAGTGATGCCGAGCAACTAGGGCGCGGTGGCTTTCAACGTGGCATCGGCGGCGGGGATCGCGCCGAGCGCGGCGCCGACCTTCACGAGGCGGTCGACACATTCTTGTTGGCGGAGCAACGCGGCTTTCCGGAAGGCTTGTGCCGTGAGTTCGGCTCGCATCCCGCTGCGGCGCGTGGCTTGCAGCAGAATCGCAACCGTCTGTTGCCGCGCGGTGGTCGCAACGACGAACGCTCATGGGACACGACCGATCTTAATCGCTGCCTGCTGCGAGGCTTTCCCGATCGCGTGGTGCGGCGAGCACCACCTGCCTCGGGCAAAGAGGTGCGCACCGGCACAATGGTCGGCGGCCGCGGCATTACGTTGCCGACTGCGGCCGATGGCGAAGAGTTGATCCTCGCGTTGCGTTTGCACGAGAGCGGCCGACAACAACGTTCGCAAGCGGTACTGACGGCGGCGTTGACGATGGCAGATCTCGAAGCGGTTG
>JBNMND010000480.1:0-3455 GCA_051274975.1 Planctomycetota bacterium | reverse complement strand
TTGGTGACAGTTCGCAGGACCTCGCCGATGCGGCGGAGGAGTTGCAGGGGCCATGGTTGGTCTACTTGCTTGGCCACGATCCCAAGATCGCACTCAAGAACATGCACGGCGAAGTGCTCGCCCTGTTCGGTGGCAAGGACCTGCAGGTCGACCCGGCGCAGAACATGCCACCGCTCAGGAGTGTCTTTGCCGAGCGTTTACCAAAACCGACGGTTGTGTCGCTGCCGAACCACAACCACTTGTTCCAGCGCTGCAAGACTGGCTCGCCGACGGAGTATGGCGGCATCGAGGAAACCATCTCCCAGGAAGCGCTCGACGTGATGTCGAAGTGGCTCAAGCGCGTTGTGCTGACGCGCTAGTGTGGCAGGTGCCGGCGAACCAGGTCCGGGATCATGTAGAGGCAGTCGACATGGAAGCCCGCGGTGGCCTCGTCGAACGTGTAGAGGTGCATGCCACCATGGTGGTATTCGCTCGAGATTGGCACACCCCGTGCGGTGACATCCTGGCTCTCGGAACGTTGCCCCGCGACGCTGGCTAGGATCATGTCGGCGCACTCCGAGGTGGACGCATATTCCGTCGCGTACATCCCGTGTGCCAATACGAAGGTCTTCTCGCCACGCGCCGCCGCCTGCGCGAACCGCATGAAGTCGATCATCTGTTCTGCTTGGGGAGCGCGAACGTCGTCGTGCACGACCGAAGCGTAGATGGAATCCGCCGACACCAGCGAGTCGATACGTTCGAAGAACTCGGGTTGCTTAAGCAGTTCGCGCACGGCGCCATAGCCGGCACTGAAGAACGTGATGACGACCGGGTCGAAGCGCAGGTCGCGTTCGAACTGCGTCGACAGTCGCTGCTCTGCTGCATGGATCAGGTCCCGGAATGCTGCAGGGTTCTCGTAGGGGCGCGAGAAGGCACTCGAGAATCCCTTGAGCGTCGAGGCGATCAGGACGCCTGGCTTCTGCATCCTCGCGAAGTTCTCCTCGGCAATCGTCACGCCACCTTGAAAGTGCAGATACAGCGGCACGCTGCCTGCCGGATCAGGCTGGAACCCATCGGGCACAAAGAGCTGTGCATCTTGTAGTGCCGTGTGCGAGCCAACGGCGATGCGCTCGATGCTGCTGAGTGTGGATGGCGCCCGACGCTGGGGCGGCGCGGTTGTCGTGCTGCTGCAGCTTGCCACGAACACAGTGACGGCGATCAATCCGAGTCGCTTGCAGGATGCGTTCTTCACGGCAGTAAACGTTAGACGACGTCGGACCGTGCGGCGCTAAGTGACGACGGGTATGAACCAAGCCCCATGTGCGGCGAATTGGGTTGCGATTACGTGTGCGGGCCTTCTAGGTTGTCGCTTAAGACTCCTGCATGATCCTTCAAGCACTGCTGTCTGACTCAAGCACACCAGTCAAGTTGCTTGTCGTCGGCATCGGTGCGGTCTTCGTGATCATTTATGGCCTGAAGTGGCGTGCCGAGAAGAGCCGGACCAAGGCGATCTCTGACATCGCGGAGGATCTAGGTTTGCGCTTCGACTCGGAGCATGATCACGATCATTGGAGCAAGTTCCATCAATTCGAGTCCTTCGACCGCGGCAGGACCAGATACGCCAAGAACACGCTACGTGGCACGATGCAGCTGTTTGGCAAGGAATGCGAATTGCTGGCCGGTGACTACCGGGCATTCAGTCGGCACACGAACCTCAAATTCAGCTACCTGATCGTGCACTTGCCCCGGCGCACGCCCTCCTTGTTGATTCGGCGAGAGACCGTTCTCGACAAGATCAAGAGCGTGGTGGGGTTTGGCGACATCCAGTTTGAGTCTGGTGAGTTTGATAGCAAGTTCTTGATCCGGTCTGACGACGAGCCCTTCGCGCGCGAGATCCTGGATCGTGGCATGATCCAGTTCTTGATGCGGGAGCTGCCGCCGATGATCCACATCGCAAAAGGCGCGGTGTTGCTAACCGGTGTGCGGCGCCGGTGGGCGCCAGATCAATTCGCTGCGCAGATTGCTTTCGTCACCAAGTTTTGCGAACAGTGGCCGCAAGAGCAGGAAGATCGGCAGTCGCTCCCTAGGCTCGGCGGGCTCTAAAGATCGATCGTGCGCCCTTCGCGCGCGGACTGATCCGCTGCCAGCACAATGCGCAGGCTGCTGACCGCATCGGTCAGGTGATCCGTCAGGTCGACGTCGTTCTTGATCGCGTTGAGCAAGAACTCTTGCTCGCGCAAGCACAGCCCATCGTGGTCCGGTTCGTCAGTCGTATCAATCCACTCGTCCTTGCGCGTGAACTCGTCGTTGCCGTCGCGATCTTGGTAGTGCACGCGCAGCGAGTTGGTCGCCGTGTGCGAGTCGACGTCGGAGCTGTCGCTGCCACGTTCGCCGTCGCGGTCGACGATCGACACGCAGCCCTTCGGCCCGATGACATCCTTCACGAAGTAGGCGACCTCGCTCATCATCGGTCCCCAGCCAGCTTCGTACCAGCCGACCGAACCGTCTTCGAACGTGACCTGTAGCTGGCCGTAGTTGTACATGCCCGGCTTCAGTTCATCGGACAGTCGCGCCTGCACCGCCGAAACGCGAATCGGCTTGCTGCGCGTCATCTGGCACATGACGTCGACGTAGTGCACGCCGCAGTCGACGATTGGTGACATCGAATCCATCAGCGCCTTGTGCGTAGCCCAGTCCTTGCCGCAACTTTGCTGGTTGAGATTCATGCGCATGACCAGCGGCTTGCCGAGCGTCTGGGCGACCTCGATGAACTTCTGCCAGGCCGGGTGCACGCGCAGGATGTAGCCGACCACGACCTTGCGGTTGTGTTCCTTGGCAAGCGCCGCGATCTCGGCCGCTTCTGCGACCGTCTCCGCCAGCGGCTTCTCGATGAAGACATGGCTGCCGCCGGTGATTGCCGTGCGAGCGATCGCTGCGTGCGTGTCCGGGTAGGTGTTGATAGAGACGACGTCGGGCTTGGTTTCCGCGTAGGCGGCCTCGAAGTCCGAGAACGTCGGCACCCCGCCGAGTTCCTTAGACAATTTGTTGCGTGAGGCCTCACCCCGCGCGACGAGTCCGACGACGTGGAAGTCATCTAGCTGGTGGTATGCGCGGGCATGGGACGAACCCATGTTGCCGCAGCCGACGACGAGAACGCTCATTGCTGCCATGCCCCGTTCATACCGCGGGAAGGGCACGCAACCCAGCCATTCGCGAGCCGGCCCGGCCATCGGGCGAGCTTTTCGTCCGCAGTATGGCTGCCGAACCGGGGCTCAGGGGGAATCTATGGCCGGCTTAGCATTGATCGCATGTTCCAAGCCGAGCGATGGATCGTTACCGTCTCTGCCCCGCCATGTCACCAGAGTGCCAATGCCACTGTTCCGCCGCATCCTGATCGCCAACCGAGGCGAGATCGCGCTTCGCGTGATCCGTACCGCCCAGGAGATGGGCATCGAAACGGTCGCCGTCTACTCCGA
>JBNMND010000479.1:0-3470 GCA_051274975.1 Planctomycetota bacterium | reverse complement strand
TTGCCGCTCAGCCACATCGCCGCGCGTTCGATTCGCTGCACTTCTTCACGAGCACTCATGCGTCTGGCACCGAGCTGAGGACTCCGGCAACGCACGCCGTCATGCAAGTGGCGATGCAGCCAGCAAACATCGCCCGCAGACCGATCTTGGCGAGGTCGGCACGACGGCCGGGTGCCATCGCGCCGAGGCCACCAACTTGGATCGCGACGCTGCCGAAGTTGGCGAAGCCGCACAATGCGAAGCTGCCGATCAACGCCGTGCGCGGCGAGATCTCGTTCGCTGCGATCATCGGACCTAGTTTGCCGTAGGCGACCAACTCCGTCAGAGCGATCTTGGTGCCAAGCAACTCGGCGAGGACCGGAATCTCATCCCACGGGACGCCCATGACTGCCGCCACTGGCCAGAAGATGATCGCCAAGCCGCCTTCAACAGACCAATCGGGATGGACCAATCCGATCGCAGCATTAGCCACCGCAACCAAGCCAAGGAACGCGATCAACATCGCGCCGACGTTCAGCGCCAATTTCAAGCCATCGCCAGCGCCGCCGGCTGCGGCCTCGACGACGTTGCCGTAGGGCGTCGCATCGATCTTGCCGACCGTGCCCATGGTCATGCTCTGTTCCGTTTCCGGCCACAGCATCTTGGTGCAGATCAAGCCGGCGGGAACCGCCATAACCGAACCAACCATCAGGTGGCCAGCGTCGACGCCAAAGCTGACGTAAAGCGCAAAGACCCCGCCAGCAATGGTCGCGAAGCCACCGACCATGATGGCGTGCAGTTCGCTCATTGTCATCTTGTCGAGGAACGGCTTCACCAACAGCGGCGCCTCGGTTTGGCCAACGAACACATTGCCACACGCGGACAGCGACTCGCTGCCGGACGTTCCAAGCAAGCGCACCATGACGCGCGCCATGCGACGCACGACCCACTGCATGATGCCGATGTGATAAAGCACCGCCATGAAGCTGCTGAAGAAGATCAGCGTCGGCAACACCATGAAGGCAAATACGAAGCCGCCGCTCTGGTCCGGCATCGCCTTGCCGACGAGGTCGGGTTTGGTCAACGCGTTGAAGACGAAGTAGCTGCCTTCGTTCGACAACTTCAGGAAGGCGTCGACACCGCCCCCGACACTTTGCAGCGCGGAGTTGCCGGCATCCCAGTAGAGGAACACCACGCCGAGGGTCGCCTGGATGGCGAGACCCGTTCCGACTAGGCGCCACTTGATGGCACGACGATCGCGAGAGAAGACAAAGCAGATCGCCAGCATCACGGCGATTCCACACAAGGAGACGAACTGCAACATCAGCAGCGATGCTATGCCGCGGGTGCGCTCGGTTCCCGCCTGCGCTCGCAGAATTGCTGAGCCCAGCGGCTCGGCCAACGGCAAAGCAGCATGGAAATCCCCAGAATCCGAGGCAGCCACGCCACCCCGCTTGTGCTACCCGGCCTCGCCGTGGACGATGCGATCACCGCGATCGACGAGCGGTCGATCTCCTCAATGCCTCGAATCATCATGCTCGCACGAACCATCGCCTCTGCAACGCTTCTGATTGCGACGATTCTTTCGGGAACGCTCCTGTCGTCCGGCCTGACCGCACAGGGCTGCACCTCCGGCACGTTCTGGCAACGCGATACCTTGCCAGCTGTGCCGTCGTCTATTCCGGCTGGCGTTAGTGTCATCCAAGGCATGTGTGAAGGCGAAAGCGCGGGGATTGTATTTGAGATGCCTGCCGGCATGTTGGCCCAGAAGATCACCAAAGTCGTCGCACCTTGGGGAGCTGCCTTTGGTGCCTCCGGGTTCCTGGCGGCACTCGACATCGAGGTCTACGACGGTGTCAGCTTCAGCGGCGCGAACGTCAATATGGGCCAGCTCGTGTTCAGCCTGACACAGAACGCAAACCAGAACCTGCAGGTATCGAGCCACGGCCTCAACCAGTTCGACACGTCGCCCTACAACATCGTCGTCGGCACGCAACCACCGATCGGCGGCGTGCGTCGCTTCGCGATTTGCTTCCGCACCAACACCAACTTCCATCCGAGCGGTTCGTGCGCTACTGGTTGGCCGGCGAACTTCTTCACCGACAACTCGTCGTTTCAGTTCACCTGCAATCCGGCGATCACGCCGCAGCAGACCAGCATCATGGAGATCGCCGGCCAAGGTTGGCGCGACGCCTCGCTAGCCACCGTGCAGGGCATCCAACTGTGCCCGCTCTTCTACAGTGGTACGTTTGCGATCCGCTGCTGCAGTGAAGACGCGTTCCCAGCAACCTATTCGAGCTTCGGCCCTGGTTGCCCCAACTCAATCGGCACGGCGCAGTTGATCAACTCGGTGTTGCCGAGACTCGGGCAGACGATGATCGTCAACATCACCAACATGCCGATCGGCTTGGGATTGATGATCACCGGCGCCAGCAACCAGACCTCAACCCTTGGCTTCCTGCCTGCGGACCTCACGGCACTCGGCTTGCCGGGTTGTGACCTGCGCGTAAGCCTTGACCTGACCGACGGCATCATCACGTTCGGAACGACCGGCTCGTGGTCGCTAGCGATCCCCAACCAAACCAATTTGCTCGGCGCGCAATTCTATCAACAGGCGTTCGTCTTCGACCCACCTCTCAACTCGTTTGGTGGTGCGATGTCCGACGCGGCGGAATGGCAAATCGGCAATTGAGCGAACCTGCATCCGACGAACCGGCATCCGGCAACGAACCCGCCCCAGGCAAGAACTTCGTTGGCGCCGCGTCGCGCCGCCTGGCCAATGGGCGCGAGGACTTTCTGATTGAAGAAGCGCCATTGCTACTCGATGTGAGCGGGCAGCAGTTGGTGACCATGCGCACGCCCGGTCGCGACGCCGAGCTCGCGCTTGGCTTCCTACTTGGCGAAGGCATTGTGACGACGCCCAGCGAGGTCCTGACGATCGAGTGCACGCCCGGCGACAACAATCCTGGCGGCAGTAACGCCCCAACCCCCGACCGCGTGCGCATCGAACTGGCCAAGGCGCCAGAAGGACTCGCAAAGGCACGCCTCGCACGCACCCATGAGATCCGAAGCTCGTGTGGCGCTTGCGGCATCACCGACCCCCACGCTCTTCTTGACGATGCACCGGGTCTGCTGCCGGGTGTGCCGCGAGTCGCGACCAAGGTGCTAACCAAACTGGTAGCCGAGCTGACCCAACGGCAACAACTGTTCTCGCTGACGGGTGGCAGCCATGCCGCACTGCTGGCCGACAATCAGGGCAACGTGCTCGCCGCGGCCGAAGATGTTGGCCGTCACAACGCGCTCGACAAGGCGATCGGCGAAGCTGCGAACAAGGGCATGGACCTGACCACAGCCATCGCCGTGCTATCCGGACGCATGGGCTTTGACCTGGTCGTCAAGTGCCTGCGCGTGCGCATTCCGATAATGGTCTCGGTGTCCGCGCCCAGCGCGCTAGCTTTCGACCTCTGCCAAGCGGCAGGTGCCACCTTGCT
>JBNMND010000478.1:0-3478 GCA_051274975.1 Planctomycetota bacterium | reverse complement strand
CAAGCCCGCTTCGAGGCTTGGTCGATGCCTTCCTTGTTATGGTTGTATGCAACGATCGGAGCGTGGCACTTGCCGCGTTGGTTCTGCTCGCGTCTGGCACCGTTGCGCAGACGCCGTTGCCTGTGCCAGCGTCGCACACGGCGATGGAAGGTTCGACGAGCACCAACGTGCCGTTCGGACGCAGCACGCCAACACGCGTGCAATACGTCTACGACGCGATGCTGTTTGCCGGTCCGGTGACCATTAGCAAACTTCAGTTCCGACTCGATGGCGGTGCCGTCGCTTCGACCAAGATCGTCGACTGCGAGATCATGATGTCGACGTTGCCATCGCCGTTGGTTGGCTTGTCGTCGACGTTCGCGTCGAACCGTGGCCTGGACGAGCAGGCGGTGTTGGCGCGACAGCTATTGACCCTGCCGGCGCAAACGGCCGGAATCACTCCGAACGGCTTCCTGCAGTCAATCACGCTGACGACGCCGTTCTCGTATGACCCTGCCGTTGGCGGATTGGTCATCGAGATCGTCGTCCATGGCCAGCCGCCGGGTACCTACTCACTTGATGCGACCTACGTCTGCAACAGTCCGATGACTCCCGTCGGTCCGACCTCGTGCCAGCAATCGAACGGCGTGCCGCTCGAGGTCGAGAGTGCCACGACGCAAGTGCTGTGGGGTCGCCCTTGGGTGGCACGCGCCTTCAACGCCATTCCCGGCAGTGTTGTTGTGCTTGCGCTCGGCACGCAGGAGACGGGCACATGGGCCGGCATGACGTTGCCACAGGATCTGGGCATCGTCGGTGCCGCCGGCTGCTTTGTTTCGATTGATGTGGCCGTTGCTTACTACGGCGTGGCGTTGCCCAATGGTTCGCTCACGTTCCCATTCGTCATTCCCAACAACCCTGCCGTGCTCGGTGAGTGGCTGCGTTTCCAGTCGGCAACGTTCGACGCTGCCGCCAACGGACTCGGCTTGGTGACCAGCCAGGCGCAGAAGGTGCAGGTCTGCGGTTGGGAGCCGGTTGGTCGTGTCTGGTCCAACGGCGTTTCGTCGGCCTTTGGCACCCGCGAGATTGGCGTCTCGGCGGTCGTGCAGCTGACCGTCCAGTAGCGATCGAATCGTCGCGGACCACCGATAGGGGGTGTCCCCAGGTCGGTGCCATCGCGACTTTCTGCGAGGCATTAAGAAGCCCTGGAAGCAAGCCGATGCCAGCATTGCGCGCCGCGTGCTCTCCGGGGGGAAAGCCGAGGCGCTGCGTGAACTGTGCGGGATCAGGGGTTCGCGCACTACTGGTGCAACGGGTGGGGGCCCGGCGCCGGTAGGGCAGTATCGCTGGAGCCATGGGGGTGGCGCCGGTGGTCGGGCGCTCGCGGTGCCTCGCAACACCGTGGGCAGCCTTTTTCTCTCGCGGCAGAGCGCGGCCCTGGTACACAGAGGCCATGCGGTTGTCGTCGAGCACGGGTCTGATGGCCCTTCTGTTGGTCTCGTGCCAAGCGGTCGATCCAGGTTTGCCGCCAGCGCGCGTTACTGGCCTGCCGTGGGGCGAACAGCCGGAAGATCGGTTGTCCTGGTCGGCGCGTCAGGATGTCGAGCGTGGCGAGCCGGAGGATGCTCTGGTTCAGCTGGCGACGATCCTTGCGGAAAAGCCGCGTCACGTCGATGCCAACCGCCTGCGCCAAGACCTGTTGCGGGGACGTGGCCGCCGTGGTCGGTTGCTGATCGAGGCCAAGCAGCGGGTGCACGACTGGCCCGACGATGGCCATGCGCACTATTTGCTGGCCCGCATCCTCGACGATCCTGGTGCCAAGCTGGCTGGTTTCCGGCGTGCTGCCCTATTGGCACCGGGCTCGATGTGGCCGTGGCTCGGCTTGGCGCACACGCTTCGTTCTGTGGATCGGGCCCGTTCGTTGGCCATCTACGAACGCTTGTTTGCTGCGGCCGAACAGCACCCGCTGGTTGCCGTAGCCTACGCCTCGGCCTTGCGTGAGTCGAAGCGCTGGGAAGAGGCAGCGACGATCTACCGTTCGATGCGCGGTGATCCGCGCATGCCGGGTGTGGCGGCCCTCGGGTTGTCGCAGGTTGCGCTGGCGTCCGACGACCGTGCGATTTCCTGGTCGAGTCTGCTAGAGGCGTTGCGTCTCCGGCCGTTTGACCCGGGCGTTCAGGCGTTGGTTCACGGTTGGCTGCAAACGACCGCGTCGCCCGACCAGGCGCGTCAGGTCGTCGATGTCTTGCGCGAGGATGGCGAGCGCCTACGCGTGTTTGGCGCAAATGGTGGCTCCGCGGTATTGGCCGACTTGCTGGCGAGTCAGGGGCAGCTCCAGGCGGCGCGCGCGGTGCTTGCTCGGCAGTTGCAAGAACGGCCAACGCCGGCGTTGCGGCGCAGCTTTCGGCAACTGCTGCTGTCGCTCGGCGAAGTGGATGCGTTCCTCTTGCAGGTGGTCGAGCACATACCGCTGCACGTCGTCGATGTGGAATCGAATCAGGTTCGCGGCCGCTGGTTACGCCTGTTGCGCGGGCCGTGGCACCAAGGCGCGTCTTTGGCGACGTCTGAGCAAACCGCCGACTTGCTGGCCGCGTTGCGCGATGTCGGCTTCCTGGTCGAAGTAGAGTTGCTAGCCGAAGTCGCGATGCGGCGCTTCCCCAAGCAAGTTGCGTTGTGGACCGAGCGGCAGGACGAAGTACGCCGCGAATTGGCGTTCGAAGCGGGCTTGCGGCGGTTGCTCTACCAGGGGTATCAGAAGCACGATTCGTCCAACCTGGCAACGGTTGTAGGGCGGCTGCGCGAGTTGTCGCAGCGTGTGCTCGGTCGCGACGTAGTCGGCGCGCCGCCGCAGTTCTCGATGCCGATGGTCGGCGAAATGCTGGACCCGTTTGTCGGTGATCTAGCGATGCACTTGTCGCGCTACAATCGCCATCTGGTGTTGGGGCGGCGCTCGGGCGGCACTGCCGAAGGCTTGTTGGTGACGCGCTTGTCAGTTGCCGAACTACCGGTTGTCGAACGGCAAGAGCTGCACAGTCGCTGCTACGAGGTGATCGGCATCGATCGCAACGTCAAGTCGCTTGGCGGCGTCGTCGGCTCAGACCTCGCGGGCGTCGCGTTGCTCAACCACTTCTTGATCGATCACGACGCGGTGGTGGACTGGGCGCTCGGCTTGCGCGACCGCCGCCGCATCGCCCACCAGGATCGTGAAGCGTTGCAAAGGGATCCGGTGCCCGCCGACGTTGGCCTGGCACCGCTCGATGCTGCATGGCGTTTGGCGCTCGGTTCGGATGTTGCCGATGCGGGCCTCGATGCCGCGGTGCTGGACATGATTCGCGACCACGAACGGCGCCACCTGGTCGACTCGTCGCACTTCATGCCGATCGAGAGCAATCTGCTGCGCGGTGCAGGACTGTTGTTCCAGTTCGGATTGTCACCGGCGTCGATCGAGGCAGAGATGGAACGGCGGGCTGAGTTGGCGGCGCTGGCTCTGTCGCCGCACACC
>JBNMND010000477.1:0-3497 GCA_051274975.1 Planctomycetota bacterium | reverse complement strand
GGCGTTGGTGCACGGATCGGAATGACGGGCACGCGATCTGTCGATATGGGGGTTTCCCGATCCGCAACTAGCCATGCAGAGCACCAAGTCCCGCGTCCATCCCAAGTACAAGACGAAGTATCGGGTCAGCAACTGGCCGGACTACGACCGATCGTTGGTCGAGCGCGGCAACCTAACTGTCTGGCTGTCGCCGGACGCGATCGCGCGGTGGAATGCCAAGCCTTCGGGGCGTCGCGGAGGGCAGCGCAAATACTCGGACCTAGCGATCGAGACGGCGCTCACGCTGCGGCTCTTGTTGCAGTTGCCGCTGCGTCACGCTGAGGGCTTTCTGCGCTCGCTGTTCGACTTGATGGGGCTCGCGCTCGACGTTCCAGATCACACGACGCTCTCGCGTAGAGCCAAGAAGCTGAAGGTGTCGCTACGGGTGCCGAAGAAGCTTGGCAGGATTGATCTGGTCATCGACAGCAGCGGGCTTGCCATTTTCGGCGAAGGCGAGTGGGCTGCGGCTAAACACGGCGGCAAGGGCGTTCGCGGCTGGAAGAAGCTTCACATCGGTGTCGACGGCGATGGCGTGATTATCGACCAGCGATTGACTGGTGCGAGTATTGATGACGGCAACGTCGGCGTGGACTTCGTCGATAGCGTGCCAGGCAAGGTCCGTAGAGTCATCGGCGACGGTGCCTACGACAGCCGTGCGTTGTATGACGCTGCAATCAGCCGGGGCGCGAAGGTCGTTGTGCCGCCGATCAAGACCGCGCAAACCGGAGGCCGCGGATGTCGTGCGCGAGACCGGGTCGTTCGACGTATTCGCAAAGTTGGTCGTCGCCAGTGGAAGAAGGAGTCTGGCTATCACCAGCAGTCTCGTGCCGAGAACACGTTCATGCGCTACAAGAAGATCCTTGGCGATCGGCTGTATGCGCGTGACGCGGATGGGCAGTCGGTCGAGGCTCGGCTTGCATGCAACATCCTCAACCGAATGACCGAACTCGGAATGCCGGCTTCGTACGCGGTTCGGATGTGAATCCGGGTGCTTGCGGCCACGGTCTTGCCGACTTTGGCTTTGTGCACCAACGCGCATCCACGGGAAGGAAATCCGGGTTCAGGCCCACGTGCACACGATCGGCGGCTTCTCCGCGCATGCCGACCAAGAAGAGCTGCTCGCATGGCACGGCCAAACAGGCGATCCCAAGCGCACGTTCCTCGTGCACGGCGAATACGAGGCCATGAAGAAGTTCGCAACCCGCTTGACGAACACCCAGGTCGAAATGCCCGCGCGGGGTGACAGCTTCGAGCTCTGATGGAGCCAAACTGCGCTCAGCCAAGGGCCATCCGGCGACGACCCGCTACCGCGTCACTCACACTCATCGAGCACGTGGTCTTCGATGACGAGCGCGCGCCACCAAGAGGTGATCTGACTGACGTGGTAGGCGGTGCGGCGCAGCCAGCGTAACGAGTCCAATCGGCGGTCGAGCGTTTCCGGGGCGATGGCCTCGGTGCGCGACGTTCCAACGACCATCAGGTCCCGGCGATGCCTGCTTCGCTTCTGCTCAAAATCCTGCCAGATGCCGTGGGGTCCGGCTGAATCCACCTCGTCATGCGCTTGTCGCTCAAGCGCGGCGGCCAGCTGGTGACAGCTCGCCGCGAGCGGCCTGCTCCAATTCGCAAGTCGGTCATCCCCGCCTAGAGGCTGCAGGCCGTGAGCCTGGTCAATCCGCTCGACGAGCCGCTCGAGATGATCCACCAAGTGCACAGCAGCGACATGGCGTTCCTGAGTGTCGCCGGAACCTTCGATTTCCAACACGTAAGACCGAGTCGTGCGCAGATGTTCACGCATGGGACCCGTCACCGGAGTCGGCCCATCCACGATTACGAGCTCCGCCATCCGCAAAACTTCGATCGCCAGCAAGCGCGTAGCTTCACCGACAACGTCGAGCGCCGCGCTACCGTCTGGGCACAAGCGCTTGCGCAAGCCAACCGTGGGATCTTCGCGACGCACGCGCACCAACCACTCGATCATCCTGGCGAAGCGCTCGGTAAACGGCAAGACCAACACCACTCCGATCCCGTTGAACAACGTGTGGAACGCGACCAGCACCAGCTGCGGTTGCTCCCCGCCCGGCTGCCCCAGCCAATGCCACAGCCAGAAGTAGACCGGCAACAGGAAGAACGCGACAACACCCGTGCACAAGTTGTAAACGACGTGTGCGATGCCCGTGCGTCGAGCCGCTAGGTTGCCGCCGACCGAGGCAAGAATCGCAGTGACCGTCGTGCCGATATCCATGCCGATCACCATCGCGGCGGCCTGACGTAGATTGATCGTGTCAGCGAGCACCGCCGCCATAGCAGCCGCAATTCCCGCTGAAGAACTCTGGGTCACTAGCGTGATTGCCAGTCCGAGCAAGACCAACAAGGCCCGGCCGCCGAGACTGTCACCCGGAAACTGCGACGGAGTCAGATCAAACGCACCCAAGCCATCCTTGAGGAAATCGAGGCCGACAAAGACCAAAGCAAACCCTACAAAAGCCCGCCCAATCGCCTGCCAGCGCCGCGAGCCAAACATGCTCAGCAGGGCTCCCACGAACAGGAAAGGAAACAGCACCTTCAGCAGACCCAACTTGAAGCCGAGCAGGCCGACCAACCAACCAGTCACCGTGGTTCCCAAGTTCGCGCCAAAGACGATGCCGAGCGCTTGGCTGAACGTCATCAAGCCCGCGCCGCAGAAGCCGATCGCGATGACCGTCGTGGCACTCGAGCTCTGCACCAGAGCCGTCGCGACCGCGCCACTCAGCGCGCCCGTGGTCGGACTGCGCGTGAACCGGCTCAGGCCGCGGCGCAGCGAGGAGCCGGCGATGGCCTTCAACCCGCCAGCCATGGTGATCATGCCGAACAGGAAGACGCCGAGCCCTCCAAGGCTGGTGATGATTGCGTCCCACATAACGATACCGAATGGCGCCGCACAACAACGACCGACACCTTGCACAACATGCGGTTGCAGATGCCGGCGCGCAATGCTGCTGGCCCCACCCATCACGACCTTAACTGATGCCCTGGCTGTTGGCGGTGAACTCAGCAATCGAGAGATCGTCACCATGTCCGCATGCGCATCATTGAGGTCGCTACATCGAAGCGCCTCCCGCGGAGACCGCGCTCATGCCGCTCCTGCGGTAGTGAGCCCCGGAGACTTTCGCGCAGCAGCTCGCACGTCCGCAACAGCTTGCGCATCTTCTTCTGCGCGGAACTCGCAGCGATCTTGAGAACGCAGGCGGCTTGATACAGCCCGACACCGCTGGTCAACGGCCCGAACTGTCGATCGTTGCAGGCGGGCCGCCGGTCGCGGTAATCGTGCCGAAAGGTGGCGTTGGTGCACAAAGCCAAAGTCGGCAAGACCGTGGCCAGAAGAACCCGAACTCACATCCGAACCGCGTACGAAACAGGCATTCCGAGTTGGGTCACTCGGTTCAGGATGTTGCATGCCAGCCGAGCCTCGACCGATTGCC
>JBNMND010000476.1:0-3507 GCA_051274975.1 Planctomycetota bacterium | reverse complement strand
TGATCCGTACGTTGCCAGGCACAGAAACAACGCATTCGCCCGCCAGCGGGCGAATGCGTTGTTTCTGTGCATGGCAACGTACTAGTGAATTACTTCCTGTCGCGGCCGAGAAGCACGTCTTCGTAGGCAAACAGCGACGGTGCCCCGCCAGTGTGCAGAAACAGCACGTTCTCATGCTTGCCGATCGTGCCGTCGCGGATCATGCCGATCATGCCGGCCATGATCTTGCCGGTGTAGACCGGATCGAGCAGGATGCCTTCGGTGCGCGCGAGCAGTTGCACCGCTTCGACCATGGTGTCGTTGGGCACGCTATACTTCGGTTGCCAATAGCCGCCGACGCACTGCACCTTGTCTTCGGGAACGGTCACGCCGAGTTCGAGCAGGTCGCACACGGCTTGCGCTTCGCGTTGCACGAGCGGCGCCTGGTTCTCAGGGTCGCGACTAACCCCGACACCAGTCAGTTGGATGTCGATGCTGTTGGCGAGGAAGCCGGCGACCATGCCGCCGTGCGTTCCCGAGCTGCCTGAACCGAGCACAATGCGATCGAGCTCAAGGTCTTGTTCAAACAGTTGCTGCTGCAGTTCCTGCGCACACGCAACGTAACCCAGGCCGCCGAGTGCGTTCGAGCCACCACCCGGAATCACGTAGCCCTTGCGCCCTTCGGCCTCGACTGCATTTTGAACCTTCTGCATCTCGGCGGCCATGTCGCTGCCACCGGGAGCAACCGTGATCGACTCGACGCCCATCAACTGGAACAAGAAGTTGTTGCCGCTGTGCCGTTCGTCGTAGCTGCCTGGGATGCGCTCTTCGATCACGAAGCGGCACTTTAGACCTTC
Source organism: Planctomycetota bacterium (assembly GCA_051274975.1). Classification (GTDB taxonomy): domain Bacteria; phylum Planctomycetota; class UBA1135; order UBA1135; family UBA2386. The sequence goes on along the minus strand of JBNMND010000476.1, from coordinate 2,671 downwards.
CTTGGCAGCGGCGGACAACGTGATGCGGCAGTGATTCGATTGAGGCGCGCCGCACGTGATCAACGTGTCGCAACCACTCGCCAATGCATCGGCGACCAAGAACTCCAACTTGCGCGTCTTGTTGCCGCCAGGCGTCAAGCCAAGCTGATCATCGCGCTTGACCCAAAGCTTCGGGCCACCGAGCGCCTTGGTGAAGTTCGGCATGAACTCGATCGGCGTCGGACCGTGGGAGTAACGGCGGCGAGGAAAGCGGGAGAGGTCGACCAAGTGTGGGGTGGGTGGGTTGGGGGTGGGGTCGTGCGGATCGGCACTGATCCTACCTACGTATCGTGTTGCGAGCCAAGCTCGCGGCGCGCTGCCGCCAAGGAGAGCCTAGACTGTCGGCATGCGAAGGGGTGTGGTTGTTGCGGTATTGCTCGTGGGGCTTGGCGTCGCCTGGTTCATGGGCGCGTTTATTGGCGAGGTTCCGGTGATCGTGGCGCCGGTATCGCAGGAGATGGAGGCGGTGTGCGTTGGTGTCGAAATGGCTTAAGGATCTGCCCAGAGCGATCTTGTCGACGAGGGTTCTAGGGAGGCGTCGCCCGAGCCGGTGAAGGCCGACCCCGAAGACGTAGTGGTGATTGGTCGAGTCATCAATCCAGGAAAACGTCTCGTTGTCGGTGCGCGTCTGCAGTTGTGGTTGCAGGGTGATGACGATCGGGCGGTCGGGGCCGTGACGGAAGCGGACGGGACGTTTCGCCTCGTGGTCAAGGCCGCTGGTGCCTGCAATTTCGTGGCCTTTGATCCGGGGTTCGGGTTTGTTCGGCGCGAATCGTTGGCGGTTGCGATCAGAACGTTGGATGTCGGCGACCTCGTGTTGCAGCCGCGGCCATCCGCGTCGGGTTACCAACCTTGGTGTGGCGGGCGAGCCGGTTGACATACGCCCTTACCTAGTCAACAAGGAGGATGGCTACACGATTGGCCAGACGCCGAGCGAGACGCCGATTGTCTGCGTGTGGATTCTGCGGCCGGCCGTCACGAGTTGACGGTGACCTCTAGGGACTATCTGCCGCAGAAGGTGATGGCGTTTATCGAGGCCGGCAAGATCACCCCCCTCGAAGTCTGGCTCTTTGCCTAGCGACTCAGCGCCGAACTGAACGCAGCCTTTTTTACTGCGCGGAAGATCGTGTGGTGCTGCTCTTCTGGATGCGGCTCATACACCCAACGCAACGTGCTCGGCGCATTCTCTTCGAGCTTGCGCGCCAGCTCCGCGGCATGCGGTGCGATGTCTTCCTCGTCGGCGTTCGTTAGATACAGCCGCATCTTGTGACCAATCGTTCCGACTAGGTGCTCCTGCGCGTTGCGAACCAGCGACTGGTTGTTCCACCCCAAGCTCGGGCTCACCGCGATGTAGCGATCGAATAACTTGGGTTCGAGCAACATCGTCTCGATGACGAATAGGCCAGCTAGCGACTCGCCGACGATCGCGCGTTCTTCATTGCAGCGATAGCGACGCTCGATGTCCGGGATCAACTCGTCGCGAATGAACGCACGGAACTGCGCCGAGCCACCAACCTCCGGTGCGATCTCTCGATCCTTGTCCACGCGTGTCGGTCCAGTCAGGTCGCGCCGCCGCTTGGTGTTCTCGATCCCGACGACCAACATTGGCGGAATCGTTCGCACCTCAATCATCGCCTCGATCGTCGCAACGATGTGCGGGAAGTCCTCGCCGATGCCACCATCGGGCATGTAGAGCACTGGGAAGCGCTTGGTCGAATCTTGGTCGTAGCCCTTTGGCGTGTAGACCGAGATGCGCCGCTCTTCCCCGACCGCAGTCGAATTGATCGTCAGGGTCTCGTGCTCGGGAATCGGATCCCTTGACGGCGTGCTGCAGCTAGTGATTGCTAGCAGCAGCGCGGCTGCGAGAGTGGGGTGGCGTTGAGGGGCGGTGGTCACCGCCACAGAGTAGGTGGTGGCGGGCCTACAGTGTCTTCTAGAACTGTGTGATATCGACCCGACCGCATCACCCTGGGGCAATCCCTGGGGCAATCCCTGGGGCAATAGTGCCGCGGCTTAACTCGCGAGCTTGGACAGGTCCGCGATGCGGTTCATCAACGTGTGCAGCTCGCCTAGCAACGCGTAGCGATTGGCGCGCAGAGCAGGATCCTCGGCGTTGACCATGACCTTGTCGAAGAACGCATCGACCGGTCCCTTCAACGCCGCACAAGCAGCCAGCGCCGCTTCGTAGTTGCCCGACTCGAAGTCCGGCCCAGCACTCGCCGCGACTTTGGTCAGTTCGCTGTGCAGGGCCTTTTCCTGGTCGTCTTGCAGCAGAGCCGTATCGATACTGCCGCCAGCCGTGTCTTCGCTCTTCTTCAGGATGTTGCCGATGCGCTTGTTGGCCGCCGCGAGCGACTCCGCCTCCGGCAACTTCGAGAACGCTCGAACAGCCGTCAGCCGCGCATGTACGTCAGCCAACCGTTGTGGTCGCAAGCTGACCACTGATTCGATTTCCTGCGGCGTGTAACCCTGGTCCTTCAACGACGTCGCGAGACGATCAAAGAAGAAGCCCTGCAGCTTGGCACCAGGATCTTCGATCTTGTCGCCGAACACCTTCACTGCGACATCGATCAGTTGATCCAGTTGCAACGGCAGTTCGCGTTCGACCAGCATGCGGATCGTGCCAAGCGCA
>JBNMND010000475.1:0-3535 GCA_051274975.1 Planctomycetota bacterium | reverse complement strand
CACCATGCCTGATTCGTCGAGCCATGATGTCGCCATCTGCACGACCGTGAAGAACGAGCCGACGTGCAACATCGTCGACAACAACACCGCAACGACGGCTGGGTTCTTCAGCAACGGCCAACGACGGCCGCCCGGGCTCGCAGGCAACGCCGGCACGCATCGCAGTGACAGCACGATCGCAATCGCGCCAACCGCCGCCTGCACAGCGAACGTGATGGACCAGTAGCCCGTCGTCGCCAACAAGACCGCGAGCGGCAGACCCAACGGGATCGCCAGGAACATGACGGCGTTGAAGCGCCCCATGACGGCGCCCCGCCGTTCGTACGGCGCAATCTCCGCCGCGGCGGCCGACGCTGTCGCGTAGGCCAACCCAGTGGCCAGGCCGGCCAGCACACGCAAGCCGAGCAGTGGCCAGTAGGCCGTCACAACCATGTGCAGCAGGCTTGCGACGACGAACAACGACAGGCTGGCAACCAAGACCGACCGGCGGCCAAAGCGGCGCGAAACATCGGGGACGAAGAACGCCCCCACAGCTGACCCGATGCCCGCGGCCGCCAGCAGCCAAAAGGCGCCGTCGTCGGCGAAGGCGAACTCGCTCTTGATGAACGGTAACAGCGCGCCCATCACATTGGAGTTCAGGTTGAGCACGAACGCCGACATCGCGAGCGCCCAAACCGCCATGCGCTCACGCGAGTTGGCGGTTTGCTTCGAATCGGGACTTGGGGATTCCGGCGTCGTCAAGGGCGCGACACTATCGAGCAAGGCAGCGCCGAAGTCTCGTTCGCTTTGGACTCGTCCCCCAACGCCGCGTGTGGGTAGCATTCTTCCCCGCATGCCTCAATCGAGAATGGAGTCCCTGTCGTGAAGATCGCCATCCTAGGTGGTGGAATCTCCGGTTGCGCCCTGGCCCGCATGCTTGCGGCCGATGGGCACAACGTAACCGTGCTCGAAAAGACCGAACGGCCCGGCGGCTTGTGCAAAAGTCGCAAGTACGGCGAGTTCACGTTCGACGAAGCCGGCGGCCACATCCTGTTCTCCAAGGACAAGGAAGTGCTCCAGTGGCAACTCGACCGCTGCGGCGGCGAAGCCGGCACGCAACGCGTCGATCGCAAAACGCGGATCCGCTGGCACGACCGCTGGGTCCCTTACCCGTTCGAAAACGGCGTCGGCCACCTGCCCAAGGAAGCGAATGTCGAGTGCATGAAGGGCTACATCGAGTCCTACGTGGGCCGCCGCATGGGCAAGCCGTGCCCCGAGAACTTCGGTGACTGGATCGATTGGCGCATGGGCGAAGGCTTCGCGAAGCACTTCATGGTCCCTTACAACGAGAAGATCTGGGAACGTGACCTGCAAACAATGGCCAGCGACTGGGTCGCCGGCCGGGTGCCCGAAGCGCCGATTGAAGACATCCTGCGTTCGTCGATCGGCGTCGACACCGACGGCTACACCCACCAATCGGTGTTCTGGTTCCCGCTGCACGGCGGCTTCGAAGCCATGGTCAAGGGCACCGTGCAAGACGGCGGCTTCGACCTGCAGTGCAACGTCGACGTGCAACGCGTCGAGAAGACCAAGGAAGGCTTCAAGGTCAACGGCGAGGCTTACGACTTGGTCGTCAACACCGTGCCGCTGCCGCAGATCGAGGGCGTCATCCAAGACATCCCCCAAGAGATTCGCAAAGACATCCAAGCGCTGGTGCCGATCTCATTGGTCAACGTCATGCTCGGCGTCAAGATCGACGAGCCGCTGCCCGACCTCAGTTGGATCTACCTGCCGTTCAAGGAGCAGGGTCCGACCAACCGCGTCACCTACTACAGCAACTACTCGAAGTTCAACGCGCCCGAAGGCCACGGCTGCTTCCTCGCCGAAGTCACCCACCGTGGCCAACACCAAAGCGATGATAAGGAATGGTTGCAGAGCGTCGCGAAGGGCCTGGCCAACGCCGGCATCCTGCGCGAAGAACAGATCGTGCTGCTCGAAGCGTGCAACAACGAGTTCGCCTACATCGACCAAGACCTCGAGTTCGCAGCTCGCGTCGCCCGCGTTCGCAAGTGGTTCGACGAGAGCGGCTACCTGACGTTCGGTCGCTTTGGCCGCTACGAGTACCACAACAGCGACCAGTGCGTGAAGCGCGCGATGCAGGTGCACAAGCACATCCAAGAGCTCGCGAAGACCGGCGACCAAACGCCGCTGCAGCTCCCGTAACACCGCGGCAAACACCGCGGCAAACACCGCGGCAAACACCGCGGCGAGCAGGCCAGGAGAGCGCCCGCAGCTTGTCTCATCGCGGTAACCCGCGCGCCGCAGCAACCCGCCGTAACCGCACGTGCACGAGCAGGATCGCTCATCCGGACACTCGCATAGAACTGCGCTTTTCCGAGAGCCCAACGGAACCCTGGACGGTGCGGCAGGCGTCCTATGTGTGTTCCGTTGGGACCATGCCTCCCGATGGAGTTCTTTCCCGTCCTTTAGATCCTGTGTGAGCATCTCGGACGCCGAGACGGCATCGCGAATCAGAGGGGTCTGTTCCAGAGCGCAAGCTCTTGGTGCTGCTGGCCGGTCAGCGAGCTGACCAGCACGTCTCGCGCTCGCGCGGGTTCTGAAGGACGGAAACTATTATGGGTGGTGCCCCATGCCCCACTCATGATTTTTGTCGAGGTTGGCTTGTCCAACCTCGGCCTCTTGTACGGCCCCTAGTTTCGGACAGACCTCGCCGCGACGCTCGCAGGCGACGCTGCTGGCAGGCACCAGAACCAAGGACGATTTGCCCGTCCGCGCCCAGCCGATCAGCGTTAGTGGGGCCCGGGAATCCCTTCAAGCCAACTACTTAGGGTCGCCGGTTAGAGGAAGGAAGAACGCCCAACCTGAAGCGTAGAGGCGTTACCAGCGGAGCAAGCGGGCGTAGACCCCATCGCCGGCAACACCACTGCCGGTAGACCCCTACCGAGACTGAGACCGGTCCCCTGCAGAATTCACCACCACGTCCGCGCTCACTTGCGCAAAGCCCCTCTTCCCATGCGGAACAGGGTATAGTTAGCCGCGGTCAACCGCAGCTGGCGGCAACCTCTTCACCACCACGCGTCAACCGTTCGGGAGGCTTCACGATGCACTCAACCAAGATCCACTTGGAAGTAGTACAAGCCGAATGGGCGAACCGCGGGTTCACATGTGAACTGTGGATCGATCCACCCAATCAGGTTTGGCAGAACTTCGAACACGACGTCGACGAGCTGGTTTTCCTGCTCGAGGGCACCTGCCAAATCGAACTCGACGGCCGCACCATTCGCATGAATGCCGGCGACGAATTAGCGATCTCGGCTGGCACACGCCATACGGTGCGCAACTGTGGCAATGGGCCAGCTCGATGGCTTCACGGCTATCCCGATAACTAGTGGTGTGATGCAGACAATGGCCGTCTTGTGCGCGAGTCATCGACGTCGCTCACAAGGCGGGTTGCCGCAGGCCTATTCATGGATACGTCGAGGACAACCCAACGCAGTGAGCGGCGTTGAGGGCCGCGGAGAAGATGGCTAATTTC
>JBNMND010000474.1:0-3543 GCA_051274975.1 Planctomycetota bacterium | reverse complement strand
CGACGTGCTCAAGGACGGGCTCGGTGATGACAAGTATCGGGCATGCCCGTTGATGCGCCGCCTGGTTGCCGCTGGCCACCTCGGTCGCAAGACCGGCCACGGCTTCTACGACTACAGCAAGTAGGGAATACGAGCACGATGACAATCTCCGAGGTGCAAGTAGCAGATTTCCAGTTGTCGCCTAAACTGCTGGAGTTCCAGCAGAAGGTGCGCAACTACGCCAAGGAGCACCTTGGTGATGCCGCCGTTTACGACGCCGAGACCAAGTTCCCGCGCGAGGCCGTCGAGGCTGCTGGCAAGCTTGGCTTGCTGCGCACGACGGTCGACGAGGAATACGGCGGTTCGGCGATGGGCAACCTCGCGAGCTGCGTGATGCTCGAAGAGATCAACGCGGCTTGCGTGTCGACGGGCGTGACCATCAGCGTGCACAACTCGCTGGTCAACTCGTTGCTCGGCAAGTGGTGCAGCCCGGAGCAGAAGGCGCGTTGGTTCCCGAAGCTCGTCACCGGCGAGTGGCTCGGCGCCTACTGCCTTAGTGAAGCCTTCTCCGGTTCGGACGCAGCGGCGCTGCGTTGCACGGCCGAGAAGCAAGGCGACCACTACATCATGAACGGTGCCAAGCTGTGGATCACGACCGGTAGCGAAGCGGAGCTGTTCGTTGTCTTCGCGCGCACCAGTGAGGACCGCGTCAAGGGCATCTCGGCGTTCGTTGTCGAAGGCAGTTGGGACGGCGTCAGCGTTGGTAAGAAAGAGCGTAAGCTCGGTCTGCGCGGCTCGCCGACGACCGAGATCGTGCTCGACAACGTCAAGGTGCCGGCCGATTGCCTGCTCGATCAGGAAGGCAACGGTTTCACCATCGCGCTCGACACACTCGATGGTGGTCGCCTCGGCATCGCTTCGCAGGCGCTCGGCATTGCTCGCGCCGCGATCGACTTGATGGCGGAGCATCTCGCAAGCCAGAAGGACGCGCGCGGTCGCCCGAGCGCGTCGCAGCCAGACCAATGGGAGTTCGCCGACCTCGCCTCCGAGCTTGATGGTTACCGGTTCCTGACTTGGCGCGCAGCGACGCTGCGTGACCGCGGCATTCGTTGCAGCACCGAGGCGGCGATGGCCAAGTCGTGCGCATCGCGACTCGCCAACCGAGCCGCTCGCGCGGCGGTGTCGTTGCTCGGCCTCGCCGGCGCGACGGGCACCAACCCTGCCGAGCGCTTGTTGCGCGACGCACGCATCACTGAGATTTACGAAGGCGCCACCGACATCCAACGCCTCGTCATCGCGCGCGGCCTACTCGCATGAGTTCCGTTCCCCCAGGCCCTCCAACCGCCACCCCGCCGCCCGGCGTGCCACCGCAGCAAGCGCAGTGGCCGGCGCCTCCGGGTGCCGCGGCACCGCGTGAGTCGCGCGGCATTGCGTTCTTCATCGCGATCTTCCTCGGCATCTTGCTGCTCGTCTCGGCGGGCCTCAACGTGCTGTTGTTGTTGCTGAGCGTTGGTTCGCTCGCTGGTGCAGGCATGGAAGGCGCTGGCAACTACGACGAAGTGCACGTTGTCGGCGACCGCGATAGCGAGCACAAGGTGCTGCAGATCGCGATCCGCGGTGCGATTGCCGAAGGTGCCAGCCCACTGCTCGGTGCAGCTGGAGGCACCGTGACGCAAGTCGCGCGCGCGCTGCGTTACGCCCAGAACCAAGAGGTCGAAGGGCTGCTGCTCTACATCGACTCACCCGGTGGCGGCGTCACCGATTCGGATCGCATCTATACGATGCTGAAGCGGTTTCGCGACAACCACCCGCAAATGCCGGTCATGGCGCTGTATGGCGACATGGCTGCGTCCGGTGGCTACTACATCGCGGTTGCCGCCGAGCACATCATCTCGCGACGCACGTCGATCAGTGGCAGCATTGGCGTGATCATGAGCGCGTGGAACTTCGCCAAGTTGGCGAAGGACTACGGTGTCGAACAGGTCGCGATCAAATCCGCGCGCACGCCGTTTAAGGACATGCTGTCGCCGACGCGTGCGTTGAGCGATGGCGAACGCACCATGCTGACGAGCATTGTTGACGAACTCTACGACCAGTTCGTGTCCGTCGTCATGGAAGGGCGCGGCATGGATCGCGAAGCCGTGGAACTCGTTGCCAATGGTGGCATCTACACCGCCAAGCAGTCCCTTGAGCTTGGGCTGGTTGATGAGATCGGTGACTACGAATCGGCGCTGGACTGGTTCAAGAATCGCCTCGGTCACGATGTCGCGGTCGTCGAACAACGTCGACGCGCTGGCCTCACCGACCTTTTGTTTGGCATGCGCGCTGCGAATGCGCCCGCCTCATCGGTCGAGAGTCTGCTGACCTCGTCGACCGGTCCCCGCTTCCTCTACTTCTGGCAGGGTGGCCGTTAGGGCTGCCGCTGGCACACGAATTTGATCATGCACAATCTGCAACTGACTGAAGACCAAGAGATGGTCGTCGACACCGTGCGCAAGCTGGTGGCCGATGCTGTGACTCCCAAGGTGCAAGAACTCGACGAACACCGGGGCTTTGCCCGCGAGTGGTTCGATGCGTTGTCCGAACTCGGTGTCTACGCATTGTCGATTAGCGAAGAGAAGGGCGGCGCCGGCATGGGCCTGTTGCCATTCGTCGCGGCACTCGAGTCGATCGGCGAGCAGAGCAGTTCGCTGGCACGGCTGTGGATCGGCCAGATGCAGGCGGCACTCGCGCTGGAGAACACTGGCAGTGACCTGCTTGATGAAGTCGCCGCCGGCGAGAAGTTGGTGACGTTCTTGGGCCGCGAACACGGCTTTACCGTTGCCGATGGCAAGCTGACCGGCAATGCCTTGATGGTGCCGGCCGCGATGGAAGCGGACCTGATGATCGTTGCCGCCACCGATGGTGACGCGACGGTGCTTGTCTCGCTGGCAGCCGGCGCGTTCGAGCGCTGTGCGCTGCGTGGCCTCGGCCTGAACAGCGCCGCCTGTGGCGCTGTTGCTTGCGAAGGTGTCGCTGCGACCGTGCTCGCATCCGGCGATGACGCATCGACCGCGATCGACCGTGCCGAGCTAGCTGCCTGGTTGGGGGTCGCCGCGACGTCCGTCGGTGGCGCCATCGGTTCGATCGAAGCTGCCAAGAAGCACGCCGGCGAACGCATAGCTTTCGGCAAGCCGTTGCTGGTGCAACAAGCCGTGCAACGCAAGCTCGTCGAATGCGGTCGCGCCGTCGCCGCCGCTCGCCAGCTGACCTGGCACGCCGCGCGCGTCGCCGACCTCGGCGAATGCGCCAAGGATACTGCGATGCAAGCCCGCATCGCCGCCGTCGACGCGATGGTGCTCGCATCCGACGAGTCGATTCAGATCCACGGCGGCTTCGGCTACACGGTCGAATACCACGTCGAACGTCATTACCGCGACGGCAAGACCCTCGAAGTCCTCGACGGTGGCAACGACAGTCTGCGCGACCGCCTGGCCGCCGCAGCGTTCGCCTAGCCACCGGCGCGTCTGCGCGCCGGCATATTGCAACTTGCTTAATATGCCCGGTTGCTAAGACTCAGTTGCC
>JBNMND010000473.1:0-3550 GCA_051274975.1 Planctomycetota bacterium | reverse complement strand
ACGCTCGCTACACTCCGATGATCAAGACCGTGTCGTTCTTGGTGGCGCTGGCGATTGCCGGCGGCAACGCGTTCCTTTCGCTGTCGGTCATGTTTGGCCTTGTAGGGGGAGCACAATGAACCTCGATTCACGCATTCCGGACGGCCCGATCCAAGACAAGTGGGATAGCCGCAAGTTCGATCTCAAGCTGGTCAACCCGGCCAACAAGCGCAAATACAAGGTGCTGGTCGTTGGTAGTGGCCTAGCAGGTGCCGCGGCGGCTTCGTCGTTGGCAGAACTCGGCTACCAAGTCGAGTGCTTCTGCTACCAAGACAGTCCGCGCCGCGCGCACTCGATTGCAGCTCAGGGGGGCATCAACGCCGCCAAGAACTACCGCAACGATGGCGACTCGGTCTGGCGCCTGTTCTACGACACGGTCAAGGGCGGCGACTTCCGCGCCCGCGAAGCCAACGTCTACCGATTGGCGCAGTGCAGCGTCAACATCATCGACCAGGCGGTCGCGCAAGGCGTGCCGTTCGCGCGTGATTACTCGGGCTTGCTCGACAACCGCAGCTTCGGTGGCGCGCAGGTTAGTCGCACGTTCTACGCGCGCGGCCAAACCGGCCAGCAGTTGTTGCTCGGCGCGTATGCCTCGCTGTCGCGTCAGATCGGCCTCGGCACGGTCAAGATGTACAATCGCACCGAGATGCTCGATGTGGTCAAGGTCGACGGTCATGCCAAGGGCATCATCGTGCGCGACATGGTCACCGGCGAAGTGCGTTCGCACGCCGGCGATTGCGTCGTGCTTGCGACCGGCGGCTACGGCAACGTGTTCTACCTGAGCACCAACGCCAAGGGCTGCAACGTCACGGCCGCATGGCGTGCGCACAAGAAGGGCGCCGGCTTTGCCAACCCGTGCTACACGCAGATCCATCCGACGTGCATTCCGGTTAGCGGTGAGCACCAGTCGAAACTGACGTTGATGAGTGAGTCACTGCGCAACGACGGTCGCGTTTGGACTCCGATTAAGAAGGGCGACAAGCGACTGGCGCACGAGATTCCGGACGACGAGCGCGACTACTTCTTGGAGCGCAAATACCCGAGCTTCGGCAACCTGGCCCCGCGTGACATCGCGTCGCGCGCCGCCAAGGAAGCCTGCGATAAGGGGCTTGGCATTGGTGAAACAGGCCTTGGCGTCTACCTCGACTTCCGGGATTCGATCGCGCGTCTCGGCGAGCCGGCGATCAAGGCGCGCTACGGCAACCTGTTCCACATGTATGCCAAGATCACGGCTGAGAACCCCTACAAGCAGCCGATGCGCATCTACCCCGCCGTGCACTACACGATGGGTGGCCTGTGGGTGGACTACAACCTGCAGAGCTCGATCCCAGGCATGTTCGCACTGGGCGAAGCCAACTTCAGTGACCACGGCGCCAACCGTCTCGGTGCTTCGGCATTGATGCAGGGACTGGCCGACGGCTACTTCGTCGCGCCTTACACGGTTGGCGGCTACTTAGCTGGCGAGAAGGCGGGGGCCATTACGACGGACCATGAAGCGTTCAAGCAAGCGGAGGCCGGCGTCAACGACCGCGTCAACAAGCTGCTGTCGATTGGTGGCAAGCGCACCGTCGATCACTTCCACAAGGAACTCGGCAAGATCATGTGGGACCGCTGCGGCATGGCTCGCACCGACGCTGGTCTCAAGGAGGCCCTCAGGGAGATCCCCGCCTTGCGCGAGGAGTTCTGGAAGGACGTTAAGGTGCTTGGCAGTGGCCAGTCGCTCAACCAATCGCTCGAGAAGGCCGGCCGTGTTGCCGACTTCCTGGAGTTCGGTGAGCTGATGTGTCGCGATGCACTCGAACGGCGTGAGTCGTGCGGCGGCCACTTCCGCGAGGAATGGCAAGACGCGGGTGAGGCGCAGCGCGACGACGATAACTTCGCGCATGCTGCTGTTTGGGAACACAAGGGCGAGGTCAAAGACGCCGTTCGTCATCAAGAAGAGCTGAAGTTCGACAACGTGGCGCTCGCCGTGCGGAGCTACAAATGAAGGTCATCCTCCACATCTGGCGTCAGGCCAAGGCGAGCACCAACTCCGACTTCAAGCAAGACGGTAAGATGGTTCGCTACGAGCTGAACGACGCGTCGCCTGACATGTCGTTCCTTGAGATGCTCGACGTGCTCAATGAGCAGTTGATCACCAAGGGCGAAGAGCCGGTTGCGTTCGACCACGATTGCCGTGAAGGCGTCTGTGGTGCCTGCGGCGTCGTCATCGATGGTGTGCCGCACGGTCCCGAACGCGGCACCACGACCTGCCAGCTGCACATGCGCAGCTTCAAGGACGGCGCTGAGATCTTTATCGAACCGATGCGCGCGAAGGCGTTCCCGGTCACGAAGGATCTGATCGTCGACCGCGGCTCGTTTGATCGCATCGTGCAAAGCGGCGCGTTCATCTCGGTCAACACCGGCGCTCCGCAGGACGCTAACGCGATTCCGATTCCGAAGCACGACGCTGACAGGGCGTTCGACGCGGCAACTTGCATCGGCTGTGGTGCGTGCGTTGCAGCTTGCAAGAACGCGTCGGCGATGCTGTTCGTTGGCGCCAAGGTGTCGCACTTCAAGCACCTGCCGCAAGGCCAAGTCGAGCGCGACAGCCGCGCCCGCAACTTGGTTAGTGCGATGGACGAAGAAGGCTTCGGCAACTGCACCAACCAGAACGAGTGCGAAGCCGTTTGCCCGAAGGAAATCTCGGTACGTGTCATCGCCGACATGAATCGCGAATACCTGCGCGCCAAAGTTCTCGAGGAGTAGCGCGACGTGGCGACTCGCATGCCGAGTTCCCGCATGCCCAGCATGACGGAGCAGCTCACGGCACTGTCGCCACGCGTCAAGGCCTTTGCCGGGCCGGTGATCTTGATCATCGGCGTCGTCGCTTTCGTCCTAAGCGGAGGCTGGCTACTGCTCGCGATCGGGTGCTTCCTAGGTGCACCTGTGACGATCCAGGGCATGAGCCAGCTCAAAGAGCAGCGCACCGTCGAGCGCGAACTCGCCCGTGCCCGAGAGGAATTGGACCTCCTGAAGCTCGAGATTGAGCAAGCCGCCGACGACAAGCGCGGCATCGAGCGCTTCCTAATGGAGCACGGCTACACATCCGCCAAAGCTCGCCGTTGGATCGCCCTCGAGTGCGGCATCGTGCTCCCCGTCAACGCGCTCCACTAACCGATTTGCGTGATGTACCCGGTACAAACCACCAGTCCGCGTCTACTTGACCGCATCGTGTGGTGGTTTGTACCGGGTACATTACGCAAGCGATTAGCATGCTGGCATGCCGGAGATCATCCTCGAGGAGCAACTGTTTGCGATGTCGCCGCGCGCCCGGGGGAGGGCTGGGGCCGTCATGTTGGTGGGCGGCTTGGCTGCGGTGTATCTGTTGTGGGGCATGGACCTTTTGTGGTTCGGCGCGGTGTCCTGCGTGCTGTTTGGCGCGGTGTTGATGGGCTCCGCTTACCGCGATGCCAAACGTCAGGCGGCGTTTGACGTCGATGTTGATCGGGCCCAAGCGGAGTGGCAGGAA
>JBNMND010000472.1:0-3557 GCA_051274975.1 Planctomycetota bacterium | reverse complement strand
CGCAGCCAACCTGGCTCGACACGCAACATGCGCCGACCGGCATCGCGACAGTCTCGACCTTCTTACCGTCTTCAAGTTGCAGCAGAAGTTTGACTGTGCCATCACTCGAACGGGTCTCCTCGCACACGTGCGTGTGAAGCCCCTTTTTGAGCCACTGCTCAAGCAGGCCCAACTCGACGGGCGACAACGTCAGCCCCATGCGATGAAACTCGTTGGCCACCGGCTCGGGCGCGAACTCACCGCAGCCGATGCGAGCTTGTCCCAACAACCGCCGCGCCAACAAGGCCTTTGGCCGTGGCAACACCGAAGTGATAGCCGACAAGCCCTTGGCCAGTCCTACGAACGGCTGCTCTACCGACGACTGCTCTACCAATGGTCCGTCTACCATCCCTTCTGCGCGCGCAACGTGGTGATGTGGGCCACATGATGGGCCCCGTGCCACGCATACATCGTGACCAGGTCATCGAGAGTCATCTCGCCGCCTTCGCTATGCATCGCACGCCGCTTGAACACGCGTTCCGGTTGCGAACGCAAGCTGTCGACGAGCCGCGTGTGGATGCCTTGCAGGATGAGTAGCGAACTACCAATCGGCGCATTGGCGTCGACCATGTTGGCCCACATGCCTTCGTCGTACGCCTGTAACGTCGGCATGTTCTCGCTGATCGTCAACTTGTGCCGGCCATACGCATTGATGTGGCTGTCGGCGAGGTGATGCACGACTTGCCGCAGGTTCCAACCGCCGGCGCGATACGGCGTATCGAGCTGGGTTTCGCTGAGTCCACGCACCGCGTCGTAGAGCTGATTCGGCAACGCTGCCATCGCCGAGAACGCCTGCTGACGCTCATCCGTAGTCAGCGCGCCTTTTGGGCTCACTTGCCCGATCGGGTAACGAGGATCTGCCACAGCTCTATGTCTCCTTAGTTTCCACAGGAACAACAACCACAAGCTCCGCACCTTGGTCAACGGTCGCACCGCTCTCGGTTGCGACCGATTGCACCGTGCCAGCTACACCAGCGGACAACTTGTGCTCCATCTTCATGGCCGACACGACAACCAACGTTTGGTCAGCTTCGACAACGTCGCCAGCCTGACACATGACTTCGAGCACGGTGCCGGTCATTGGCGCGCGAACCGTGCCATCTGATTCACCACCGCCGCCGCCATTGCGCCGCGCAGCCGGGGCTTCGAGCGTGTGCGTCTTGCCATCGACACGCAGCATGTAGCTCTGCTTTGAACCCGCGCCATAAGCAACCGAGCCCTTGCGACCGTCGCCAAGCTGCTGGATGCGCACCCCGCCATCGGCGAGCGCGCGGGCATCGTATTCGTAGCTGTTATCACCGACGCGGACCCGGAAGCGATCGCCCTCGAGGCTCTCGACATGCACGGCGACGGTCTCGCCATCGCGAACGAACTCACGTGAGAGCTTCATCGGGTCACCTCAAAGAGTCGGAAGCCGTTCAGGTTCTGCCACACCGCGGTCGAACCTTGGGTCGAGCCACTGGCGGTCGCACCACTGCCACCACCACCGGACTGCCGCGCCAACGCTTGGCACAACACCGCGGCGGCAAGCGTGTGATCATCCGGTTCATCAGGTTGACCAGCAGCCAACTCCGGCCGCTGCGACAACATGTCGGTGCTAATCGCTGCCGTGCGGAACGCTTCGTCGTCGACGATGCGGCGCAGGAAGTCGACGTTGGTCGGAATGCCAAGATACGCCGTGTCTGCAAGAGCCTGACTCAACCGTTCGCATGCCGTGGCGCGGTCCGGCGCCCAGACAATCAACTTGGCGAGCATCGAGTCGTAGAACGGCGGCACCTCCCAGCCGGTGTAGACGCCGCTATCGACGCGAATGCCGGGGCCGTGTGCTTCGCGCACTAACTCGAGCAAACCCGCCGCAGGGATGTAGCCAAGTTCCGGCGACTCGGCGCAGATGCGCGCTTCGATCGAGTGGCCGCGCGGCGTGAGGTCGTGGCCCGCCAGCAACTCTTCGAGTTTGCCACCAGCGGCAACCTGCAACTGCAAGTGCACGAGGTCGACCCCAGTCACCAACTCAGTCACCGGATGCTCCACCTGCAATCGCGTGTTCACTTCGAGGAAATAGAACTCGTCGTTGGCGTCGAGCAAGAACTCACAAGTGCCGGCGTTGTCGTAGCCAACGCGCTTCGCCAACGAGATCGCTGCGTCACCCATCTGCCGGCGCAACTCGTCACTGACCACTGCCGACGGTGCTTCTTCGAGCACCTTCTGATGACGACGTTGCACCGAGCACTCGCGCTCGTGCAGTGAGACCACGTGGCCGTGCGAATCAGCGATGAACTGGATTTCAATGTGCCGAGCAGGGAACACCGCGCGCTCGACGATCATGCGGTCGTCGCCAAACGAATCGCGCGCTTCACGACGGCCGGCAGCCAGCGCTTCGGCCAGATCCTCTTCGCGCTCGACGCGACGCATGCCGCGACCGCCGCCGCCAGCACTCGCCTTGAGCATCACCGGCATACCGATCTCCTTGGCCACCTCGATCAGCTTCTCGTCGCCATCGTCCTGCTCAGTGCCAGGGATCACCGCCACGCCAGCAGCCACGGCTTCTTCGCGCGCAGCCTTCTTGCCACCGAGGCGATCCATCGCATCCGCATTGGGACCGATGAACACCAATCCCGCCGCGTGCACTGCGCGAACGAAGGCACTGTTCTCGCTCAGGAAGCCATAGCCGGGGTGAATCGCTTGGGCACCAGCCGACTTCGCAGCCGCCAGCACCTTGTCGATGTCGAGGTAACTCTCGGCTGCCGTATTGCCGCCGAGTGCGACAACATGATCGGCTGCGAGCACGTGCGCGCACTTGGCGTCGGCATCGCTGTGCACCGCGACAGATTCGATGCCGAGTTCGCGCAAGCCACGAATGACGCGAACCGCGATCTCACCGCGATTGGCGACGAGCACGCGTTGGAAGGGAGGTTGTTCTGCCATCTGAGCCGGAGACGATAGCGGGGCGGGCGCTCGCTTTCCCGTTCGACGCGGGTAATCGCACGACACGGTCGACCGCGCGCTTCACCTATGTCGTCTAGGTACCGCGGCTCGCTACATCGCCTAGCTACTTCACGCGCACTTCCAGCACTAGCGAGAACGTGCGGTCAAACCGCTCCACGAACTCGCGCAGGAAGCCCTCGCCGCCATCAACCCGCCGATCGGCGCGGCAAAAGCGCCAATCCAATCAAGGTCCCCCGACACGTCGCAAAGCATCACTCCACTATGCCTTGCGCAAGCGGCTCCGCAATTGCTTGCCGCGACGTTCCGCTCACCCCGCTCAGAGCAGGATGATGACCAGCAACACAACCGGCGGCAATACCATCCAGCCGAGGCCTTTCAGGTTTGCAGCGAACCAAGCACGTTCGCGTTACCGCCTTCTTGCGGAGCAGGCCGTCGCCTACGGTTTCTGCGATGACCGATGAACCGATGCCCGTACCACCGAGAGAACCGGAGATTGAGTTCTTGGGCCGGGTTGCGCACGAAGGGCTGCGGCTGCTGCGAGTCGCGTTTTGGATCGGCGGGGCCGCGGCGCT
>JBNMND010000471.1:0-3564 GCA_051274975.1 Planctomycetota bacterium | reverse complement strand
TGCTGATCGCGACCACAACCAGCACGGCGTCGGCACCCTTGCTGATGACGATCCCGGCGAACGGGTGGAACTTCTGCTGCGCGCGGTGCAGCAGCTCTTGGGCATCCTTGGTCTGCAGGCCCGGACGTTCGTAGACGATCGAGTTGCTGCCCTCGTGAGTCACGACGCTTTCGGCGAGCTTGGCGAGCTCGACATCGAGGTCGGGAGCGAGCGCCTTCTCAAGCTGCTTCCTGGTCTTCTTGAGCTCGTCGCTCAACTCCTGCACGCGGGTCGGCACCTGGTCGCCCGGCACCTTGAGTTGGCCCGCAACCTTCGCCAGGTGATCGCGTTCGGCCCGCGCCATGCGCAGTGCGACGCGACCGGTCACTGCTTCGATGCGGCGAGTGCCAGCAGCAACAGCGGTTTCACTCACCAAGCGGAAGACGCCAATGTTGCCGGTGTTGCTGACGTGAGTGCCACCACACAGCTCCTTGGAGAACTCGCCCACCTGCAGGGTGCGAACTTCGCTGCCGTATTTCTCGCCAAACAACGCGACGAAGCCACTCTTGCGAGCGTCATCGAGGCTCTGCACGCGCGAGCCAATGTCGATCGCCTTGAGGATCTGCTCGTTGACCAACTCCTCGGCCTCGCGCAGCTTATCGGCAGCAGGCTTCTCCGGCTGGGTATAGTCGAACCGCAGACGCTCGGGGTTGACCTCCGAACCGGCCTGACTGACGTGATCTCCCAGCACTTTCTTGAGTGCTGCGTGGAGCAGGTGGGTAGCCGTGTGGTTGCGTTCAGTCGCCCGGCGCGCGTCATCTTCGACTTGTAGCAGCGCCTCCTGGCCGCTTTCGAGGTGACCCGATTCGACGTCGGCTTGATGCAGGTGGAAGCCGTCGAGCGCCGTTGTGTTGCGAACGATGGCCTTGCCTGTCGCTGTCTCGATGCGACCGTGGTCGCCGACTTGGCCGCCGCCTTGCGCATAGAACGGCGTAGCCACGCTAACGATGAGAACCTTTTGGCCCGCCTCGGCGCGGTCAAGCAGCACCTCGCCATCACCAACCAGCGAGCACAGCTTGCTGGTTGTCGACAGATCCGTGTAGCCAACGAACTCACTTGGAGCATGGCCCGCGTCGCGCAACTTGACCGCGACACTCGCCGTGAACACCGCCTCCGACGTCGACGCGTGGGCACGGGCGCGCTCGCGCTGCTGCTTCATCGCCACTTCAAAGCCAGCTTCATCGAGGCCATAGCCGCGCTCTTCGATGACCTTCTGGGTGATGTCGATCGGGAAGCCGTAAGTGTCGTGCAGCTGAAACGCGAACTCACCGCTGCCTTCGAGCATCGCGCCCTTCTTGACACCGGTCAGCGCCGTCGCCAAGAAGTCGTCGAGGCGACTCATACCCTGCTTATAAACAATCAGGAAGTTCTCTTCTTCGCCGCGAATGACGGCACGGCACTGCGCGGCGTTCTCGCGAACCTCGGGGTATTGCTCCCCCATCACGGCGCCGACGACGTCAACCATATCGCAAAGGAACGGCTTCTTCAGTCCGAGCTCATAGCCATCGCGCGCCGCGCGACGCAGGATCTTGCGCACGACGTAGCCACGGCCTTCATTGCTCGGCAGCGCACCATCGGCAATGCAGAACGTGATCGCACGGATGTGATCTGCGATGCGACGCATGCGCACATCTTTGTCCTTGTCGACGCCATACTTGGTGCCAGACAGCTTGCCAACGTGGTCGAGATAGGGACGGAACAGGTCGGTCTCAAAGTTGTTCTCGGCGCGCTGCAACACCGCGACGACGCGTTCGAGACCGAGACCAACGTCGATGTTCTTTTGCGGCAGCGGCTTCAACGACGCATCGCTCTGGCGATCGTACATCGTGAACACGCAGTTGCCGATCTCGAGGAAGCGCTCTGAGGGCAGATCTTCTAGACCTTCGCGATCGGGCATCGGCGCACCTGGATCGTGATCAAAGTAGATCTCGGAGCACGGTCCACAAACGCCGTTCGGCCCCTTGCTCGGAGCCTCGGACGGCCAGAAGTTCTCCTTCTCGCCGAATCGGAACACTTGCTCCGGAGACAGTCCAATGTGTTTGGTCCAGATGTCGAAGGCCTCGTCATCGTCCTTGTAGACAGTGACAACCAACTGATCCTTTGGCATGCCGCAGACTTCATGGAAGAAGGTCCAAACCCAAGTGATGGTCTCCTTCTTGAAGTAGTCACCGAACGAGAAGTTGCCGAGCATCTCGAAGAACGTGTGGTGACGCGGGGTCACACCAACGTTATCGAGGTCGGGCACGCGCAGACACTTCTGCGACGTCGTAACACGCTTCGTAGGCAAGGTGCCCTTGCCCAAGAACATGTCCTTGAACTGGTTCATCCCTGCGCCGGTAAACAGCAGGGTCGGGTCATTCGCGGGCACCAGACGGTCCGAGCTCATCACGGTGTGGCCTTTGCCAGTGAAGAACTCGAGGTATTTGGTGCGGATCTCGGCGGCAGTCAGCGACTTCATGGTTCGTATTCCCCAATTCGGGGGCGAACGTTGTAGCCAATTCGTGCCCGCGTAGCCAAGTGCTTGGCAAGATCAGGTGCGTTGTTCAAGCGCGCTACTCGGGCGCATTACTCCGGCGCATTGCTCCGGCGCTGTGCTCCGGCGCATTCCTGAAGACGCCGCCGGGAACCGGCCACCAGCAACAGGGATCGGCCTGAGCGTGGCCTGCGCCACGGCGACACAGCCCGCGGCGACCTGACCAGCGACGACACAGCCCGCGGCGACCTGACCAGCGACGACACAGCAGCATCAAGGGCACTGCCAATGGCACGCCCCTTATCAAGCAGGCCAGGGCACAGCGCTAGCCCTCACCACTTGGCCTAATAACGCAACCATGCGACGGCGACTCAGCAGGCCGCGTTAGCGGCCGCCAAACTTGCGGCTTGGGATCTTGTTGTTGCCAACCGGGCCACTTGACGCGGCAGCAGCCTTGCCCGATGAAGCCGAACCACTCGCCGGAAGAACCGAATGGCCTCCACCACCACCAGCGCCATTCTCAGCCGCGGCCTTCGCAGCAGCCTCAGCAGCCTCCTTGCCATCCGCATCGGGCTGACGGCTCGGGAGCAGCTTATCGAGCAGCTTCTCTTCCATCTCCTTGGCCATCTCGGGGTGCTCCTTCAAGAACTCACGAGCGCGCTCGCGGCCCTGGCCAAGACGGGTTTCGCCGTAGCTCATCCACGTGCCAGAACGACGAACAATGCCATTCTCGACGCCCAGATCGAGCAATTCGCCGAGGCGGTTGATGCCCTCGTTGAACAGGATATCGAACTCCGTCTTGCGGAACGGCGGCGCCACCTTGTTCTTGACGACGGTCGCCTTGGTGCGAGCACCAATCGGCATATCGCCGTTCTTGATCTGGCCAATACGGCGGATGTCGATGCGCACCGACGAGTAGAACTTGAGAGCGCGGCCACCGGTGGTGGTCTCCGGGCTGCCGAACATCACGCCGATCTTCTCGCGGATCTGGTTGATGAAGACCAAGGTCGTGTTGCTCTTGGCGGTGACGGCGGTCAGCTTGCGCAGCGCCT
>JBNMND010000470.1:0-3580 GCA_051274975.1 Planctomycetota bacterium | reverse complement strand
CTTCGTATCGCCGCAAGCATGGTGCGCCATCGCTAAGAACGCGTAGTCGAGCAGGCTCTCCTTCTTGCCATGCTCAAGGCGAAGCTCGATCGCTCGCTGCGCGTGTACCACAGCCTCTCGCCAACGCTCAGTTCTTAGGGCTACCAACGCCATCGTATTGGCGGTCACCATCCTCTGGGTTGGGAACTTGACTCCCCATCGATCAATCTGCTCTCCAGCCACGAGCAGCGCAGCATGAGCCTGTTCGTAGGTCGCCTCGGGCAAACCCTCAACGCGCGCGATGGCCCAGGCAGCCTGATTCAGCGAATCGCTAGTCGCGCCACCTCGCATCAACTCCGTGAGATGTGGCAACGCGATGGCAGCGCCCTCTTGCATCGCGGCGGCAACATCACCGCGAGCTTCGCCAGCAGCGAGCAGTCTAGAACCAGCTGAGGTCTCGCGAGCCCCGGCGCCAATCGAAACAACTCGAGGCCGGAGTGTAGGTCAGTCGAAACCGTCAATGGTTCATTGGTCATCGACCTAATTGAACTGGTCGATTCGCGGCCGAATAGGCTCGGCGCAATTTCTGCTTGGGACGCCGTCGACTTCCGCCACCGTCAGAGTCAAGATAGGCTCATCGCTCTTCCAGCGCCACTTACCCCGTATCTCCGCCACACTCTACATCCTATGAAAGACCAGCCCGATCCAATCGAGCGGCGAGACTTTGTCAAGACCACGACCCTAGCGGCAGTGTCTGGCACTCTTGGGATCTCCGCCGCCTGCAGCACGACCCAACCGCAGGCTACTCCTGCTAGCACAGTGACCGACCCGTTGTTGATCGAGTCTCTGGACGCCGTCTTCGGCGAGCACATGGATGCCGAACTCGCAGGGGATCTGGACGGCACCATGGCCACGATGACGGCTGAGCCGCACATCGTCAACGTGGCGTCGATGATTGGCGGGAAGGGACAGGCTGGCGTGCGGCAGTTTTATGCCAACCGGCTGATCGGCCAGTTCTTCCCTCCGGATGTGAAGTTTGAGACGGTCTCGAGCACGCACTCGCCGGAGCGCCTCGTTAGCGAACTCATCATCTCGTTTACACACACCATCGAGATGGATCACATCCTCCCGGGTGTCAAGCCAACGGGAAAGTTCGCGGAGGTCGTGTTCGTGGTGATCGTCGGATTCGACAATGGCAAGGTCTCCTATGAGCACATCCATTGGGACCAGGCCAACCTACTGGTCCAACTAGGCCTCATCGATCCAAAGGGGCTACCCCTCACCGGCGCCGGAGCCGCGGCGAAACTGCGCGACCCCTCGATCCCGGACCCGTTCTTCAACGAGGCCTAGGGAGGGCGTTGGTGCATGGACCCAACTCAAGGCTACGTCGTATGACGCACGACTATCGTAGGCACCGTCGCCGATGACCGTGCGGACCTTGCCTGGCACGTCACCCACAAGATCCACGCCCACGTTTCCGTAATCTACGTTCGCGTCGGTAAGCACTTGGCCGGCGATCACGCCATCGCCGTCGACACCGAGATGCAGCTTCCGCCAGCTGCGAACGCCCTTGCCACCATGTTTGACTGCAGCCCACTCACCTTCGCCGAAAATAGCGAGACCGCTGCTGTCGATGACTAGATCAATGCGACCAGGTTTCTTCGGCACACGTAGCGACACCTTCAGATGCTTGCCCCGCCGCGAGAGCGTCGTGTGATCCGGGACGTCGGGCACGAGGCCCAGCAGATCGAACAGCGAACGCAGGAAGCCCTCGGCTTGGCGCAGTGGCAACTGGTACAGGAGGCGCAAAGTCAGTGCCGTCTCGATGGCCAGATCCGAATATTTGCGCTGCCCTCAGCGACGCCGTGAAGACTTGGCATTCCATCGTGCGATCGCTGCCGGCGACAACCAGATCGTGAGGTTGCCGCGCTCGACCAGGGATCGGTCGTAGTCAGCCCAATTGCCGACCCGATACTTCGTCTTGGAATTGAGATGGACTCGGGACCTAGTGCTCGGAATGGATTGGCTACGGGGCGGGGAATCCCCATCTCTGCAGCCTGCGTGAGCGACCCTGCGATTCATGCACCAACGCCCATCGGCACGGGGGCGTTGTCTGGTGGCTTGGCCACGACGTCGAGGAATGGCATGCCGCGGAACCTGGCCGGTAGCAGCCAGTCGGGCAGTAATAGTACGGAGAAGCACAACAGGCCACCCCAGGTGAACCAGCTCAGCCATTCGTCGACGGTCAGCGTGACGGCTTGGGCTACGCCGAGTTTCTCGAGTGCGTGTCGCCAAGTGAAGGCCCAGAGCGTCAACAGCAGCACGCCCAGCTGCACCCATGCGGCGCGCCTCAGGGTCCATGCTTCGCAGCGCGACCAAGCGCACAGCTGGGGCACGGCCAGCACCAGGAAAACTAGTCGGTAGTCGAAGTTGGCGCCGGCCACGAAGCTGGTGACGTAGATCGCAGCGCCCATGCGGAAGGCGGCCTGCGTTGTTTTCGATCCCGACTGGCCGAGGCGGCGGCGCGTCCGGTACCGCACAGAAAGCATCAGCAGCAACGTCATCAGCAGGGCGGCGATCAGGAGCAGCGACCACAGGGGCAGTGGGGTGTTCTGGGCGAACCACGCGGGTAGCGCCGACATACCATAGGACAGGCGCTGCGCCCGCATCGTTCCGGCTTGCATGAGCTTGAGGTCACCAGGCATCGATGCGATGTAGGCGAAGAACAGGCAGAGCATTGGTCCGACCAGCAGCAGCGTCGTTCGGCGGCGGTCCCCGAGCAGCGCAGCCAGACCGGCGATCGGATACAGCTTGAGGGCGCTGGCGGCCGCGATCAGACTGCCAGACACGATCCGGTGAGAGGCAGCGATGGTGGCCGCCACGGCGCAGATGCCAAACAGGAACAGGTCGCTGTTGGCACGCTCGACGGCCAGCCAGGTGGTTGGGGCGAAGACGGCCACCAGCAGGAACAGCGCCGTGCGCCGATCGCGAACCATCGATGCTAGTGACAGAAATCCAGCGATCGCTGTGACCACGAACACGCCTGCCAGCCAGATCGTGTGCTGGGGACGAACGCCGGCGTGCGCGAGGAGCAACCAGATCCGCGGGTAGTTGTGCGTTCGTCCCCAGGGATCCCCAGGGTTGGTAACCATCGGATCGAGTCCCTGCTCGATGGCGACGCCGGCGCCGGTGATCGTGCGCGCGTCTGCCCAAGGTTGCTGCATGGGCTGCACACCGAGGGCACGCAGGACGCCCGTATCCCCGCTCACCAACAAGATGCTGGTGAGTATGGCGAACGCACCGATCCCAGCCGCGTACAGGCGGCGGGCTCGGTGGATCGTGTCAGGGCGAGACGACAGATCCATGAAGCAACGACAATGGGGCCTTGCCGATTGCGATGCAATTGCCTCGAAACCCGCAGTATGCGGATTGGCGCATGTCAGTGATTCAGTCGGCGATAGGGATTGCGGCTTAGTGAGGTGCGAGTGGTTCGAACCACAGTCTGCGTTGGCGACACTCTAACGGCCACGTCATCGCTCGGCTGACTGGGTTCGGGTGGTCCGGACTACAGCTTGGACCACCTACACCCTGCTAGCGGCCG
>JBNMND010000469.1:0-3590 GCA_051274975.1 Planctomycetota bacterium | reverse complement strand
GCCGTCGGTTGCGACCGCGGGCAACGTGCTGCGTCCGTCGACGACGTTCAAGCTGTCGTTGCGCATTCCGCCGACGTCCAATCCGGAAATGTGCTCGGAATACCTGACCAAGCTGCTCAGCAAGAACCCGATTCACGGTGCCAAGGTCACGGTGACGGCCGACGAGCCAGGTGGCGGTTGGAACGCGCCAGAGCTGTCGCCGTGGCTGGAGAAGGCCTGCGCCAACGCGTCGAACACGTTCTTCAAGAAGCCGTGTGTCTACATGGGCGAAGGCGGTTCGATCCCGTTCATGGGCATGCTCGGCGAGAAGTTCCCCGAGGCGCAGTTCATGATCACGGGGGTTCTCGGTCCGCAGAGCAATGCGCACGGTCCGAACGAGTTCTTGCACATCCCGATGGGGAAGAAACTGACGGCGAGCGTGGCGCTGGTGCTGCAGGACCACCTCAACCGGGATCGTGGTGGCAAGCCTTCCTTGCCCGCAAGGAAGGCGAAAGTCACCCCCGCCAAGGCAAAGGCCAGCAAGGCCGTGCAGCCTAAGAAGAAGGTCCCAAGCAAGGCTAAGAAGAAGGCGACGTAGAAACCCGTGCCGCGTGATAGTCGCGTGACGTGATTCCAAGCGGCGGGGGGCTACCATCCGTCGACTAAATGGAATCGCACATGCAGGTCGCCACGCCTTCTACGGAAGCCCCCGTCAGTCTCGCCAACGTCGAGCAGTTGCTGGAAATGCCGCTGCTCGATCTAGTGTTTGCTGCCGCTGCGGTGCACCGCGAGCACCATGATCCGGGGCGCGTGCAATGCTCGCAATTGCTGTCGATCAAGACCGGTGGTTGCCCGGAGGATTGTGGCTACTGCTCGCAGAGCGCGCACCACAAGACGCCGGTCGAGCGCGAGCCGTTGCTAGACGTTGATACCGTTCTTACCGAAGCGCGCGCTGCCAAGGAGAACGGTGCCGACCGTTTCTGCATGGGTGCCGCTTGGCGTCAGGCTAAGTCTGGCGAAGAGTTCGATCGGGTGTTGGCAATGGTGCGCGGCGTCAAAGAACTCGGCCTCGAAGCCTGTGCGACGTTGGGCATGGTCAACAAGGAGCAGGCCGAGCAGCTCGAGCAAGCTGGCCTCGACTACTACAACCACAACCTCGATACCGGCCGCAGCCACTACAGCGAAGTCATCACGACGCGCACCTACGACGATCGACTCGACACGTTGCACAACGTTCGTCAGGCCGGCATGAAGGTCTGTTGTGGCGGTATCCTCGGCCTTGGCGAGCAACAGAAGGGGCGCGCCGAACTGCTGTGCGAGTTGGCGAACCTCAACCCGCCGCCCGAGTCGGTGCCGATCAATACGCTGGTGCAAGTCGAAGGCACGCCGTTCGCAAAGGCCGAGAACGTCGACTGGACCGACCTTGTTCGCGCGGTCGCTGCGGCGCGCATCTTGATGCCGAAGAGCGTCGTGCGCCTGTCCGCGGGACGCACCGAGATGGATGACTCGGCGCAGGCGATGTGCTTCTTGGCCGGCGCCAATTCGATGTTCGTCGGCGACGAACTGTTGACGACACCGAACCCGAGTCCGTCGAGCGATGCTGCCTTGCTGAAGAAGCTTGGCCTCAACGCCATCGCGACCGACAGCAGCTGTACGTAGTGCACGACGCACTAGATTGGCAGTTGCGCACGGAACTCGACGAGCGAGCGCGGCGAGGTCTAAAGCGCGCGACGATGCTTGATGGCCAGATCGAAGGCGTCGACTTCGGCAGCAATGACTACCTCGGCTTGGCGCGCGATTCATCGATCGCCGATGCGATGGTTGCAGCCGTTCGTGAGTTCGGCGCCGGTGGCCGATCAGCGCGTTTGCTGAAAGGCGGCTCGCCGCTGCACGAGCAGTGTGAGCAGGCCGCCGCCACTTGGCTCGGCAGTGAGGCGGCGCTGTTGTTCCCTTCGGGCTACCAGGCCAATATCGGCTTGGTCGGTGCGCTGGTCGGTCGCGGTGACGCGGTGATCTCGGACCGCGACAATCACGCCTCGTTGATTGACGCCGCGCGGTTGTCACGCGCGCGCATCCTCGTGCATGACCACCTCGACCTCGCCGGCCTAGAACGTGCTTTGCGGGCCGCATCATCGACACGTCGTCGATTGGTGCTCACCGAAGGCGTGTTCAGCATGACGGGCGATGCTGCGCCATTGCTCGCCATCGATGCGCTGTGTCGTGAATACGACGCTTGGTTGGTTATCGATGAAGCGCACTCAGTTGGCTTGTTGGGTCCTTCTGGTGCCGGTGCATGGGCGCGCGAAGTGCACGCCGCTGGCGGTGCGGACGGGCATCGCTTGTGCGCGCGAGTCGTGACGGGTGGCAAGGCGCTCGGTGTTGCCGGCGCGTTTGTTGTCGGCAGCTCGACGTTGCGCGAGCAGCTGATCCACAAGGCTCGTTCCTTCTTGTTTACGACGGCTTCCCCGCCGGCGTTGGCTGGTGGTTTGCTTGCTGCCGTCGAGTGCTGCCGACTAGCCGATCGGGAGCGTGCCGCAGTGTTCGCCAATGCGGCACGCCTTGCCGCGGCGCTCGATCTGCCCGTTCCCGCAGCTGCGATCGTGCCGGTCCCGGTCGGCGACGCCGCTCTTGCGGTGCAGGTTGCGAGCGAATTACAGCGCGAAGGATTCTACGCGCCGGCAGTGCGGCCACCGACGGTCGCGCCGGGCGCGTCCCGTCTGCGCGTGGTCTGTCACGCCAATCAGTCGACTGCGGATGTCGATCGCTTGGCGGGTCTCGTCGCGAGCAAGTTGCGCCAGCAACCCGCGAAGGCAGCCGTAGTGGCGCGTCGCGCTCCGGTGACCTGCGTAGTGGGCACCGACACCGGCGTCGGCAAGACCGTCGTCAGCGCGTTGTTGTTGCGGGCGGCGATGGCGAACGGACCGGCGCGCTACTGGAAGCCTGTGCAGACTGGCTCGGACGATGATACGCAGAGTGTGACCGAGCTCGCCGCCGCCGAGGCGTGTCATCTATTGCCCAACGCCGTGAACTTTGAGTTGCCCGCGTCCCCGCATGCAGCAGCTGCTGCGGAAGGCGCGTCGGTTCAGTTGGAGGACTTGCACGCGGCGTTGCAGAAGCATCGAGCCGCACATGCTGATAGTCGTCTGCTGGTTGAGTTCGCCGGCGGCTTGCTGGTGCCGTTCGCACTCGAACCACCAGCGACGCAGGCGGATTGGTTGGCGTCGATGGGGGCGCAGGTGGTGCTCGTTGCGCGCTCGGGCCTTGGCACGCTCAATCACACATTGCTCACTGTCGAGGCCATGCGTGCCCGCCAGCTGCAACCGGACGCATTGTTCCTGGTGGGGGAGCCGCATCCCAGCAATCGTGAAACGCTGGGCGCGTTGACCTCAATTGCGCAGATCTACGAAGTGCCACACTGGCCATCGTTGTCGACGAAGTCGTTGGATGCCTGGTTGCAGGGCCATGACCTGACGGAGTTACTCCGTGTCTGATCTGCCAGAACGTGATGCGCGGGTCGTCTGGCATCCTTACACCCAGCACGGCATCGAAGCCGCGCCGCTGCCGGTTGTACGCGCGGAAGGTGCGTGGCTTGAGTTGGCCGATGGTACGCG
>JBNMND010000468.1:0-3597 GCA_051274975.1 Planctomycetota bacterium | reverse complement strand
GGGGCCACAACCTGATCATCGACGCGAAGATCGCTGACAAGCTGACCGTCAAAGCCAACCAGTTATCCCCAGATGGGCTGGTACACGGTGTGGTCGACAGCGTGCACGGAAGCATCAAGTCCGAAGCGAGGAACATCACACGCGTCGTTCCTGGTCCGGTGCACTGGAGCACCGACTTAACGCTGGAGAGTTCCACAATGCGTCAGGCACTCGAACGCAATGGCGTGCTTGAGAATGAAGCGACACCAGAGAACGCGAACAGGGCCAAGGTCTCGGTGTTCGTTCGCGGAGCGTCGGGCAGGCACATGATCGACGCTCTCGAGATTGCTTCGCGACCGATGGTCAGCGCCAAGCCAAAGCCAAGAAAAGAAGCAGGCAAGTAGCCGGCGACTCAGCGAGCGCGACGCAACCACATCGCCAGCATCACGCCAATCGCAGCGAAGCCAGCCATGAAGTAGAACGCGTGGCCTTGGTAGAGCTTGAAGGTAAAGCCACCAACCAAGCCGCAGAACACCATGCCGCCACCGGCCTGCGCAGCACCGAGCACGCCTTGCGCGGTCGCCCGCTGTTCTGCCGGCACGCGCCGTTCGACCGCACGAATGGCACCTAGGTAAGTCGCCGCGAAGCTGAACGCGTGCAACCAGTTGATCGCGAACAACCACGGCAATGAGGTCGTCGATCCGATCACGATCCACCGAACGATCGCGCCACAACCGCCGAGCAACAGCAGCGTCGTCGGACGCAGCTTCTCGAGCGTGTTCTTGGCGTAGAACAACAATACGATCTCGGCGAGCACGCCTTCGCCCCACAACATCGCGGCAGTCGACTTATCGATACCGTGCGCGTTCCAATACACCGTCGACTGCTGATAGAACGTCGCGTGGCTGCCCTGGATGAGCGCCGCGCTGATCATCAAAATCACGAACGACTTGGAGCGAAACAGATGCCACCAGGGCGTGCGTTCGCTCACATGCTGCGGCACGTGCAATCGATCGCGGGGCACGAACCACGCCGCGAACGCCGTCATCGCCAACGCGACGAGCAACATGCCATACACGTGCCGCGTCTCGTTGTCCTGGAGGTAGTTGCCAGCGAGCAAGATGATGACGAGGAACGAACCCGACCCCATCACGCGCAGCCGACCAAACGAGAACCCGAGCCGGGACGCAGCCCGCACTGCAGCCGCATCGGCAATGGGATGCATCGGCGGATAGAGGCAACCGAACACAAACGCGACGCACCACGCCGTCGCCAACGTTGGCGCCCAAGCAAACAATGCAAACGCGCCGGCGCCTCCCGCGGACAGCCAAATCAGAACACGTCGCGCATTGCCGGTGCGGTCGACGCAGTACGACCAGAACGGCCCCGCCACAGTGCGCGAGATCGTCTGCGCCGCGAGAATGATCGCGATGTCGTCGGCGTCAAACCCTTGCACTTCATGCAGCCACACAGGCAAAAACTGCATGTAGATGCCCAGCACCGCAAAGCTGCACGTGTAGAACCCGGCAAAGCCGAGCCAACATCGGGCCACGCCGGCATCGGCGTGCTCACTCATTCTTGCGCACCGTGCCAGCAGGTCATTTCGGCATTGGCTCTGTATTGCCCAGTGCGATGGCAGGAGGT
Source organism: Planctomycetota bacterium (assembly GCA_051274975.1). Classification (GTDB taxonomy): domain Bacteria; phylum Planctomycetota; class UBA1135; order UBA1135; family UBA2386. The sequence continues at coordinate 1,974 of JBNMND010000468.1, read as the reverse complement.
CGCATGGCGCATTTACTGTAGTGCGAACAATTCATTGACAGACAGTGCGGCAAGGCCGCCTCGACAAGCTGCGAGTCTTTGCGGCTGTGCTACCGTTGCATAATGCCCGAACGTCGGCGTTTGACGCTGCACGTTTATTCCTCTCGCCCCAAGCCGCTGCAATCCATGACAAAGTTCGCATCCACCCTGGCCGTTAGCCTTCTTGCCACCTCGGCAATGGCACAAGCCTGCTTCGATCCAGTAGGCACGCCAATCAACATCTTAGGAGATTCGATCTCGGCTCCGCAGCCAATCGGCTTTGCGTTCCCCTTCGCCGGCGCGACCTACACCGACATCGCGATCTCGGATCACGGCATTTGCTTCCTGTCGAACGCTGGTGTGCCAGCTGCGCCGACCCCGGCGGCACCGTTCGTCTACACGCCGGTCGCGGCCAGCCTCGCCAACAACGGTCCAGTCATCGCTCCGTTCTGGTCGGACACCGTGCCCGGCGCAAACGGTGATGTTTACGTTGGCGGCACCGCGGTCAGCTACACGATCACCTGGCAGGACATGGAAGCCTTCGGCTTCCCCGCGCCGCAGATCACGTTCCAAATGACGCTGTCGGTCACCGGTGAGATCAAGGTCGTCTACGACGCCAACGTCACCAACCAATCCACGTTCGCAGCTCCCGCCGACAACGCAGTCATCGGCTGCAGCCCGGGCGGCGGCGCAATCATCCCCGCCAGCGTCGATTTTAGCGCGGCCCCCATCACCTCCGACGACACGACCTTCGAAGAGTTCCTGGTCGCCAACACGTTCGACCTGCCAGCTAACGGCTTCAACATGATCCCGGTCAGCCCGGGCTTCGTGGTGCTGCCGCTCGGCGGCGCCTCACAGTGCGCGGCGGCAACCACCTACGGCAGCGGTTGTGGTGGCGACCCCGGCCACATGTACGAGTTCATGGATGTAGGCTTGTTTGACCTCAACGGTTCGACGATCTCGCTGCTGCGAAACGGCGCTGGCTACACCGCGCTCGATGCGATCCCCGGCGTGTTCATTCCGCCGTCCCCAACGGCCGCGGTTGTCGCTCTTGGTGACGACGTTGAAGAGACCGTCGCGCTGTCGGTCGCCATGCCGATCCCGGGTGGCACGACCATGGACCTGACGATTTCATCCAACGGCCAGATCACGCTCGGCGCGACCGGCAACGGCAACGGCTGGACCCCCAACGCGACCACCTGGCTCGCCTCGCAACTCCCGATGGTCTCCCCGATGTGGCACGACTTCCAGCCGAACGCTGCCGGCAGTGGCACGATCAGCTTCGAAGAAGTTGGTGGCGTCGCCATCGTCAGCTGGAACGACGTCTGGAACTGGAGTCTGACGACTGGTGAGACCTTCCAAGTTCAATTCGACTTGGCCACTGGCAACATCACGATCGTCTACGATGCCGTAACCCAGAACGTCGGCAACGGCTACCTCACCGGCTTCACGTCGGGTGGCAACATGACGGACACCGGCGGCAACGACCTCTCGGTCGACCTCGCCGCCACGCTGAGCTTTGGTGACACCGAAACCCTGCCGTTGACGCTGGCCAGCGACCGCCCGGTGCTCAACAACAACTGGAACCTGACCACGTCGAGCATCGACGCCACCTCCCCGATAGCGATCACGTTCTTCGGCAACGCCCAAGGCCCCGGCCTTCCGTTCAGCGCCATCGGCCTGAACGCCCCGGGTTGCTCGATCTGGATCAACACGATCCTCGGCAGCCTGACCGGCGTCGCCGCCAGCGGCAGCACCACGGTATCGATCCCGATCCCGAACAACGTGGCTCTGGCCGGCTCGATTCTGACCGGCCAGTCGATCTGCCTGACGCTCCAAAACGGCGCCAACCTGCTCGGCTCCAACGGCGTCCAAGGCACGCTGGGCTTCTAGCCCCACCCGCAGCCACTTCGGTGGCCGCAACAATCTAGAACAGCAGCGGCCGCCCCCAAGGCG
>JBNMND010000467.1:0-3615 GCA_051274975.1 Planctomycetota bacterium | reverse complement strand
CCCGACATCGCGACGAGCGACGCGTGCGAAGACGTCACAGAAGCCGTGGTCTTGGTGCCGCTCAGCAGCGCCAGCCATTGGTTGTTGAGCAGATCCCCGTTAAGCGCCGGCAACGTGAAGCTGATCGCACCGGATGTAACCATGTCGTACGAACCATCAAGATCACGGCCAACGTCAACGAGATTGCCATTCTCCCTGATCAGACCCAACGCGAGATCCAGCGTGTTGAGGTCGACTTCGGGATCGACGCTCGTGGTCGCACCGGGCAAGGAGAACTGTGTGTCCGCGACCAAGTCGAGCGGCACGTCCCGCGCGGTCAGTGCGCCCTCGATCGGCTGGTAGTCAGCGAGCACGCCCATCTTCTGCAATGTGTTCTCACCGGCAGGCGCCAAGAACTCAATCGCAGCTAGGTGGCCACCGGATCTATCCATCCCGACTTGGTATTGCAGATGCGTCGTCGCCGGATCGACATCGACTGGCAATGACGACTGCATCGGCACGCCTTCGACAATTTCATCCCACCACTCCTGCGGTGCGAAGCGGCGGGTCGTGCGGATGCTATGTAGAGCAGTTGGGCCCGCGCCGGTCAGGTCGCCAGCGATCAAGCCGTGACGATCAAACGCGCCAAGCGGCGTGCGCAACACGCGTCGCAGCGGCAACTCAAGGTGATCGGAGCTCGGCGAGTCGACCGAGTAGCCGTGCGTGATGCTCTTTCCATCACGCGCCGTGCGCACCGTCGCCGTTGCCCGGCCGCGGAAGCCGCGCTCGGCGAACACGAGGCCGTTCTCACGGCTGAGGGCGAGAAAGCCGACATTGGCTTGGTTGCCTTCGACCACCGCAGCGTCACGAATGGGACCGCCACCGATCGAATCGCACAGGTAGCCACGGTTGCTGCGAGTGCCCACGAACCAGGACTGATCAAACAAGAACTGGTAGCTGTCGAGCCAACGGCGACCGCCTTCAAGGAAGCCCACAGCTTGGCCGTAGAAGACTTCTTGCACGTTGCGACGGCGACCTTCTTGGGAGCCAAAGAAACCGGCTGGCACGTCTTCGAACATCGCCTGGCCGTTGGCATCACTAGTCGTGAACAACGCGACATCGCCGTCTAGCGAACCGTAGCGAGCGGGCTGGAACGGGTCAGCACGGGCTCGCACGACCTGCTGCACGCGAATGTTACCCGCCAGTACCGTATCGAGCGTCAGGTCACCAGCGTCGACCGCCTCGGTGCTGACACTGGCACTGACCGCAACCGTTGACGACGCGACAACCGGCAGCCAGATGCCGCCAGCGAACAATTCGATCACGGCAGTCCGCGACGTAACTCCATCGGCCAGAGTCGCGGGCACGAAGTCGATAGAGAAGGAGCCATCGCCACCGGTTGCGCCGACACGATGATCGACACGCACCATGACATCGCGAACCGGATCGCCATCGACGTCAATTACGCGGCCGATCACAGTGCGATCGGGCACGCCAATGCCAAACGCGTAGAGACCACCGCGCGTCAGCACGCCGGCGAGCTGGATACGGCCACCGCTCGCGTTCGCGTTGCCAGCCGACACCCACTCGCCAGTATCTGGGTCGAGCCGATACAGCGTCGCGTTGGTGGTGGCGAGCGACAGATCATCGGAGACGTCGATATCGAGACCCGGTGAGAACGTCGCATCCGGTGGGTCGATAAACACACCGCAGCTAAACAAGTTGGTCATCGAGCCGGCCAACGGCAAGTTGCCGGGCAGGTGCTCGGGCAACAAATCGCCAACGCGAACCGTAATCGGCCCACTTGTCCCCGTGTTAATCACGACCCCGGAGCTGACAGTGACGATCGTGCCGCCGACCGACGTGATCGGCGTGTTCGGCGACGCCACGCCCGCGCTCAACAACGCCGATGCCGAGTCCGGCAAGTCCGGCAGGTGAATCGGCGCCGGCAAGTCCGTGCCACTAACCGTCATCGCAACCTGCAAGGTGCCGAGGCGATCGCCTGCCGTCGCGGCGCCATCACTGCCGTCAGCGCGAATGATCATGTCGCCGCGCGGCGCCGCCAAGAAGTCGCCGCGCCCGTTGCGGCCGGTCAGCGCCTGGGTCGTCGTCCCGACCACGCTAGCGCGTCCAGACACAACACCACGATTCTGATCGTCGAGCAGCTGCACCTTGGTGCTGGCGTCGGGAATCCGCGGCAATCGCGGTCCAATGTCGCTGCCACCACCATTGCAGGCGGCGGCAAGCAGCACGATCAACGAAGTCGCGACTAGATCGCGACGGCACGCAGCTCCCATCATATTCGGCATCCTACTTCTTCTTGGTCGTCGGGCGTTGCGCAAAGCGGTCAGGCTCCGGCGGGGTCGCAACTCGGCTGCGGGCGCCACTGGCTGAAATCGTACGCATGCCAACGACGACGTCGTCGAGACATACATCCGGAATCCGCGCCATTGTCGTGCCACGGCGTCCCTGACCCAACGTGACGTCATCCATCGAGACGACGTTGGTCCAATCGGCTTCGGTTGTTTCGCGCCAGACGAACTCGTAACGAGTCACGCCCTCGGGCAGCCGAAAATAGAGCTGCGTGTCGTAAGCATCGCGGGCAAGACGCGCGCCGGTAACTAGCGGCGGCTTCGGCGCCATTGCGAGTTCACCCAACGTCGCCACGACCACGCGCGCGACCTTGGCCGAGTAGCCGAAGTCGGCGTAGTCCGGCAGGTCCCCGTAGGGCTTGCCGTCCTTCGGCCGCACGTTCTGATGCTGGCGCGAGAAGTCTTCGCGCGGCTCGGTCATGCGCGCCGCCGGGTAACCGTGATCGAAGAACGAACGGTGATCGCCGCCGCGGCCGTAACGGTCGCCGCGGTAGATCAACTTGACCCGGAAGTCCGGAACGTATTCACGACCGGCGCGAGACACGGCGCGCGCCAAACTGCGACCGAGACTGTCATTGCCCATGCGCGAGTAGCTGAAGCAGCGCACGAAGTCGGTGTAGCGGCGACCATCCATTCCCATCGTGTTGCCAACGATGTCACAGGTAATCATGCCGTCGACCGCGGCGTCCTGGTCGGCCATCTGCGCGGCGTGCGCCTTCGAACCAAGCAGGCCTTGTTCTTCGCCGTCGTAGGCTACGAATACGATCGTCGCCGGGAACTCACGCTTGGCGAGCACGCGGCACGCTTCCATCGCGACGGCGGTGCCCGACGCATCATCGACCGCACCGGGAGCAGGGTTGACGGCATCTTCACCCTTGCCGTTGCGCGAGTCGTAGTGACCACCAACGACGTAGACGCGATCGGGATCGCTCGTGCCGCGCAGCGTCGCGATGATGTTGACGACTTCGATCTCGCGCGGCATGCCAGGACGCGTACACGGCACCTTCGCCGTTTGCAACGTGACGGTCAGCCGGCCACCGCTGGTCTTGGCGATCTCTTCGTAGGCCGCCTTCAGCCACTTGCGCGCGGCGCCCGTGCCCTCAGTGTCGCTATCCGTTCGCGACAACGGATGGCGCGTGCCGAAGTCGCAAAGCTTGCGCACCGTTGCTTCGATGCGCGCACTGCTGACCTCCTTGACCGCCTCGGAAAGCACCGCGCGAATCTGATCGACTTGCGCAAACGCGGGTGCAGCGAGGATCGCTGC
>JBNMND010000466.1:0-3615 GCA_051274975.1 Planctomycetota bacterium | reverse complement strand
CTTTCAATGCCGCCCCCGAAATCGTTCTCCGTGATACTCATGCAGTGCGTCGCAACTGGCAGCGCTCTGCTGCCGTGCTCCTGTCCGGGCCGATTTGCTGTAGTCCCAAGCCCTCCAGAAGCAGAAGCTCCCTGTGAAGTTGCATGGATACCGCAAAGCGACCGCTACGCTTTTCAGACGACAGCCAGTTGGCCAACTGGATGCGAACGATCGCAACACGTTGGGGAAACTGCGTTTCGCCTCTATCGAAGTCGACCAGCAATTCTGTTCGACCTGCAAGGGAGACCGCGCATCAAGACCTTCCTGATGCGACATGTCCCACGAGGTTCTTCGCCCGTGCTTAGAGCACGTGCTAGGAATCAAGGTTGTCGTCGAGACCAAAGGTCAAAGAGGCCCAAAGACCCAAAGACCCAAAGAAACGTGACTCTGCCGCTGAAGATTCAGGAGACTACGGTGCGTCCGGATTCACCGTAATGGCGGTTAACCAAAATGGCGGGTAGACGCAGCGCGGACACCAAGAATGGCTTCAACCGCGTTCGCCCCATCTTGCCTCACCGGCTTGGCGAGGACTCAAACGGCGTTACAGCCAGGGGCGAGTCCAGGGTGCGCTGTCCAAAACAGTAGCTCCCACAGATGGTCGCGAAACGTAGCGCGGTATCACAAGGCGCGCAAGTAGGTTCCCCAATTCCCGTTGCCATCGAGATTGCCCAAAGACGATGCATCCGAGTTTGCGGCGTTGCTCTCGACCGTTCGGTGCGCTATCCACCCTCCCCTGCGATCGGCGGTTCAGATTCAACTTCCTGCCCGCCGATCACCGAAAGAACAGCAGCGGGCCAGCTGCCCGCCGTTTACGCGAAAGCACGCCAAGATGCAGAATCCAATCGACTTCGATCCCCGCCGCCTCCGTCTAGAAGATGAAGACAGTGACTCCGACAAGAACGAAAAGAAGGGCGACGGCCTCTCCAGTCCGTTCGAGAAGGCGCTCTTCGAGTCGCGCACGCTGCTAATCAGCGGCCCGGTCGACGACAAGATGCTCAAAGAAGTGACCGTGCGTAGCTTCGCCATGGAAGCGAAGGACCCGGACGCCCCGATCACCGCCTTCATCAACTCGCCGGGTGGCAGCGCCGACGCCGGCTTTGCGATCTACGACCTGCTGCGCTTCATTGCGCCGCCGGTCCGCACCGTGGTCAACGGCCTGTCCGCTTCGGCTGGCATCCTGATCCACCTCGCCGGTGACGATGGCCAACGCTACTGCATGCCGGAAAGCCGCTTCATGATCCACCAGCCGTCGACCGGCGGCCGCGGCCAGGCATCCGACCTGGACATCACCGCGCGCGAGATCCTGAAGCTGCGCGACCGCTACAACCGCATCATCGCGGAAAGCTGTGGCAAGACGGTTGAGGAAGTCACCGACTCGTCCCGCCGCGACTTCTGGCTCGATGCTGGTCAGGCCCTCGAATACGGCCTGATCAACAAGGTCCTGAAGAACCGCAAGGAACTGCCGAGCAACGAGTCCAAGAAGGGTTGATCCGCATAGCGAAGAGGGTCCGCGTGACGGGCCTTATAGCTAGCTGGTGCAACCAGGCCTAACCGGGTCTCCGACGCGGATCACCCTTGTTGATCCGCATAGCGAAGAGGGTCCGCGTGACGGGCCTTATAGCTAGCTGGTGCAACCAGGCCTAACCGGGTCTCCGACGCGGATCACCCTTGTTGATCCGCATAGCGAAGAGGGTCCGCGTGACGGGCCTTATTCACTCGCTCGGATAGCGACCCCGTCGCCGGGGCTGAACCGGCTCACTCGTGCTACGTTGTGAGCACACAATGCTGTGCTCACGCGCCAATCTGCTGCGAGTAGCGACCATGGGCTGCGCCATGCTGGTCGCGGCGGCACACCTACAGAGCCAACGCCCAACGGCCAAACCGCGGCAACCAGCGATCACTGCGATTGTGCGCGATCCTTCCAGCGCCAAGGTCCACGATGCCAAGGGCTGGCTCCTGACCGAACCGGCGTGGCGGCTTGCCGCACTAGGAAGCGACGACCTCCCGCTGCTCGCGACCGGCAGCCCGATGTCGCAACAGATCGCGGCGACCAGTGATGCTCGCGGCGTGCTCCGCTTTCCGATTCCGGCAGGTTCGATGGCGGCGGCTGGCAGCGGCATGGTGACCACTGCTGCAGGACTCGGCGCGCTATTGCCGCGACTGCATGCCAAGCGCGCACCGCTAATTACGCTCGAACCGATGGCGCTGGTCACGACCGCAACTGGCAGTGAGTCCTTCGTGCTGATTGCGCGAGCGACACTGGCCGATGGATCCAAGATCACGTTGCCACCACAGCGTGGCAGCCGTGTGCGGCTGCCGGCCGGCGACTACGAAGTATGGGCTTGTGGCCGCGATGGCCTCATTTGGCAGCGCCTGCAACTGCAACCCGGCCAACGATCAGAACTACAGTTCGTCGGCGCCGTGCAACGCATGCAGCTAGCCAAGGGTGCCTACGTGCACCCAGCGGGGCTGCCATCGCTGTCGCTGCAACAGTTCGCTGGCGAAGACTTTGGCGGCGAAGTCAACGAAGTCGCGCTACGTGGCGCGGCGCTCGCAGCGCCGTGGATCACATGGAGCAACGGCATCGTGACGCCAGCGCGGGTCGTGCCGGGACCGCCGACGCATCAGGCGCGCATGTGGCCACCAAAGAGCGATCTTCGCGAACGTGCAGCCAGCTTCCGACTCGCGGCCACGGCCCACCCAGGAACCGTGCTGGTTGGCTTGCTGCGCAAGTCGGACCGTTCGTTTGGTGTCGTTGCGTATGCCAACAACGATGCGGGACAACTGCATATGCCGGCCGCACCAAGCGGCGATGCATGGCTGTTGTTGCTCGCCCCGGGGCATGCTCCGCATGCGCAACCTTGGTCGACGACAGCCGACGGCCTGAAACTGCGCTCGCCAACGGGACAACTGCTGGCCGTGACTGCGCGCGACCGACGGTCACTGCCCATCGCGGACCTGGTGGTTTCCTACACCCCTGAGCGACAAGATGCCGCGGCGTTGATCGCGCGCACGGACGCAACTGGCGTGGCGCGGTTTGGCCGAGTGGTCGGCCCTGGCACACTGCAGATCAGCGATGAACGCTACGCCAATCAGGACGTGCGGCTGCAACGGGTCCCCTCGGACCCGCTACCGCTCGTCATTGACGACGGGGAGACGCTGAACGCCACGGTGAAGTTTGCCGACGGCGCTGACGGTACGGCGATCGTGGTCACCCTGCGCGATCCGAGTGACGAACTGCGGCCACGCGAACGCTCGCTGGTCGCGTCGGTTGGCACGACGTTCTCGTTCTATGGTTTGCCTAGCGAACACAATCTGCTGTTGATCGCGACCGCCCAGCGCAAAGGCAAGACGTGGTCCGCTCGGCGTGTAGTCAACGCACTCGATGAAGACGTTGTCATCACGCTGCGCGACGAAGACCCGGTGTTGCGCGGCAACGGGCGGTAGCGGAGCCGCGGGTAGGGGTCTGGGGCACAGAACAAGAATCAACCAGGTGTGTGAATGTCGTGCCGGGTTGACCCGCGAAAACGCAGGCGAATCGACTCCAGAGATGTCCGACTAGGCCGAGGCTTTGGT
>JBNMND010000465.1:0-3668 GCA_051274975.1 Planctomycetota bacterium | reverse complement strand
GCCAGCGCCGCCGCGGTAGCCACCGCCGCCGCCGCCGCCGCCGCCGCCGCCACCACCACCACCACCGCCAAAGTCTTGGCGAGGTTGTGCTTCGTTAACGCGAAGTGGACGTCCGTCCACTTCGGCGCCGTTCATCGCGTCCACGGCACTCGCCGCATCTTCGTCCGTAGCCATCTCGACAAATGCGAAGCCGCGACTGCGGCCCGTATCACGCTCAAGCATGATCTTCACATCGGTCACTTCACGGCCGTCAATACCAAAGGCTTCCTTCAAACCATCTTCCGTGGTCTGGAAGGAGAGGTTGCCTACATACAGTCTCTTACCCATCGCGTTCTGACGATCACTTCACCCTTTCGGCTTCACAACGCACCAATGGTCAAAGGGGGAAGGCCTTTGGTGCCAACTAACAAAAGCGCGACTCTCTTTTGGGATTGAGACTGATCGGCAGATAAGGGCAGACCAACCTGAGACCCCGAACGGAGGTTCGCAGACACCAGAAGATTCCACTACCCGGGCCCCGGGCGCAAGCAGGCCAGCGAATTTCACCTCAGGCGAGTCATCTTTCAGGGTGGACTCGAAAGTGCTTTGCCAAAAGGAGCAAGCAGCGCTTGCGCTGATATGGCTTGCTGTGTTCGAACATTGTCTACGGACAGGCCTGGCTAGCAGGCCCGTTCGGTCCCGCATCATGCAATACGGTTTCGTCCTAGACCAACGTCGCTGCATCGGCTGCCACGCGTGCACAGTCGCCTGTAAGTCCGAGAACGAGGTGCCGCTCGGCGACTTCCGAACCTGGGTGAAGTACACCGAGGTCGGCGAGTTCCCCTCGGTCAAACGGCACTTTGCGGTGCTGCGCTGCAACCAGTGCACGGACGCACCCTGCGTAACCGTGTGTCCGGTTACCGCACTGCACAAACGCCCCGATGGCATCGTCGATTTAGACAAGGATGTCTGCATCGGCTGCAAGGCCTGCATGCAGGCATGCCCCTACGACGCGCTGGCACTCAACGAGGAAACCGGCGGCGCCGAGAAGTGCCACTTCTGCGCGCACCGTGTCGAACAGAATCTGAAGCCGGCCTGCGAGGTCGTCTGTCCTGAGACGGCGATCATCAGTGGCGATCTGCATGACCCGGAAAGTCCGGTCAGCAAGATCCTCGCCGAGGTCGGCGACTCCAAGGTTCGTCGGCCCGAACAAGGCACCGGACCGAACGTGTTCTACCTCGGCGCGCACGACGCCTCGCTGGAGCCGGGAACGGCCAAGGAAGAGGACAGCTACATCTGGAGCGATCGCCGCGAACCGCCGCCGGACTTGCCCGAAAAGGACCGCAAGGCGCTGCAACGCGACGACGCGCGCGTCGTGCTCGACGTCAACCACAAGGTGCACTGGGGCTGGAAGGTCTCGGCGTATCTGTTGACCAAGGGCATCGCCGCCGGCGCCGTGCTTTGGGCTCCGTTCCTCGCGATGACGAACGTCGGCTCCGACTTCGCGCGCAACTACCTGCCCGAACTGCTGGGACTGTTCTTCTTGGTTGTCACCAACGTGCTGTTGGTGATGGACCTGAAGCGGCCGAAGCTGTTCCTGACGATCATCCTGCGCCCCAACATGAAGAGTTGGCTGGTCAAGGGTGCCTACGTGTTAATGGCGTTTGGAGCGATCACGTCGGCGAGCCTCGCCGCGCGATTCTTCGAGATGCATGCCGTGGCCGACGGACTGCGTTGGGCCAACATGGTCACTGCCTCATTGACCGCCGCTTACACGGCGTTCTTGTTCGCGCAGTGCGAAGGCCGCGACCTCTGGCAGAACACACGCGTGCTGTTGCCGCACCTGCTGGTGCAAGCTCTGTGTGTCGGCGGTGCGATCATGCTGCCGTTTGTTCCGGACACCAAGTTGGCGATCGCCGTCTTGGTGCTGGCAGTCGTGCACCAGTTGTTCGGCTTGCTCGAGCGCTTCGGCAAGCACGAGACCCACAACGCCAAGATGGCGGCGGCGCTGCTGCCGGGCGTTAAGGCGTGGAAGGGCTCTGGGCTGTCGGCCTTCTACTTCGGCATGGGCACAACCACGCTCGCGGCCCTTGTTGGCCTGCTGCTAGTGCTCGGCGGCGCCGCCAACCCATTCGCGTTGGTGTTCTGCGCGCTGGTCTCGTGGCTCGGCCTGTTCCTATACGAACAGGCATACGTGCGCGCCGGCCAGCTACCGCCGCTGGCGTAGTTCAGTTCGCGGCAGGCAGTTCGTCTTAGCCGGTTCCCTTCAGAGCCGGCGCTTCCCAGCGCCAGCTCGCCCCTGCAAAGGGGCCAGGCAGCCCTGCCAAGACAAACGGGACAAGAGAACTGCACCCCACCACCAGTGGGGTTGGCCAGGCGCCCTGCGTAACCGCTACCGTTCTGCCTCAGCGCGAAGTCCCCCAACCCCAGATCTCCCATGTTCCGCCTCCCGCTCATCGCCCTCGCGGCGCTTTCCCTGATCACGACGGCCGAAGCCCAGCGGGGCGGTGCTGGCCGCAACGCCGAGCCGCCAGTGCTCAAGCACTTCAACTACGAGACCTGGGAGTTTGACTCACAGCACGCGGCGCGCGGCCAGGCGAGCTACTCGATCTACCTGCCGAAACAACACGACTACACGAAGAACAAGGATCGCAAGTTCCCGTGGATCCTTTGGCTGCCGGGCTTTGGCGGGCCGGATGACTTCCAAGGCCGAGGCGGCGCGACGACGCTCGACCGCCTGCGCGAGCAGAGCAAGATCCCCGAACTCGCGTTGGTCGTTTTCCGCGCACCAGGTGGTCGCGGCCGCACGACCTACATGAACGGCGAGGCGATCGGCAACATCGAAGACCTGATCGTCAAGGACCTGCTTATCCACGTCGAAAGCAAGTTCCGGGTCAGCAGCCAGCGCGAGCACCGCGCGGTCATGGGCGTCAGTGCTGGCGGCTTCGGTGCGATGAAGATTGCGCTGCGTCACCCCGGCCTATTCGGCGCGGTCGCAACGCACTCGGCCGCGATCCTGCCGGCCGACCCGGCAGACCTTGCGGGCTCTGCTGAGAGCACCGTGATGCGCTACCTGCGCGGCGGCTTGCGTGAACAACTCGGCGACCCGATCGACCCAAAGAAGTGGGCGCAGCAAATGCCCATGGGCTTGGTGGCACTCAAGAAACCGGCCGACCTGCACGGCTTGCAGATCTACTTCGACGCTGGCACCGACGACCACTACGGCTTCTTCGAGCCCAACCAGCAGCTGGCAGCGGCGATGAAGAAGAACGGCCACAAGCACTACTTCCGTCCCGTCGAGGAAGGCGGCCACGCATGGAGCAGCAGCAAGATGGTCGAGAATCTTGAGCACTCGATGGAGTTCGCGGGCCTCGCCATCAGTGGCAAGGACGCGATGGCCGAGATCGAGAAGGCGGCCGCGAAGAAGAAGAAGGCGGACGAGGGCAAGTAAGTCCCCATCCCCTTAGGCATCCCGCCTGGCGGGCCTGCAGGCCAGCAAGGCTCACTGGGTTCCAGTTGCCAGAGTTTAGGTTCCCCAAGTCCCAACTCGCCAATGCGGCAGTGGCAGTGGCAGCCGTGCCGCCCGCGCCCTTCACCGGGCCAGCGAGCAGCAACCTCTTGCTTACTTCGGATACGGCACGTCAAGCGGCGGCAACGCCTTGCTGCGACGATCACCATCCCCGAGCAAG
>JBNMND010000464.1:0-3690 GCA_051274975.1 Planctomycetota bacterium | reverse complement strand
GCGGCTTCTCGGCAAGTCCGGCAACTGGCCAATCAGGCGCGCAACCGCTGAGATCAGGAACCCAGCCAGCAGCATCACCGCCGGCAGCGCGCAGATCGCGTAGCGCGCGGTGACTTTGGCCAGCTGGCAACCAACGGCTGTAAACACAAACATCGGCACGACCAGCATGCACAGCAGGTAGAGCGCGCGATCGCGACCCAGCAGCCTGGGCGCGACCATCAGAGCCAACAGCACCGTCAACAACACCGACGGCCGAAAGTAGTAGAGAACCGTTTCGAACCAGTGCAGCGGAGAGGTCTCGCTCTTGGACTCAAAGAACTTAGGGAACAGTTCGTAGTGCTTCACCAGCCACGGCACCGGGCCAGCCAGCAGCAATGCCAACACCACAACCGTGAGGCCGCCAAACCGGGTTCCATTCGCGTAGCGCACCAGCAAGAACCCAACAAACGCGAGCACCATCGTTGCGGCGGTTGTGTGGCTGCCGACAGCAAAGGCTGCAAACAAACCGCTCAACAACAGGTCTCGGCCACGCCCGGAGTGAAACAGCACATGCATGCGGTGCATCAACAACACCGAGCCGAACACCACCATGACGTAGCCTCGGGCGTTCTGACTCCAGAAGATGTGCCACGGGCTCACGGCCAACAAGAAAGCCGCAAACACGGCAGCCGAGCGGCCAACGAGCCGACGGCCACAGACCGCAAGCAACGGTACAGTGACGATCCCCATCAGTGCAAACGGCAGCCGCACCGACCATTCGTCAAAGCCAAGCACCCCGGTCCCGAACAGGAAGCGCAGCAAGAAGAACGGCAGCGAGTACATCCGCCGATCCGTCTCCATAAAGCCGCCCTCGCCATCGAGCGGCATGGTCGCATCTCTCCAGGTGTGGGCCTCGTCAATCCAGAGCGACCACTCGCCCAAGTGCAGCATTCGCAGCAAACCGGCGAGCAGCATCGCAGCCAAAATCATCAGCCACTGCTTCTGCGAGAACGGCCGGTTCTTCAGGGCGGAATCTGGAACGTAACCGGAGGTCATCGAGTCGCTGGCTGCGGACGGAAAGCGGTGGGCATGGCCCCAGACTACGGATGGCCCATAGACCAATCGGCCAAGACCATGACGTGCTTACACTAGAAGTTGATCGACGTCGCTCAAAGCGCAATGGTCCCACGGACTTCCAAGCGGGTAACCCTGACTACAAATCAGGGAAGCTTCCTTTGGGTTCGGACCAACCGGATGGGCTAGCCTGCGAGTCACATGGGAACTCGTCATCCCGTTATCATGGGCGCTGTTTTGGCAGTCGCGACCATCTTCCAAGCCCCGATTGGCGCCCAAGTCCCCGCCCGGGTAGCAAGCAAACAAGCGGTCAGCGACCCACTTAGCACCGAAGCGGGCGGCTTCCTTCTGGCGATCCCCGGAGTCGCAAATGACTTCGTGTTGTTTGCCGATGGGCAGTGACAAGAACGGCCAAACGCCACCGCGCGTTGGTCCGGATGGGTGCAGCGCGCGAGTTCTGGCGATCGTGATTTTTACGTCGAGCTGGTCTTCTCCGGCGGCATTGACCCCGGCGGCGGCTACCCACCCGCGGACTCACCGGTCACGACCATGTTGCCCGCGGCCTATGCGCCAACCGGGCCCGTCGATCCGAGCAGCTTTGATTACTTCACGCAGGTGACCGGCACGATGGCTGGACTGCGCGCGTTCTCGGGAGCTCGCATCGACGTCAGCAATTCCGGCAACGTGCAAGTCGGCATCGGCGCGAATAACAAGAACGTGCTCTCCGGGCTGGCTTGCGATCTCGATCTAACCGTCGTGCAGCCATCGGCGCGTCGCGACATTCCTCAGCCGTACGAGAAGAAGGCCTCCGCCGCGAAGCTGTAGTAGCGATCGGTGCCGACGACGACGTGGTCGAGCACATCAATGCCCAGTAGCGTGCCCGCAGACTTCAGGCGGTCGGTGACATCGTGATCCTGCTTACTGGGGCTGGGGTCACCGGACGGGTGATTGTGGGCTATCACCACTGCAACCGCAGCATCCCGCACCGCGGGGCCAAACACCTCGCGCGGATGTACCGGCGCCGAGTCGACGACTCCGGTGCTGACTTGGTGCAGGGCCATGACTCGACTGCGCACGTCCAACAGCACCACAAAGAAGTTCTCGCGGCGTGAGCCGCGCGCCGTGTGGCGAACAACTTGCGCCACATCGCCACCGTGCCGCACCAAGGTCCCGGGCCGGAACCCTTCCTCAGATAGCCGACGCGCCAGCCCAAACGCCGCAAGCACCGCGGCGGCGCGAACCGGCCCCACTCCGTGCTGGGCAAGCTCTCGAACACTGCGCACCGCCAAGCCGGACAAACCACCGAACTGTCGGAGCAAACGCTGCGCCATAGTGTCGGCGGGCTCGCCCTTCGCCCCGGTTCGCAGTACCAGCGCCAAGCACTCAGCGTCACTGAGGCGAGGTTCTCCCAACTGCAGGAGACGCTCGCGCGGCCCCACGACCATCAACACCGAACCACTGCGATCTCCCATGCCATGTAAGGGCGCAGCAGTGCTGAGCGGTGGCAGAGAACTTTAGCCAGCGATGGCGGCGCTTGCTCAGTAGCTGCGTTGTGCGCGGCGTGCCTCGTGGGCATCCATAAGAAGGTCCAGGCGGTTCCCGCCCGGAGACATCATCTCGGCCGCGACCACAGCATCGTCACAGCGCCCGCAACGAATCGCGACCGCTACGGCTGCAGCCAACAAAGCCTCGCGATTCTCGGGGTCCACCAACGGATCGAAGCTGACCAAGGTCGCGATGAACCCGTGCAGCATCGGATCGATGCGCAGCAATTCAAACCGCGTGTGGCCATGCGTCGTTTCGCTACCGGGCCGCTTGGCCAAACTGACAAAAGCCTCGACACCCTGGCCGAAGTACTCCGCCACATTGCTCGCGGCGTAGTAGTCAAGGCAACGACGTTCCTTCATCGCCGTGCGATACAACGAACGCACCTTGGCTCGCTGCAACGGCGAGAACGTGAAGTAGTGCACTTGGTGCGCCACTTCATGCGCGAACGTATCGAAGCCAAAGGTCGCCGCTTCATCGAGCGCTTCGATGCCAGTAGCCGCTTGTATGCCTCCGACGCCGCGCACATCATCCCAAACGCGCCCATCAAAGGTGCGCCGGCCGCGCAAGTTTGCGCGCGCCTTGGCATCGGTCGTGCGTTCGAGTTCGGTGAGCAAGTCGTGGCGACCGCCGACCGTCACCAGTTTGCTAAGCTGCTTGCGGAACAACGCCGCCGTGCGATCCACGATCGAGCGACGCGAAGGTGACAAGGTCTTGTAGCCAGCGACGAACTCGGCAACTGGCAACCCGCGCGTATCCGGCTTCGGCATCGCCTTGGTCAACGCCAAGAACGCCTCGTCCTGCAATGCCATGCTTTGCGCCGTGCGTTCCGCGTAAAGCGTCTCGCCCAACAAGCGATGTGCGACCGGATGGCCGGGCTGCCTCTGCAACACGCGCTGGATCAATTCGATCGCACGCACCCGTTCGCCCGCAGCCAACGCTCCTACCGCCAACCGCAATTCGGTAGAGATGACGACCTTGACAGGATCGAGCAAACCCGAACCCAACCGCAGGTGTGCTTCGGCGTGACTCTGGTCCAACAGCACCACCTGTCGGTAGGCCTTCGCCGAATCCGAAGTTCGCTGCACTCGG
>JBNMND010000463.1:0-3693 GCA_051274975.1 Planctomycetota bacterium | reverse complement strand
ATCACGCCATCGCCGTCGACACCGAGGTGCAGCTTCTTCCAGCCGCGAACGCCCTTGCCGCCGTGTTTAGCCGCAGCCCACTCGCCTTCGCCGAAGATCGCAAGCCCGCTGCTGTCGATGACCAGATCAATCCTGCCAAGCTTCTTCGGCACCCGTAGCGACACCTTCAGCTTCTTGGCTCTACGTGAGAGCGTTGTGTGATCCGGAACATCAAGCACGAGCCCCATCAGATCGAACAGCGAACGTAGGAAGCCCTCAGTGTGGCGCAGCGGTAACTGCAACAAGAGCCGCAGCGTGAGCGCCGTCTCGTTCGCTAGGTCCGAGTATTTGCGCTGCCCTCCGCGACGCCCAGAAGGCTTGGCATTCCACTGCGCGATCGCGTTCGGCGACAACCAGATCGAGAGGTTGCCGCGCTCGACCAGCGATCGGTCGTAGTCCGACCAGTTGCCGACGCGATACTTCGCCTTGTACTTGGGATGGACTCTCGACTTGGTTCGTGTCATGGCTCGGTGCGGATCGAGGATCGGGTAATCCCCGTATCGGCAGCTTCCGTGGGCATCTTCGGGATCCGTGCACCAACGCCCCGAAGCACTGCAGAAGACGGTCGGTATAGTCGCTATTCGGGTAGCAGGCCCACGCGGCTGGCTAAGTGAGCCATCGCCGCAGCCGAATGACAATCAGCCTTGCGCTGCTGGTCGCCACTGTGATTGCTCCTGGTGCTAGGCGCCATCGGCGCAGGCGCCACCGGGCTGTTCGGGTCGGCATGGATCTGGTAGCCGCAGTCTCGTGCAAATCGTGCACACACTCGTGTGCAGATCATGCAATCCGACACTGTGCATCGCGCCAGGCGCGCGCATAGATGCACACGCAGACGACGACCAGGGGATCGCCCACATGAGCGCGAAGTCGGCATGGCGCTTGCAACCGCCGCTGGCGATCGCCTCGTGATTCAGTTGATGGGCCTGCACTCACGAAGGCTCGTCGATGGACGCAGAATCACTCGACGCCACACCGCACCTCGTCTCCGTCGCCCGAAACCCTTGCCAGCACCGACTAAACTTATGACCGACTCTCTGCGAACGATGAAGACCGCGACCGCCAACGAGGCCAAAGCCTGCTTCGACAGCATCTACAACCGGCATACGCCACACGACTATTGCTCCTACCTGGGCGACCTCGACTACAGCATCTGCGACGAAATCAGGCCGTTCGCCGACGCCGCGGCCAGCCTCCTGCAGGAATGGGAATCGCGCGTCCGCATGGTCGACATTGGCTGCAGCTACGGCATCAATGCAGCGGCACTTAAGCACGACATCTTGTTTGCGGAGTTGGCGCGCTTCTTCGAGGCCAACGTCCCCAAGGACCCCGAAGCGGCGCATAAGAAGGTCAAGGCCGCACTAGCAAAGAACGATGCGGCCATCGAGATGGAGTGCGTCGGGCTGGACATCTCGGCTCCGGCCGTCGGCTTTGCCTGCAACGCCGGGCTACTCGACCACGGCGTCGTCGCCGATCTCGAACGCGGACCGGAAACCCTGTCGGCCACCGATCGGGAGTGGATCCGGGGCGCCAACCTGCTGCTCGCCACCGGAGCGATCGGCTATGTGACGGACCGCACCGTGAACGCGCTGCTACGAACGATGGCTGGCGCCGCGCCGAACGCGGTGGTTCTGTTGACGGTTCTTCGCGTCTTCGACTCCGAATCGATCATCAAGGCAGTGAGTCAGCACGGGCTGAAGATGGCATCGATCGAAAGCGTTCTGCTGCCGCAGCGTCGGTTCCACACGGCAGATGAGCAAAGCAAGATCGTCCGCGTATTGGATGAGTTGGGGTTAGACTCGACGCCGGAGCGGTCTGGCCGCCACTACGCAAAACTACTCGTCGCCGCACGTCCCGATCGGCTGCCCATTCTTGAAGCGAGAATGGGAGAGATCGCCGCGAGTCGGATGACGTTGAAGGCCAACCCACAGTGCGAGGAAGAAACGCAACATTCCATCGCCGAGGTCGTGGTATCCGGAAACTCGATCGCGCTTCGGCAGCGAGAGTTACGCTGACCGCTTGAATGGGGGCCAGGCGGCGACACTATTTGGTCACCGATGAGTCCTGAGTGACCAATTCGATGCCAAACCGGTTCGGCCGAGTTTCCGGACACCACGTGGTTCTTGTCTGCGCCAGCAAGTTGTCGAGGGATGACTTGAGCCGGTCCACCTGTTCATGAGCGTTTCGCGAGGCATGGGACGCGCGCCCGAGATCTGCGGCACTCTGTCCGAGCAGCGGGGCCGTGATTGTCAAGGCGGTGCCATGCAAGGCGACAATCAGGCAAAGGTTGCCGGTGAGGTTGGTCATGATCTCTTCTAAGCGTCGGTGTCGAAGAGCAACTTGGGAGCTTCCCCAGATATCCGTAATCCTCATCTGGTGGTTGTGCGTGACCACGATCTCAAGTCGTGCCGTTCCAGCGGCGGTTGATGAGCGGAAGATGGGTTTCGTCGATGTGCTACTGATTCCCGATCAGCCAGTCGATGCCGTTGCTGGCGACCACTTGCAGCGAGTTGACACCCGGTGCAATACTCACTGCCTGTATGTAAACGTGCACCCCGATGAGCGCGATATTGTTCGGCAAAGGGAAGACCCAGTCCATCGTGAAGGCTTGGCCGGCGGACTGAGTTGGAAGACCGAACACCTCGTTCGACTGCCAGAGCTGGCAGCCGGTCATGCCAATGCCACTCAGATCGAGCGGCAACGAGCCGGTGCCCGCCATGGTCGTGTTGTTCCACCCCATTCCGACGTAGCAGAACGGCGTCGGCGTGTTCGTGATGGTGCCAGTCATCGGCGTGTTGATGATGGCCGCCGACGTTGGCGTGAACACCATTGCTGGATTGCCGCACCCCACCCCGTAGGCAGCCGATGTTGAAGTCACTGGCGACGGCCCTTGCTGGTTCTCATACCAAGCGATCTTGTCGTCGTAATAGGACGCCGACAGCACATCCATGTCACCGTCACCATCAAGGTCCGCGGCGTAGACCGAGTGTGCGCCATCGGCAGCGGTCGTGATGACAACCTGCGCCGGGAAGCCTCCGCTACCATCGTTGGGATACCAAGCGATCTTGTTGTCGTAATAGGACGCCGATAGCACATCCATGTCACCGTCACCATCAAGGTCCGCGGCGTAGACCGACCACGCGTAATCGGCAGCCGTCGTGATTACCTGCTGTGGCCCAAAGAACCCGAAGCCTAGGTTCTCATGCCAAGCGATCTTGTCGTCGTCGCGTGACGCCGACAGCACATCCATGTCGCCATCACCATCAAGGTCCGCGGCGGAGACCGAACTCGCGCCATTGGCAGCGGTCGTGATGACAATCTGCGCCGAGAAACCACCGCTACCATCGTTGAGATAACAAGCGATCTTGCTGTAGGACGCCGACAGCACATCCATGTCACCGTCACCATCAAGGTCCGCGGCGTAGACCGAGTATGCAGAGTTAACAGCGGCCGTGATCACCTGCTGCGGCCCGAAGACGCCTCCGCCCTGGTTCTCATACCAAGCGATATTGTTGGATGAGGTCGACAGCACATCCAAGTCACCGTCACCATCAAGATCCGCGCCGGAGACCGACCACGCGCGATCGGCAGCGGTCGTGAGCACCTGCTGCGCACCGAACGTCGTCGACTGCGCGGCAACACTGGTGATCAAGAAGC
>JBNMND010000462.1:0-3716 GCA_051274975.1 Planctomycetota bacterium | reverse complement strand
TATTCATGGATACGTCGAGGACAACCCAACGCAGTGAGCGGCGTTGAGGGCCGCGGAGAAAACGGCTAATTTCGGCATCACACCACTAGTGCGCGAGTTCCCAAGGCAGGCCCGGCAAGAACGGCAGCTTCAATCGCGGCGGCCAGATCCCAACGCCAAGTGTCAGGCAGAGTAAGTGCAACTCGACGCCTTCGACGAGGCCGGCTTGCACGCCAACGAACGGCGTCTCCAGTTCCAACCCCGTGCGCGTCGTCGTCAACCCGAAATTGACCCAGCCGTTCATCGGGTAGTCCTTGCCCACCGCATTGCCGTATTGCTCCAACCACAGGCCCGACACTTCGTGGCTCATCCACTCGATAAACGTGTTGCTGTTGGGACCAGGGAATGGCTCGTAGTTCTTGTCGTGCGGAAACTGCTTGGCCTTGGCCAGAATCTGCGTTCCCATCACGCGCGCCGCCTCGCCTTCATAGATATTAATGACGTGCGCCTGTTGGTCTCCGAAGCGCCAGTCAGACCGAGCCTCCTCATCGCCGATCGACTCGATCGTGACGCCGGTCGAGCGCCCCAAGATCTCGACGCGCTTCCAGCCGGACTGGTCACGAACGTCAAACCAACCGTGCTCTGCAGATGCCACATACCACGCAAAGCGGGACGGCAGGCGCGACGATTTGAACGCGACGACATAGGTCGCGTCCACGACGATCTCGGATGGCAGGGTCGCGCAAGCGGTGAACATCGAGACGCACACGGCTAGCAGCGTTCCCCGTATTGACTTTCGCATCGCGGCGGACCTTAACTGCCGCAGCCGTTGCCAGCGTGGGGAAGTGGCCACGGCACCGCAGACTTGCCCACAGCCGCCCTGCTTTCCGCGAGTTCGATGAAAAAGCGGCCTCAACTCGCGATTCTAGCCGTGCGAACCGATAGCTTCTGCAGCCAATACTATGAGCGAATCAAAGATGCCGATCGATCCCAAGGAACTGGCCCCCGCCGCTGCTGGCGTTGTCATCGGGGTCTGTATTCTGATTGGGTTTGGCGTGCTCGCCACGATCCTGGGCCTAACGCTGTTCGTCGACAGCGGCAACATCCCGCATCAGTAGGCTGGGTCGGCTGCTTTGCAGCCGAACCATCCTACTGTTCCTTTCGCAGCCGCTGGCGCGGCGCGAGGCAGCCGGTGGGGGCTGGAGGGTTGGCTGTTGGGTTGGGTGTTGGGTTGGCTGTTGGGGTGGGTGTTGGGGTGGTGTTCGGGCGGGCCAGTGTTTTGTTCTATGACGGCACCATGGATCCCGTGCTGCGGCAGTAGGACGGGCCATATGATGTTGTGGCGAAGCGCTTGATGAAGTGAGTCTTGGGGGCTGGCAGCCTTGGGGAGCCGGAGATTCGGCGGCGCCGGCCCGACGGGGGTTCTCGTTACCGGGCGACCGTGGTGTGATACCTGCCGATATGAAGAGGAACGCCGCCCAATTTGCAGCACTAGCTGC
Organism: Planctomycetota bacterium; assembly: GCA_051274975.1. Taxonomy (GTDB): domain Bacteria; phylum Planctomycetota; class UBA1135; order UBA1135; family UBA2386. Next base: position 2,238 of record JBNMND010000462.1, on the reverse strand, counting down.
CATTGCACTCGTCAGCTGCGGCCGGAGCAGCGGCCCTCGATCCTCGTTCGCGCCAGTTGGCCCGCTTGGTATCGTTGCGACGCTGCCAGCCACCGGCACCGCGAATGTCGAGCCGGACACGACAGTTACGCTCACGTTTGCGGCAGCCCAGGATGAGGTGTCGGTGCAAGATGTCGTCTTCGATGATGGTGGTGCGCATCTCCCCGGCACGTTCGTCGCGACCAGCCCCAGCAGCGTCTGGCGCTGGCAACCGACCCAACAACTGCCGCGTGGCGCGACCATCGAAGTGCGTGTGCCCGTCGGTGCGATTCTGCAGACGGTGGCATCGTTCACCGTGCGCGAAGCAAACGGCACCGACATCACGACGATCCCAGGAACCTTCGCCAGCAACGTTCGCGCGTGGCGCAGCGGTCGCCGGGTTGTAATGAGTGGCGGATCGACGTTCGAGATCAGCGATGGTGATGAGCAGCCGACTGTCACACAACTCAATGTCGTCGTGCCCACCAGTGCGTGGATCTACGGCGACAACAAGTTTGCGTTCACCGAGCCGCAGGGCGTGCTGCTTCCGGAGGAGTTCGTGCGGCGCGACCTCGACGGCAATGAAGAACGTATTGCGCTGCCGTTCCGGGCTCCTGTGGTCGCCCACAACGAGACTGGCGACGCGGTCTTGTTTGTTGCCCAAGGTACGGTTGGCACTGCCAACGATTGGGGCATCTGGCGGCTCCGAGCCAACGAATCGCAGTGGCAATGGCTCGGTCCCCTAGCGCGCATGACCGCGCCGGACCTCGGCATCGACGCCGAAGGCAACGTCGCCGCCGTCTACAAGGAAGGGCTAGAGCTCGTCATCGAGCACTTCCTGGTCGGCAACCTGGTGCCGGTGCGCTACAGCATGTTGACACCCAAGGATTGGATCGAAGGACAGTTTGACCTCGCTGAGGATGGCACCGGAATCTATTCGTGGCGTGACAGTCAGTTCAACATCGCACGCTTCCTTCCAGGCACCGCCGAACTAGAGACGACGGCACTGCCACTGCCGACACCAAACGTCGGGGTGCTGATCAACCTGACGACCACCAACGCACTCGAAGGCGTGCAGGCCATCAACGGTGGTAGCGCCGTGCTCTACTCTCGGTATTCGCAGTCATCGTTCGAAACCTTCCTGCAAGGCAGCGTGATGCAGCGCATCAAGGCAGACGACAGCGTGCAACGGTTTGAGCAGACCCGAGGCTTCGCACTGTTTGGCGCGACCGAACGTGCCAGTCAATCCTCGGGCCAGCGCGGCGAAGTATGGTCCCTCGTGCGCCCGACCAACGGCGACTCGATGCTCGAAGTCGAACGCAGCCGCCCCGGCAAGACTTTCGAACCGCTGCTGTCGATTGCCGACTACGCACCGGCCGGCACGCAGATTCAATCGATCGTATGGGCCATCGACGACAGCGGCCGCGCGATCCTTGCGATCAATGAGGTCGGCAGCCCGGACTGCCGCGTCATCTTGATTCACTGATCGCTACAGGTAGCTGAGCCAAACCGAACGACTGCGCCGCTTGCGTTCACCAAACCAACGGCACAGCGGATAGAGGACGGCCACGCAAATGGCCGTGAACAGATAGACCGTGAACAAGTCTGTTCCCACGAAGCCTTCCGGCAGAGGTCGCAACCCGGCTTCGGCCGCCAACAAGAGCGACGGCGGATACTCTTCGCACGCCAGGAAGGCCATCCAACCGGGACCGCTGCTGGCCTGCCCCCCCCAGAACGAGCGCACGTTGCCAAAGCCGTCGATGCCGCGCAACACCAAGAAAGCGACCACGAAACAGCTGCCGAGATTCAGGAAGCGCGCACGTCGTTGATTAGGCTCACCGTGCATCAAGCCACCCGCTGCGTAGCCAAGCGTCAACACCCCGATCCACGGCAGCACGGGATAGATCAGGAGCACTTGGAAGCCCCACTGAGACACCACGCCAGGGTGTGGCCGCCACATGCCACCCTGCAGGAAGCGCCACAGCGGCAAGTGGTCCGGTCGGAACCAGTCGACCGCGAGGTTGTAGACATCCTGGCCCGCGACCAGCACGACTGCGATCACAATCATCACCGAGCGCGGCAAGAACAACAGCGCCGACAACGCCATCATCGCCACGCCTATCGCACCGATGACCTGCCAGAAGATCAGTTGGAACGAGTGCACCCAACCGAACGAGATGAGCTTCAGTTCGAGCACGACCAGCTAGAGTCCTCGCGTGA
>JBNMND010000461.1:0-3745 GCA_051274975.1 Planctomycetota bacterium | reverse complement strand
AGCGACAAGCTCTGCGGCCAACTTGACGATGGCAGGATCGGCCACGAGGAACAGCTTGCTCGGGCGCAGGTAGGACTTGCGATCGGCCAACGCCAACTCCGCCGCGGCGTCATCAACAACGACGCGATCGCGCGTCAACTCGAACGTCACCCTGCCATCCTTCTGCTTCACCCACTTCTGACAAAGTGTCGTCGGCCAGTCGTCGACGTGGCAATGGCGCCAGGTCAACGTCGCCTTCGCAACGCGCTTCGGGTCCGCGATAACCAGGAACACCGGGATGCCACAAGCCTGGGAACTCAGCGCCGTCGAGCGGGGCACGTGCAAGCCACTGTGCACGTCGTCACTGCTCTTCCACCTGAGAGGCTGGCCCAACCTATTCATGCAGACCCTCAACGTGAAACCATCCACTTCGGTGTCGACCTCAAGGAACGTGGCGCGCTCTTTGTTATTGCCCAAGGCGACGAGCCGGTGGCGCCGTTCAACTTCCGGCTTCTCCGCCATCAGTGACGACGAGTATGTGACCTGCTCAGTCGTATCCCGCTTCAAGAGCACCGCAAGCACCGCCAACTGATTGCGCAACGTCTCGCGCATGTGCGGAATGACTTCATCGACCGAAGTCTCGCCGCCATATTTGATCGTGCGCCGCATTGCCGAACTGCGTCGTCTGCAGTGCAGTCGCGCCAACGGTTGGCTGGAATCGGATCCGGCCTACGGCGGATTTGGACTTGGCGATCGCGTGCCGAAGAAGCCGAGAGGCGGAGACTTCGTAACCTTGTCGACAACGGTCACGGCACTCGAGGCACTGCAGATTGCTGGCGTTCCTTCAAACGATCCACTCGTCGATGCGGCTCGCACCTTCGTAGAGCGTTGTCAGCACTTCGCTCCGCAACAATCAAACGGTGGGTTCTTCGCTGTCCCTACAAATGAGTGGCGCGGCGGCAAAGGCGGCACCGACGAAGCGGGTCAAAAGCGCGCTTATGGTTCGGCGACCGCCGATGGTCTGCGGGCCTTGGTTGCGTGTGGCTTCGCAGTCGATCATGCGCGCGTCGTGGCGGCAGCCAACTGGCTTCGACCCCACCGCGACGCGACCCGGGTGCCCGGCTTGCTCCCCGAGTTCGAGCCGGCACTGCGACATTACTGGGCAGCGTCTCGCGCCCGCACATGGCACTTGCTAGGCGAGTATCTGCAACCGGCGCCGCCTTGGTTGCTCGAACGGCAACGCGACGATGGCGCCTTCGTTGGATTCTCGTCGGCGATGAAGGAAGACGAGCCGGTTGTCGCAACGGTGCTGGCACTGTTCGCGATCGTGGCGACGTCGAAGGACTGAGCGTATTCGCACTAGTGCTCGCTGTCGTCGACTTCCAATTGCGTGACGCGATCGGTCTGAAAATCGACCTTGTACTGTTCCGTGAGTAGGCCGGCTTTCTAGGTAGCGAATGCCACCAGTAGGCCATGGCGCCGAAGCATCATGCCCCACAAGATGCTTCGGCATCGATCGGGATAACTTCGGCGCACAGAGTATGAACATGGAAGAAGGAATGAACACGGGAGCATCATCACCTCGCCACCACTGCTGGCCAAGCTTGGTCGTCATACCTCTTGCGCTCGCTTCGCTTGCAAGCAACGCAATGGGCCAAGCGTTCCGGTGGCTTGAAGCAACCCCCGCAACAAGCCCGGCCGCACGTTCGGGTCACTCGCTGGCCTACGTGAACAATGGTGACCACGTCTTGCTGTTCGGTGGCCAAGATGCCCAACCACTGTCAGACACGTGGCAATGGAATGGCACCACGTGGTCCCAACTTCAACCAGCGCTATCACCGTCAGCGCGGCACAACGCAGCCTTGGCCTACGACGCCACTCGCAATCGCGTGGTTCTCTTCGGCGGACTTGACGCAACGCAAACATCACTCGGCGACACATGGGAATGGGACGGGGTGTCGTGGACTCCAGTAACCACGGCAACCGGCCCCACGCCGCGCTCCGGACACACGCTCGCGTTTCACGCTGCCAGCCAACGCGTCATCTGCTTCGGAGGAACCGACGCCAGTCAATCCGACCTTGCTGACACATGGCAATGGGACGGCAGCACGTGGACGCAACGCAACCCCACAGCCAGTCCTGCGGCACGCACGGAACACGCGGTTGCCTATGACTCCGACCGGCAACGAATCATTCTGTTCGGAGGCACTAGCACGACGTTCGGAACGCTAGCCGACACGTGGGAGTGGACCGGTAGCACCTGGCTTCCGCGGATTTCGTCGAGCTTTCCGAGTGCACGCAGGGCACACACAATGGCCTACGACGCGGCCCGCGATGTCACCCTGATGTTCGGAGGATCAGACGGCCAAGATCTTGCGGACACGTGGCAATGGGATGGGAGCAACTGGCAGACCATCACGCCGACATCCTTGAGCCCCGATCCGAGGTCGGAACACGCAATGGCCTATGACCACAGCCGCCGACAAGTAACGCTCTTTGGCGGCAGCGACACCAATGCGCGCAACGACACATGGCTTTCCAATTCGAATGCCGGCACCTACGGGACAGGCTGCGGAGCTCCTCCGCTCGGCTTTGAACCCGACCCATCGTCTCCTGCAAACGTCGGACAGATTGCCAAGGCAACCATTGTCCAGGCCCCCTCGTTATTCGCAGGCGTGTCACTTGGCCTTGACGACCAGTTCTTCGGTCCTTTCCCACTGCCGTTCCCACTCATCGGGTTGGGCATGCCCGGTTGCGATCTGCTTCATAGTGCGGAAATCACCGGACTGATGGCGACTCCGATGACAGGTAGCACTCTGTCCTTCAGCTTGGCAATCCCCGCTCAAACAGGACTGACGGGAGCACACATCTACGCTCAGGCATTCGCGGTTGCACCTGGCGAAAACGCAATGCAGCTCATCATGAGCAACGGCATCGATTGGACAATCGCTTGCGGAGGCGGATCCCCGCAACAGATCATCGAGAACTTCGACGACGCTATACAACTCGACCAAAACGCCTCAGCAGGAACATGGGGCGGAGGGTTCGGGACCTTTGCCGAAATCGGTGGCGATGGCCGGCATGGTGACTTCGACCTATCGCTTGCAGTCAACACAGGACTCGTAGTTGCAGGCAAGTCAGTCTTCGAACTCAATTGCGACAACACAACCATCCCCGCCTCACACACAACGACCGGTATGCCGATCGTCGTGACGGATGGCCGCTTCTTCTTTAGTTCGATGCGCCTGCTTGCGAACACGCGGCTCAGGTTTGTTGGCTCGAGCCCGCCAGTCATCACGGTTGCTGGGCAACTCAATATCGAAGGCGAGATAGAAGTGTTGGGTCAGTCCCAAACCCTGAATCACAACGCGACGTCTCCGATCGGCGAAGCGGGTGGCATGGGTGGCATCTTTGGTGGCAACGGCGGCCAAGGTGGCGATCGCTGCAATGGCGTCGTTGGCGCGCGCCCCGCAAACAATGGCCGCCCCGGTCAAAACGCGAGCGTGCTAGGTGGCCACGGCTACCTCGGTAGCGTCGGCAGCACTGGTGGCCAAGGATCCCAGATCTACCCAGCGAGTGGTTTGAACGCGAGCCAGCAGTTCGGCATCCCGAGCCCCTCACCGTCGGGGTTCTACTACTGCCTGTCGGCTGGTCCTGGTGGCAGTGGTGGTGGCCTTCGCACTGCCGGCGGTGACGGCTTCGTAGAAGGCGTCTTCAGCGGCACGACACCAATTGCCAACATGCAGTCGTTCATCGGCGGCCCGAC
>JBNMND010000460.1:0-3748 GCA_051274975.1 Planctomycetota bacterium | reverse complement strand
GAAGTGCAGTGGTGGGCCGCCGATGCCACCTATCAACAACTCCCTGGCACAACCACAGATCTTGGCGGCGGCTGCAGCAGCAACCCAGCCAGCCTCGGCAATTGGAGCTCAATCGAAACCCACAGCCTGGTCACTGGTGGCCACGCACGCATGCTCGCGTTTGGCTCACCATACGGATTGGCCATCGCGGCAATCGGACCACAGAGCGCACCGATCCCACTCACGACACTCGGCATCAATCCTCCAGGCGCATGTGCGCTGCGCGTGTTCCCGTTGACCATCTTGATCCCCACTCTGTTCATTCCAGACTCCGATCCTGCATTCGCAGCAAGCGGCGGCCTAGCCGATCTCCTGATCAAGATGCCAAACACCCCAGCCGCCCAAGGCTTCACACTGACCACGCAGTGGTTTGACTGGTCGCAGCAAGCCACCAGCAATGCGATCGAATGGACGATTGCGTCATCAGTGCCTTCGCTGGACATGGCTTCAATCGAAGGGCATGCATTGGATTCTATAGGCAACGCGAGTGTGCACATCGCGCCAGTCATCAGGTTCGAACATCAGTAGGCGCCCGGCCCGCGAGCGCATTGCCTACTTGCGAGGAATGCGCCCAGTCCTTTACTAGCTGCTCTAATCAGTTCGCCCACCCACCCATGGCCCCCTCGATGCCAACCATCGACATGGCACTGATTGAAGGCGATGCGGACGAAGCATCGGGCTTGGCGGCACCATACATGGGGCACGTCATGAGGTTCACATACCTGTAGTCCAGCCTCGCGGCGAGAGCGGCAGCGCGGTCGCCCAACCAGATCCGTCACGCTGTCGCCGGTGAACTCAAGCGCATCGGGGTCGCTGGCATGACCGAAGCTAGCACCGCAGCTCGCAGGCGCCGCGTGCTCCATCCGACGACAGGACGTGAATTCGAATGAATTCGGTTGGTCGCTTTTGCAACCGACACGCGTCGCACTTACGTTCGTTCGGGCTTCAAGCGAGGCAGTTCGCGGGTGTAGTTCAGTGGTAGAACGTCAGCTTCCCAAGCTGAATGTCGTCGGTTCGATCCCGATCACCCGCTCCATTCTAACTATCTATAGCACGGGTACTTCGCGCGCCCATCCCGAAGTCGTCCAGGACGTCCGCGAGGGCGTGGGCAGGCGGTGGGCAGGTAGCGATCCCGATAGATGGCACGACCGGCGCTTGCCTTGACTAGGCGAGATCGAGCCGCGGCACGGCGACCAACTGAACACCTCCATGGTGGCCATTGCCAAGAGTGCGCAGCGCACCAACGAGACCACCGAGCAGCGGTCGGAGAAACCCCATATCGACTGCCTGCGTCAGCACCTCTGCGACTCATGACCAACGCCCTAGGAGATCGCTTCTTTGTGGGCTTCGATCACGGTCGCCACAATTCGGTTGGTGATACGGTACGGGTCGGCATTGGAAGCCGGGCGGCGATCTTCTAGATACCCCTTCCAGTCGTCCTGCACCGTGAAGATGGGGATGCGAATCGAGGCTCCGCGGTCAGCGACGCCGTAGGTGAACTTATCCATCGAGGCGGTCTCGTGTTCACCCGTCAGGCGCTGGTCATTGTAAGCGCCATATTCGGCGAGATGCGCAGCGTGGTGCTTTTCGAAACCTGCGAGGATCTTCTTGATGTAGCCCTCACCGCCAATATCCCGAAGGTGCGGCCAGGAGAAGTTGGCGTGCATGCCCGAACCATTCCAGTCGCCTTTGATTGGCTTGGGGTGTAGTTCCACTCCAAGGCCGTGACGCTCGGATGCGCGAAACAGGAAGTAGCGAGCTACCAACAAATCATCCGATGCCTTGAGCCCATGACCAAAGCATTGGAACTCCCACTGGCCGAGCATGACCTCGGCGTTCACGCCGGTAATTCCCAAGCCGGCGGCCAAACAGTTATCGAGATGCTCTTCGACGATGTCACGCCCTGATACGTATTGGTTGCCGACGGCGCAGTAATAGGGGCCTTGGGGCTCGGGGTAGCCGCCACTAGGAAATCCGACGGGCCGTCCGGAGTCATCCATCAACACATATTCTTGCTCGAAGCCGAACCAGAATCCCTCAAGGTCCTTTTCGTTGACCTGCCCGCGCGTATTGCTTACGTGCTTTTTCCCGTCAAAGCTGTAGGTCTCAGCAACGACCAAATAGCCGTTGGTGCGCTCCGGATCTTTATAGACCCTTACTGGCTTGAGCACGACTTCTGAATTGTCGCCGGCCGCCTGCTTCGTCGAGCTGCCGTCGAAGTTCCACGGTGGGAGGCGATCGAGTTCACCATTGTACTCATCAAATTCGATGATCTTGGTTTTTGAACGTAGGTTAGCGATGGGCTTGTAACCATCGAGCCAAAGGTATTCGAACTTGTATTTGGTCATTTGGATTTCTGGACACGCATTGTGTGCTGCGTTGGGCGTCGCTCTGAGAATGAGCTCTTCGAGTAGCGTAGGGACTCGAGGACCGGGGCATGAAGAATTGGATCGTGCCTGATGTCTTGTCGACCGCCGCCTTTTTGGCAAGGCGCTGACCGGATACCGACCGGGACGCGCGAGTCTAGTGCGGTTGACGTGCGGGCGCACCATCCTTCAGCGGCTGAGAACGTGGCGTTCGCTCACAGCGAGGGGCAATCGTGCTCAGCGTCATTCCCATCTGCTCCATCATCGCAACGTAGTCGTCGTGGCACGCACGCTGGCCCGATGACAGCGAGGGCGTCGCTGCGGTCGAGTTGGCGGCCTGATGGAACTTCGGCTTCCAACCAAGTCTCCGGCAGGCAGCCGGCACGCCCTTGCGGAGCGCCACCATCCCCGCGCGCATGGCGGCGATGCCCACGTGCACCGAAGGTCACATGCGCACGATGTCTCCGAGCAGGTCCGTCGTGATCTGTCGGCTCAGGCCGTCGAGACCCGGATAGATGAAGTTGCCGTCGACGCCGAGGCGGTTCACATCGGCCATCAGCCGCGCCTTCAGGGCCCCATCGTTCGGAATCACGATCCGCGACAGGCTGCGGAGCCCCTCGTCGATGAGTGCGTGGTCCTCCTCCAGGGGTAGGAACTTGTCGCAACCGTTGGGAAGGGGCTGGATGGTGAAGCAGCCCTTCTGAGAGACGATGCGTTCGTCGAGGGCTTTTGGGAAGTAGACCTGAATGCTGCCAAGGCTGTCGAGATCCAGGTCCATGGAGTGCACGTAGCGCGGCTCCATCATCCAGACACCGGCCTCGGTTCCCGTGTCTTCCAATAGTGCGAAGTACAAGGCGACCAGTGGATTCTCGGTCCAATCGAGCAGACGTGTCGGCAAGCCATGATGCTGGCCGAGCACGAGCCAATCGACGGTCGTGACCGGCTTGCTCTTGAGGTAGGGCTCCGCGTGCCGTTGGAAGCGCTCGAGAATGTGACTCTCCAACTGCGACCAGCCCCCTAACCGCCCGATGTTCAGCTTGCTGTGCGAGCCGATGATCCGGGACAGCGTCGGTGTGAGTCGCCAGGTGTGGGCGTCGGCATGACCGCGGAAGAGAGTTAGTCCAGCTGCCTTCTTGGTGACCTGCAAGTACTCTTCGAGCGTCTCGATCACGTGTTCGGTGACGGAGAGGCCACCGGCCGACGAACCGGCTTGGCCGCCGAGCACGGCATCGCGCAAGGCGCTCCCGACCACGCCGCAACGCGCTACCAGATTGGCTCGAACCCCACCATCGTGGAGGCATTGTCGCATGATCGCCATCGAGTGTTCGTACAGCGCCACGTCC
>JBNMND010000459.1:0-3758 GCA_051274975.1 Planctomycetota bacterium | reverse complement strand
TACCTGCTTGCAGCTCTAGGTAGCATCGGCATGAACCTCGGGCACTTTCCGCCAGAGAACTATGCCAAGATGTCGAGCCGCTGCTTTGCTATGATCAGCGGCGCTGTCGGCTCACAGTAGCTAGTGGTGTGATGCCGAAATTAGCCATTTTCTCCGCGGCCCTCAACGCCGCTCACTGCGTTGGGTTGTCCTCGACGTATCCATGAATAGGCCTGCGGCAACCCGCCTTGTGAGCGACGTCGATGACTCGCGCATAAGACGGCAACTGTCTGCATCACACCACTAGACGGACCATTCGGAGAGATCGCGTCCGAGGAATTTGGCAAGCTCGGCGTTGGGTCGCTCGAAGAACCTCAAGTACTTGGCGCGGACCTCGGGCGTCATCGCGGGAGGAGTAAACGACTGGGTGGTGCTGCGACCGTACTTTGTCTTGGCGAGCAGTGCATAGGCGCGGTCCTTCCAGGACTTGGGCAGGCGTCTAGCGAGTGGGCCGATCACGGGCAGGCGGGCAAGCGGTCCCGTGATGGCTCCGCGAGTCTTCGACGCGATCAAGACGGATGCGTCGTTGGCTTCTCGTGCCGATTGCTCACCGAGCTGCAGGCCGGATGGGTCGAGGTCGAGAAACTCGCACACTCCCCGCAGGGTGCCTTCCGGATCCCGCTTGAGATCTGAGGTTAAGATTACGTGCAGGGCGGAGCGCGGGAAGTGTTCGAGGTAACGCTCGATCTGCTTCATGTACAGGCTCGAGTCGATGCACATGGGGTCGGCCAAGATGTGCTCCTCGAATGTGGCAAGGATCGGCTTGCCGGGGTGGAGTTCGCGCGTGTATCGGTGCACGTAGTGCGAGTAGGCGCGCTCAATCGGGTGGCGAATGATGTAGATGAGGCGGGCGTTCGGGATGTGCTCCGCGATCCGCTCAGGTGTCGCGGGTAGCTGCGGCCAACGCGTGTAATTGGTTGATGCCTCGATGCACAGTTGATCCGGCTGGGCCTTGGTGAAGTGATCGGAGTACCACTCAAGACCCTTCTCGTAGTTGCGGTCATCCGAGAAGAAGCACACTTCCTTGTCTTTGCTGCGAGTAACCGATGCGCCCTCTTCTCCTTGTCCGGCGCCACCAAAAACCCCCGGGTGCCGTATCAGGCGAAAGAACAGGCTTGTCGTCGCGGACTTTGCGGCGCCGATAATCAAGGCTTCGGGCAGCCGGCCCGAAGCGCTGTGGGTTGCCTGCGCGCCATCTGTTGGTGTCACGATGCGTTCTCTGCGTCTGCGATGGTCATTGGGTACGGGCAGTCGAAGACAATAGCACGTCTATCGCATTGTGACCCCGTGTGATCACCTTTCCGTAGGGCTAGCTTGCCACGCGCTAGTGTGTTTTGTCGTCGCGGCAAGATCTCGAAAGATGCACACTTCGGCGGCGTCGTTGACGCAAGGTGATGTGCCACTGGCATCGATGAATCCTTTGAACGCTATCTAGCCTATCGTCGTGTTATCGAAGGCTGTTTGCAAAAGTAGCGGCCGCCAGCGACCTCTTCGATGATCGCAAGCCCTGGTAATCGACCTTCCTGTTCACTTCGCCAAGCGGTTCGACCACCCCGTATCACTGCCTGACGCCGGCGGAGCATGCGTGCCGGACCTGTCGATCGAGTTTGAGGTCGCTCCAGGCAATGGTGTGCACCGCCCATTCCTCGCGCCGCATCTGCACATAGCCGCTCGGAGTCCGCAATCTCCATTGGCGATCACATTTCCGCACGCCACGTTCTGAATGTGTGGCGAGACGCCGAAGTGCTTCAATGGCAGTCTGCGGCGCGCCTGGGGTTGGGCGGTTCGTGTGTCGGAAAATTATCCCTGTCGGCCAAGGGCAGTACGACGTCACTTGGTGCACCATCGGTTCACAAGGTGCTTTCGCATGAATCGTTAGGCATTGGTCGCCCACGCAGTCGGATGGTGTAATTGCTAGGGCTAGCCGTTTCGGGTGGTGTCCCGGTAAGTTCGTTTGTACGAAGCGCGAATCTGGTAGGCCGTGTCGAGGATTTTGCCATGGGCTGGCTCTTCTCATCGCCGATAGTAGAGTCTGTTGAGCACGAGGAGATGAGTGGAACGAACCCAGATCGCATGATGCCTGAGGCCCACGTTTACCGGCGGTTCTGTGCGGTTGTGCGGCAGCATACTGACTGCAGTGCACTTAGCTTTCAGCACGGGGAGGATTGGAGGGAATGGACTTATGCACAACTCATGGAGAAGGTCACTCGCATAGGCGAGAGCCTCGCGGGGTTCGGCGTCGGACGAGGCGACGCAGTGGGCCTTATGGGGCGCAGGCACCCGAATACGTTCGCCGCAATACTTGGGATCCTTCACGTTGGGGCTCACTACGTGCCGTTGGATCCGGCGCAGCCGGAGTGGCGCGCGAGGATGATGTTCGAAGCGGTTGGCGTCAAGTTAGTGATAGATGCTGCCGGCGGTGACGACGACGCGATCCCTTCGATTCGCGCGGTCGACGGAGCCAAGGTTGACAGGCGACAACCTCCAAAACCGTCTGGCGTGGCTTCGCAGTCTTCCAATGAGCCCGCCTATGTGATGTTCACTTCGGGATCGTCCGGCAAGCCCCGGGCGGTAGTGGTTCCACATCGGGCGATCACGCGACTTGTGGTTGACCAGGACTACCTCCGCTTTGGCAGCGACCGCGTCTTCTTGCAGGCAGCATCCATGGGGTTCGACGCCTCAACCCTCGAGATTTGGGGGCCGTTGCTGAACGGTGGCAAAAGTGTGATCTACCCCAGCGGCTTGCTGCCGACATCACAGGGACTTCGTTCGGTGATTGCGGCCAGGGGTGTGACCACGGCTTGGCTGACGGCTTCATTGTTTCATGCCATCGTCAGCCGTGACGTGCAGAGTCTCGCCCCGTTGGAAGAGCTCATCATCGGTGGCGAGCCGCTGTCCGTGCCACACGTCCGTAAGGCTCTGGCGGAGCTACCCGGAACGCAGCTGATCAATGGCTACGGCCCGACCGAGAACACGACGTTTTCGGCGTGCTACCGGATCCCCAAGGAACTGTCGCGCTCGGTTGTCAGGGTGCCGATCGGAAGAGCGATTCGCGGCACCACGTTGACGGTGGTGGATGAAGCTCTGCGTCCGGTGGAGCCTGGTAAGGAAGGCGAACTCGTGGCAATGGGTGATGGCCTGGCGCTCGGCTACCTCCATGAGCTTGGCAACACTAGCAAGCAGTTTGTCAAAGTGGTCTGTCCGGATGGCGTTGCCCATGCCGGCTACAGAACCGGCGATCGCGTAGTCGAGTTGCCCGATGGATTGTTCGACTTCGTCGGCCGTCGAGATGACCAGGTGAAGATCCATGGCAATCGCATCGAGCCGGGGGAAGTCGGGGCGGTAATCGGAAGCCTGGCCGGGGTGCATCAGTGTTATGTCCATGCATTGCCGAATCCGTTGGGCGACGTCCGACTCGCCGCCTATGTCGTATTGGCAGACGGCACTACCGTGGTGGTGGTCCAGGAGGCGCTTGCTGAGATGCTTCCGCCGTTCATGGTGCCGCACCAGATCATCGCATTGTCCGCACTTCCGATGAACGCCAACGGCAAGATCGACAGGGAGTCCTTGCCGGCGCCGTGGCCGACACCGGTCCCGTCCAGTAGTACTTCCGGCCATCTTGCGATGGTGGAGCAGTCATGGATTGAGGTCCTTGGCCATCTGCCCGAATCTGCTGATGTGAACTTTTTCGATGCCGGTGGGCGATCGCTCGATGTGAT
>JBNMND010000458.1:0-3774 GCA_051274975.1 Planctomycetota bacterium | reverse complement strand
TGAGAAACCGACGGCCGGCGAGGATGTGTTTTTTTGTCCTGCCACGGTACGCACATGCTGGCGGCATAATCCGGGGATGACGCGTATTGCGGACCTCATCTACGATTGGAACCAGACGGAAGGCAGTTTTCGGCCCGCAAGGCCCCTGCAGTTTGACGACGAAACCCTGCGCGACGGCCTGCAATCGCCGGCCGTCAGCGATCCGACTCTCGACCTGAAGATCGACCTGGTCGAGCGGATGGACAAGCTCGGCATCCACACCGCCAACCTTGGGTTGCCAGGTGCAGGTGGACGGCCTCGTGAAGACATCACGAAGCTGGCGAAACACATCGCCGACAACAAACTGAAGATCGGCGCGAACGTCGCGTGCCGCACGTTGGTCGGCGACATCGCGCCCGTGGTCGACATGACGCAAGAGGCCGGCATGCCGGTCGAAGTCTGCGCGTTCATCGGTAGCAGCTACATCCGTCAGTACGCCGAGGATTGGACCCTCGAGCGCATGTTGAAAAACACAACGGACGCGCTGACGTTCGCTCGCGATAACAACCTACCGGTGATGTATGTCACCGAGGACACCACTCGGGCCAAGCCCGAGACGATCCGCGCGCTGTATACAACGGCGATCGAACTGGGCGCCCGCCGCCTGTGCGTCTGCGACACGGTTGGCCACTCGACTCCGGCTGGAGCGCGTGCAGTGGTCAAGTTCGTGCGCGCCCTCGCCGACGAACACGACCCGACCATCGGCATCGACTGGCACGGCCACCGTGACCGCGATCTCGGCATTGCCAACTGTCTCGCCGCGATCGAAGCCGGCGCCGACCGTGTGCATGGCACAGCGCTCGGTGTTGGCGAACGCGCTGGCAACGCGCCTATGGACCAGCTGCTTGTCAACTGCAAGCTGCTCGGCTGGATCGACAACGACCTGACATCGCTGCCCGCCTACGTGGCCGCTGCCGGCAAAGCGCTCGAAATCGAGACGCCACACAACTACCCGATCTTCGGCACCGACGCATTCGAGACAGGCACCGGCGTGCACGCTGCGGCCGTCATCAAGGCGTTCCGTAAGGGTGACGTCGAATTGGCCGATTCAGTCTATTCCGGCGTTCCTGCGAGCATGGTGGGCCTTGAACAGCGCATCGCGATCGGCCCAATGGCCGGGCGGTCGAACGCGGCGTTCGTGCTAGAGCGCCTTGGCATCGAGCCGACCGAAGAATGCGTCGCTCGCGTGCTCAACGTCGGCAAGTCGAGCAAGCGTTTGCTGACGGATGACGAAGTGCGTAGTGCCGCCCAATCCTAATCCGAGACGCCGTTCGTCGTAGATCAAGTTCAGCCCCGAGCGAGGTCGATCTCTCGTCAGAGGGAATATGAACAACGTTCTGGACCACGCAGTTTTAGATGAGCTTCTGACTTTCGCCGACGACGGTGATCCAGAGCTCCTCGTCGATTTGATCCAGATGTTCCTTGAGGACGGCCCCTCGAAGGTCGAAGCCGTCAGCCAAGGCTTAGCCCTTGGCGACTTCGACATGGCCGAGCGCGCCGCGCACTCGCTGAAGGGTTCGTCTGGCAACCTCGGCGCGAAGATCGTGCAAGAGATCTGCGAGCAACTGCAGATCGCAACCCGCGCCCACGAGCTGGAAACGTCACGCAAGCTGGCGCCGATGCTCGAGATGAACTTCGCGGCTGCTGAAGACGCACTGAAGCAAGTGCTCGCGCAATACGAGTAGCGAGTAGGCGCGTCACAAAGCGCGCAGTCGCAGCACAGATTCGACTTGCTGCGCGGGCCTCTGCATCACAGAAGCCGTTAGCGGCCGAAGCCGCTGCTAGCCGTTTACCGAGACGCGCGACGGCTTCGAATCCGGCCGCGGAATCACAACGTCGGCCGACAGGTCCGAGCCGTGCGGTTCGTCAGGCGCCCAGTCGGCAGCCTGGCCGCGATAGATGCAGCGATGACACTTGTGGAAGTTCGTCGCTTGCCGAGCGAGGCAGACATCGGCGCCGATCCGATGAGTGATCAGCGGGGAGGCAGAGCCTTCGACGGAGGGGCAGAGTCTCATGCGGTGGGCTTGGGCGTTTGGATGCGGCGCCTGGGGCAGCCGCGGGCTCGGTAGATTAGACCCGAATGCCAAGTCGTCAACGACGTGATGTCGGCAGGATTCGGTCCCAAAGCTCGCGACATGTCGCCACGGCGGTCGGCGCACAGTGGCTCTGACGCGACAATTCGAAGCATACAGATCCTCCGTAACCCGATGATTCAAGAGCCTTTAAGACCCCTTCGAAGTCGACTTCACCATCACCCGGAAGTAGGTGTTCATGCACGCCCCGACAGTGATCTTCGAGGTGAACCTGCGCCATAAACGGTGCAGCTCGGGCCACAATCTCCGCAGGATCGCCCTCCCAGACAGCGTAAAGGTGTCCAATATCTAAGGTTAGCTGAGGCGCATCGGCCCCCAGAGCGGCCCGAACGCGTTCGTAGTCGGCGAACGTTTCGAGCGCCATGCCGGGCTCCGGCTCGAGCGATGGCACGAGTCCCTGCTCGCGAATCGCAGCACAAGTCCTCGCGATGCCGTCGAGCATCCAGGCCTCACTGTCGGGCCCAGGCGCATGATCGATGCCCGCCCAGAACGACACGACCTCGGCTCCGAGCTGCTTGCCCATCGCCGCGACACGCCCGTAGAAGGCAACGCGAAGCTCGCGACGCGCAGGGTCCCGCGTCATCAAAGTCGGCTCGTGCTTGGTATTCGCATCGAGCAGAAAGCGCGCGCCAGTCTCCATGATCGGCGTCAAGCCAAGCTCCCGAAGACGCTGCGCTACGGCACCGAGATCGGCATCGCTAGTCGACTCCGGATCGAGATGGCACGTGTCCGGCGTGATCGCCACAGCTTGGTAGCCGTGGCTGTGCAACAGCGTCATCGCTTCGTCGAAGCGGTGGTTCTGCAAGCTGTTGGTGTGGTAGCCGAGCAGCATCGTTGCTGGCCTACTTGCCGCCTTGCATTCGGATCGTCTTCTGAAGGGTCGACATCTTGCTGTAGAGCCTGTTCATCGCGACGTATTCGGCCGGAATCGACCACTCGCCCATGTCAGCTTCTTCGTACCAGAGCGACGGCTCTTCGATCAGGGCTTTGATCTGGTCGATCTTCACCTTGGCCTCCGACTGCTTGGTTCGCGCTTCCATGTTCTTGCCATCCTTGAGCAACGCAAAGCCCGAGTTGCTGATCGCCTTGGCCTCGGCAAGCAGTTTGGCCATCTTGTCCAGCGTGTCCTGAGTCAGCGGCGGCGCCGGACGATCTGGAGTATTGCCAGCGGATGCCCCCGGAAGCGGCACGCTGCCGCGCGGCTTCTCCGGTTGCTTGGCCGGTGCATTTCCACCGGTGTCGTTCTTGTCGTCGCCACCGGAGTTGACCATGACGAGGATGACGATGAGCACCAACACACCAACGCCGCCGATGATCATCGGCATCTGGTTGTTCTGCTGAGGTCGGGAGGACGAGCGGCCGCCGGCGCGGCGGCGTGAGGGGGTTCGCGAAGCCATGTGGCCAAGAGTTCTATCCGGCTGAGCCGGAATCGGGAATGGCCGGCGCTGTCGGTTTGCCAACCAGGCTCGGTTCCTGCCGGATAGGTGGCGCGCTGGGCAACCAGCTCGTCATCAATGGTGATTCGTAGAACCACACGAAGCAATTGCTGATGATTCGGGTCTTGCTCGGAGATCCGAACCGCTCCAGGACATCGCGAAGTCGCACTCCGCATCAAGGCCTCGCACGCCCGCCAGTTCGTGAC
>JBNMND010000457.1:0-3811 GCA_051274975.1 Planctomycetota bacterium | reverse complement strand
TCCGCACCGTGCAAGAACTGCTAGGCCACGCCCGCCTAGTAACCACCGAAGTCTACACCCACGTCTCCATCGGCCGCCTCCGCGACGTCTACGACCAAGCCCACCCCCATGGTCGAACCCAAAACGGTTAGCACGGTGCCTGGGCAACAAACAACAAGTTCGTGCGTTCGCGGTGGCACAGCTTCACACGACTGACGCCCCGCGCCACGTTCAGACTGGGGTCGTAGCGCTCTAGCGTGTCCGGACCATACAGCTCGCTGTCGTAGCCCTGCACTTCGGTGCTCGGGTCCGGATTCCTCATCGAACCATGCCGAACTCGCCCGTCGGTCGCGGCGGTCGCCGGGTCAATGCGAATGACCTCGACCGGCCCCAGAACCCACGGATCGGCATTCGCATACGTTCCGATGACATGCTCATCGGCGAACGCCCAGGTGACGCCATGCCGTTCAATCTGCCTTGCCGTCGCCGGCAAACCCACGGGATCGCCCATGGGAATGCACATATGCTGCGCCGCGAGCGACGCGAAACCTGCCACCACGGTCACGAACGCTCGTGCCGTCACTGAAAACCACCTCCGCAAGTCGTGGACCTTCGCAACGTATCCTTCGCGCGTGGTCGACGCGCGCTCTATGATCGGGACAGGGCAGCACTCCTGCCTCATGCTCTCCCTACCCACCACGAACCACGCCGGACCATGCCCTCTCCCCGCGCCGCCGTTCTCGACTCCTTCGCTGAGCACCGCTGCTCCGCGATCCTTCGCACTGACGACAAGACCGCTGTCAGGCCGGCACTCGACGCCGCCATTCGCGGTGGCTTCCGAATCGTCGAAGTGACGATGACCACGCCCGATTGCCTCGAGCACATCGCCGACTTGTGCGCGCACTCCAAGCACGATGGACTCAACTTGACGATTGGTGCTGGCACGGTCCTGACCCTCGATGATGCCAAACAGGCGAGAGCCGCCGGGGCGCAGTTCTTGGTCTCTCCCGTCACCGATCCGCAGATCATCACATTCTGTCGTCAACATGATCTCGTGTCGGTTCCTGGCACATTCACGCCGACAGAAATGATGAACGCGCACAAGGCCGGCGCCGATCTCGTCAAACTGTTCCCAGGCCCGCCCAACGGCCCCGCCTTCTTAAGGGCATTACGCGGCCCACTGCCATTCCTGCGCGTGTTCCCAACCAGCGGTGTCACCGAAGAGAACTGCGAAGAGTGGTTAACGGCCGGCGCGTTCGGTCTCGGCTTCGTCGCGTCTCTGTTTGAGCCGATGGATATGGCCAAGCATCGCTTTGAGGCGATCGAAGCGCGCGCCAAACGCATCACTGACAAGGTGCGCAAGTTTGGCGAGCAGAAGGTTCGCAGCAGTCAAGTCACGACGGCGTAGCAGAAGCACTGCCGCCACTCCTAGCGGCAACTGCAACCAGACAGACCGTCGCGACCGATTCGTGCCGGCGGTTGCGCACCGAGCTGCACTTCAAAGCCAAGCCATACGGAGTGCGCCGTGCCACTTAGGTGCGCACTGTCGTCGTAGTCGTATTGCAGACGCATGCGCGTGAACCGCGACACCTGGTACTGCACGAGCGGTGAGATTCGGATGCGATCGGCGCGGAAGGCGTCGCCGTTGCGACCGAAGGAACCACCGCCCAAGTAGCTCGACCCTGAGCCCGTTGCGTATTCGCAACGCAGACCGGCGGCAAAGCCGTTGTCCCAACCCACCAGGCCATACAAATAGCCACCGTGATCGCGCAGCGTTGCACTAGGGATCCCGATGTTGCTCGGTCCCACCGAGTCGACCTGCGCCGCGGTCTCGAAGTCGCGATACAAGTATTCGCCTTGCACGCGCACAAACGCCGACGAGAGATCGGCTGGCGAGGCACGCCATTGGTAGGCGAAGTCAGCCCCCGAAATCACCGTGCTCTGATCGCTGCCAGTCGCATTTGACCCAAACGCTACCGACGCCCCAACCCCGAACGCCGATTGCTCATCCAGGTCAAAGGTCGTTGCAACGCGGCCACTCCAAACCATGTCGTTGCCGGAACGCGCGTCCGTTCTGGTTCGACCGAATAGACGTCCACCCACCGGTCGTTCTTCATACGCCTCGTCGCTTGAGCCAAAGCTCGTCATCGTTTCGCCATTCGAGTTCTGACCCGAAACGAAGAACTCCAAATATTGGTGGGTCGGCGCTAGCCAGGACAACCGGGCGCCAGGCGCGCGCATGCCTTCGGCACCAAACGCTCGCGTCATGATCACCGGTTGGCTCTGCCAATCCCACGCATGCGGATGCAATGGGTTGAGACGCCCAAACTCGGTGAAGTAGTGGCCTACCTTCGCCTGAAAGCGGTGTGGCAAGTTTGTGGTCTGCAAGAACGCCTCTTCAAGCTCGACGACGGTTTCGCCATCGGGATCGAGAAAGGCGACCAACACGCCTTGTGCCGTAAACCAATTGTCGACGGTACCATTGAGCTGGATTTCCGCTTGCTGCACGGTCAGGCCACGCTGCCGCGGATCATGTTCGCCACCCTGCAGCTCGAGCAATTGCGCATCTCGCTCCGTCGAGCTGCCAATCGCAAACAGCAAGTCGAGGCTGATATTGAGTTTGCTGAATGGGCCCGTCATTACTTGCGGCGCCAGCACCTCGTTCGGGTGCCCTGCATGGGGCCTGCCCACATCCTGACCAGAGAGGCCCAGCCTGGAGGCACTCTGCGTGGCGGCACTCTGCGCGGAGACACTCGGCAACACGATTGCGAGTATCGCGCCCGCCGCTACCATTCGACGAAGCTCTACAGCTGCTTGCATGCCCAACAGGTGCCGCTCGCGGCTAGGCAGTTCCAACAAACCAACAAAGAATCCAGCCAAGAGTTCCGCGCAACCAACCGCGGTTTGTGCGTATCCTCGCAGCCGATGCTGCTTCCCGCCAGTCACCCCACGAGCCACCTCGGCCCTGTCGCCAAGTCGGAGGTCACCGCCCACCTACCAAGGTTGCGGGCCATGGCCCGGCGCATCCTCGGTTGCGACCACCTCGCCGACGATGCCGTGCAAGAAGGCCTTGTCGCACTGTGGCGTGAAGCTAGCCCGCCAGCCCATCTGGCTCGCTGGCTCGGCCGCACGGTCATCCACCGCTGCCGCCACCTTCGCCGCACAGCCGCTCGCCGCCACCATCACGAGGACATCGCGTCTGAGCACTGCGAACTACACAAGGGTTGCGACAACCCGTTGCACATTGCCATCGCCCACGAAACCGGTGAGCAGCTCGCGGCGGTCGTCGACACGCTGCCGCGCGAACAGCGCGAGGCATTAACGCTCTACGAACAGACCGGGCTCGACTACGGCGCGATCGCCGAGCGGCTGGCAGTGCCCGTAGGCACGGTGCGCTCCAGACTTGCCCGCGCTCGCACCGCCGTGCAAGCCGCGCTTCGGCCGCACCTTAGTCCGGACTAGCCTTCCTGATTCCAGACTGCCTTCCTGATTCCAGACTGCCTTCCTGATTCCAGACTGGCCTTATTGGGGCCAGACTAGGCTTCTTGGGTCCCGACTAGGCTTCTTTGCGGGATTGCTGGAACTCTCGACCCGCGAGCGGCACCTGCTGGGTATGCACGCGGACGCAGAAGACCGTGTGATGGCAGTTGCGGGTTGCGATACTCGCAATCGTACTGCCATGACTCCACGTGCAGGCGCCATCAGCCACTCAGGACTGATCTGTTGGTCTGGGCCCAGTTGCCCTAGTCTGCCGCCCGCGTGCTGTCCATGTTGAGCTTCCCGATCCCTGCGAGCATTTCGTCAGAATGGTTTCTGGCGCTTGGGTTCCTCG
>JBNMND010000456.1:0-3815 GCA_051274975.1 Planctomycetota bacterium | reverse complement strand
TCGGTCAACATGCGCAAATACGATCCATAGCGAGTCGCCGCGATCTCGTCGGCTTCCAGCGCGGCGGTCACGGCGCAGTCTTGTTCGCCGTCATGCAAGCACGAGCGGTATGCGCACTCGGGCAGCTTGGCGGCGATCTCTGGAAACAAGAACTGCAGTTCTTGTGAGCCGGTGCAAAACAGATGGAAGTTGCGCACGCCAGGCGTGTCGAGCACGTGCCCACCGCCCGGCAATGCCAGAAGTTCGGTGTGCGTGGTCGTGTGTCGACCTTGCTGGATGTGATTGAGCTTGCCAGTGCGAAGCTTCACGCCAGGAACGACCGCGTTCAGGAGCGTCGACTTACCGGCGCCCGACAACCCGATCAGGACAGACTGGTTCTCGTGCAGCAGTTGTCGGACTTCTTCCAGCGCCTCGGTCGTTTCTTTGCCTTCGACAGTGCAGGTGCGCAGCACGCGCACGTTGGCGTGCTGATACACAGTCGCCCACTTGTCGACCGCCTTTGGGGCCAGGTCGATCTTGGTCAGCACCAAGGTTGCCGGAATGTTTTGGCGCGCCGCGGCGGCGAGCAAGCCGTCGACCAGCTCCGGTTGGAACGGTGGCGACTTGACGCTGGCAACCGCAATGACCTGGGTGATGTTCGCCGCCAGCACCTGTGCCTGGTGTTCGCCCTCGGTCGCCGCGCGCCGATGCAGCTGCGAAGTGCGCGGCAGCACCTTATCGATCACCTGGCCAGTCGGGTCGAGCAACACATGGTCGCCGACGGCGAGTGGGCGCTTTTCGTGGGTCTTTTGCTCGAACAATTTGCCTGCTAGCGGCAACTGCTTGCGAACTCCGTCGATCTCGACGTGGCAGACCTTCGCATCGATGCGTAGAACGAGGCCTGCTTCTAATGACGTCTTCATCCGGAACGGTAGTGGGTAGGTTGGCGCCGAGCCCGACCGGGGTCTTGCACCTTGGTAATGCACGCACATTCTTGTTGGCATGGCTTTCGGTGCGTTCGCGAGGTGGAACTCTACTGCTGCGCATCGAAGACATCGATGGTCCGCGGGTCAAAGCGGGCGCAACCGAGCAAGCAATCGAAGATCTTCGCTGGTTAGGGCTCGATTGGCAGGGAGAAGTGCTCGTACAAAGCTCACGGCGCATGCTGTATCACGCTGCCGCCCAGCGACTGGTTGGTCTTGGACTTGCGTATCCGTGCGTTTGCACGCGCAAGGAAGTCGATGAAGCCGCCAGCGCGCCCCATGCCGATGCGAGCGCGGCAGGCAGCGATGGTCCGATTTATCCGGGCACGTGCCGTGGTCGGTTTGTCTCACTCGACGATGCCAAGCAGCAGACTGGCCGCGAAGCTGCACTGCGTTTTCGCGTGGATGCATGCGACGTTCCGTTTGTCGACGGCTTCCGAGGAACGCAGTCCGGCGCGATCGCTGGCGACTTCGTCATCCAAAAACGCGACGGTGGTCCGGCCTACCAATTGGCCGTCGTCGTCGATGATGCGGCGCAAGCGGTGACCGAGGTGTTGCGGGCCGATGACCTGCTGCCGAGTACGCCGCGACAATTGCTGCTGTATCGCGCGTTGGGTTTGTCGGAGCCGACCTTTGTGCACGTGCCGTTGTTGGTCGGTACGGATGGCCTGCGTTTGGCTAAGCGGCACGGCGATACTTCGCTTCGCTACTTCCGCAAATGTGGTGTCACCGCCGGCGATCTCGTTGGCTACCTCGCCAAGTCGTGTGGGCTGCGTGATTCGCAGAGCGCCTGCACCATGCAAGATCTGCTGGCAGAGTTCGACCTGCGCAAGTTGTCGCCGTCGCCGATGCGCGGCGACGATCACGGGTTGCTGTAGCTCCACGTGCCGCACTGGGTTTGCCGCAGCGCGTGGGTGCGAACGCTACTTGCCTTCGCCGGCTTTGCCGTTCTTCCCGGCGGCCATCGCCGGTTCGCCGGTCAGCCACGGCTTGATCGCGAACCCAACCGCAGTCGTCGTCGCGAGGATCGCGAACACAGCGATCGCCAACATGCGACGCCGTTGGCGCGCCACATGTTGTTCTTGCTGCTGCAAGAGGTCGACGATGCGTTGGCATTGCGCGGCGACGGTGCGCCAGTGTTCTTGCAGTCGCACCAAACGGCCTGATTGTTCGACGCCAGAAGTTTCGATGCCCGAAGACCCAATACGCGAAGGTTCGAAGCCGGGTCCCGAGGACGAGCCAGTTGCGCCTAGGCTTTCGATCGTGCTCCGCGCGAGTCGCAGCCGTTGCACCGGGTCCACCTGAGCATCGAGTCGGCGCTCGGCATCGGCTGCGCGTTCGACGGCTAGCTGGGTTTCGACGGCGCGAAGATCCTTGCGGTAGAGGGCCTTGCGATCGTTCGGCACGTGCATTCCGAGGAACATCAAGCAGTCGCGCCGTTCTTGCAGCACCTTCAATCGGGAATCAAACGTGCTCAGCGCATCGTCTTCGAGTGCCGTATAGCTGGCCGTTAGTTCGACGTTGCGTCGAACCGCTGTCTCGATTTCCTGTTTGGTGCGCCGCGCGGCTTGCAGGCGTTCGCGCAAACGATCCGCCTCGCCGCGCTCGGCATCATCGCCAGGGTTTAATCGTTCGACGGCCCGCTCCATGTCGAACAGACCAGTCGTCCAATGGCCGCGTGCTAGTGCATGTTCGGCGTTTTCTGCGAGGCGGTCACGCGCCGAGCGAGCTTGTTCCAGCCCCATGCGTAGGCGCTCAATGCCGTCGAGCAATTCGCTTCGCGGTTGCTCTGCGCGGTCGATAAACGCCTCGAGCATGCGGAACGTATCGAGGCGGCCGAGTGCAAGTTGCAGCGGCCGAACTGGGACGGGCACGATCGTCAGGCGTTGTTCTGCGTCGCTCAGTTGTTGCCAAGCCTGATCGGTCAGGTGGGTGAGGGCCTGCGACAGGGCTTGCAAGGCCGGGTGCACCTGTGCCAAGTGGGGGAACTCGACGGCGATGTTGGTCAGCGTGAGCTGTAGGCTGCGCAGCCCGACCGAACCACTGCCTGCGGTGTCGCGGCGAGCGCGTGTCTCGAGTGCTTTGGCGGCAGCTGTGACCAGCAACTTCAATGGCTCGATTGCGACGGGATCCCACAGCGGACCGACATGTTCGACCTTCGTTTCGGAGCGCGCAATTCGGTCAAGGTAGAAGCTCAGGCGATGCAGTTGGTCGCGGCGCTCGGCCACCGTCTTTGAGGTGCCGCCGTAGTCGGCCGCCATCGCATCGATCGATTGCTCGGCGCGCGTCAGGTCCAGCACTTGTTCGGCGGCAGAGATCTCGTTGGCGCGCCGTTGCAGTTCGTCCTGCGCACCTTGTGTTTGGCTGACGAGTAGGTGCAAGAACTCAATCGGAGCTCGCTGCAGTGCACCGGGTGCCTGACCCGGCTCCAGTTGGATGATCTGCGACA
Organism: Planctomycetota bacterium; assembly: GCA_051274975.1. Lineage (GTDB taxonomy): Bacteria > Planctomycetota > UBA1135 > UBA1135 > UBA2386. The sequence continues at coordinate 404 of JBNMND010000456.1, read as the reverse complement.
GGCCGCCTGCAACACTCGCCGCGGTGGTGGTCATCGCTTCCGCTGTGCGCAACCAACGCAGTGCTTCATCGAATTGCTCCGCCTTGTTGAGCTGGCGAATGGTGGCTGCCGAGGATTGCAGCAACTTCTGGATGGCGACCAGCAACTGCTGACGATGTGCCAATACGCGCTGATTGCGAGGGAAGCGGGCGAGCACACGCAACGTCAGGTCTAGTTCGTGTTGCAGGTCCGCGGGTGCGCTCGGTAGGGACTCCGAAGGCGTCAAGAGCGCCGGCAATCGATCCAGTAGTCGGCGGCGATGCGACCACAAAGCACCTCGTGCTTCGGTGAGGTCGGTCGGCTCGTGTTGGCAGGTGCCGTTCGCCCAATCGTGCAGGTTCTGTTCGGCCGGGTCGTTGCGAAGC
>JBNMND010000455.1:0-3819 GCA_051274975.1 Planctomycetota bacterium | reverse complement strand
GGCAAGCAAGACCCAGCCGCCGCTACTACATCGGCGTCGGCATCATCCCGGAGTTCGGATCGGCCGGACCGAGGATCTTCTTGACGATCGCGCTCTCAACCAGCGACCACAGCATCGACGTCACCATGTAGAGCAACAGGGCCGACGCATACGAGTAGAGCATGACACCGAACATCATCGGCATGAAGCGCATGATCTTCTGCGTCTGGCGTTGCTGCGGATCAGTCGGCAGCGGCTGACGCGCCATCTGGAAGACCAGCAGCACGATCCAGATCAACGGCAGCAAGTTGAAGTCGTCCGGCCAGAAGCCCAACTCGAACAACTGGTCGCTACGGCTGAGGTCGTTGATCCAACTAAAGAATGGCTGGTGACGAAGGTCGTAGGCCGTGCGCAGCGCCGTGAACAAGCCGATGTAGATCGGCATGGTCAGGAAGATCGGCAGGCAACCACCGATCGGCGGCATGACCTTGTTTTCGCGATTGAAGGCCATCATGGCCTGCTGGTACGCCTTCTGGTCGTCGGCGTATTGCTTCTTCATCGCGTCCATCTTCGGCTTCAACTTGCTCATCTTTGCGCCATAGGCACGCATCGACTTCTGCATCTTGAAGTTGAGTGGGAACATCACGCCGCGAACGAGCACGGTCAGGAAGATGATCGAAACGCCCCAGTTGCCAAAGATCCCGTAGAACCAACCAAGCAAGCTGAGCAGTGCCGTCGCCATGATGCGACCGCCAGGCACCGACATACCACAGCACGGCGGCTCGAGATCGTGCACGAGGATCGGCTCGAAGCGAGTCGGATCCGGCAACGTCTCGAACACGCGGTAGGACTTCGGACCGATGAAGAGGCCGTAACTGAGGGATGTTGAATCGAGCTTGGCAGGCACCTTCAAGTTCAAATCGAACAGCACGCGCGTCGACGAGTTGTCCGCCGGCTCCACACCAGCGCGCGGCGGTACCGTCTGCACGGTGAATCGCGTGAACGCGTTGCGTGACGCTTCGTCCATCGGGTAGACGAACGCGCTGAAGAAGCGATTGGTGCTGCCAGCGAACGACAACATGGTCGGTGGCACCACAAGCGGCTGATCGACGAACTCCGGGCTCGGCCCCAAGGTCACCGCGTCGCCTTCTGTCGGCGCCGCAATCGACACCGACACGTCGCCGAATAGCGACGCCGCTTTGGGAGACACGAGAGCTGGACCGGCCAAGAAGAACGCTTGGTTGCCAACCGCGTCCGACGTGGTGTTTCGCATCGTCAGCGTGACGGTGAGAGCACGCGCGGCTACGTCGTGTTGGTACAGCTTCTCAAGCACCAACCCCTTGCCATCGTCGAGGGTGAACTTCAGGCCCTCTTCGCGCAAGTCCTGCACCTGCCACTCGCCTTTGCCCGGATCCTTGCCAAACACCCCGCCATCAGCCTGATACAGGCTCATCGCGTGGTGGGAGCCATCGATCAGCAGCAGGTAGTCCCCGGGCTCATGGATTTCGCGATTGGCTGCCTCGACCGACACGTAGTGGTCTTTGGCCTTCAACCAGACGATGCCAGCAGTGAACCGCGAGAAGCGAGCCTCAAAGCTTCCATCAACGCCAGGCTCACCGAAGGACTTGGTGATCCCGGTCTCGCCTTGCGCCAATAGCAGCGATGGCAAAGCCAGCACCAGAAACAGAATGCGAAGCACGTTCGACATGTGAGGTCAGGTACCCGCGTCGGTGCGCGGGCGACAGTTCAGACAAATGAGGGGGTGCGGCGCTGTCGTTGGGACGTTCGGCGGCCCAATGAAATGCCGTAAGGGTCAGCGACCCAGGTGCTCAGCGACCCAGGCAATCAGCGGCACAAGGATCAGCGACCCTGTGCGAGGCGGTCAGCCAAATAGTCAGGCAACTCTTCAATCGCGCGAATCTTTCCACTGGTCGCCTCGTGATCGTAGGCAACGCGGTGAAAACGCACGGTTCCGTTGGTGCCATCGCCGTCGTAACTGACGAACGAGGAGCGAACATCGCCATCGCGCGGCTGGCCAACCGAGCCGACATTGACGATCGCCGGCTCGTCGACTTGCCACTCCATGCCGATTTCACTCGGCATCAGGAACTTGCCGGACTTCGTGTAGACGCCCGGCACGTGGCTGTGGCCGATGAAGCAGAGCTTGGCCTCGCCCATCTTGGCGAAGCACTCGTCCATCTTTTGCTGGTCCTGAATATCGCGCGGCACCATGTATTCGCGCACCGGATCGCGGGGCGAACCATGCACAAGCAGCATGCTCGACTCGCGGTGCTCCTTCTTCATGCCGTCGAGGTAGTTCCAGAACTGCATGTTCTCCTCCCTCGGGCAGTCTCGACGATTGAGCTGGTCTCGGGTCCAGTCGATCGCGGCGCGGGCGCGCGGGTTGAAGTCGGAGGCGTAGAACATCGCGCCGTGCTCGTGGTTACCGAGCAGCGAGAACTCGCAACGATCCATGATCGTGCGCAGCGTGTCGCGTGGCTGAGGTCCGTAACCAATCACATCGCCGAGGCAGATCAGGCGGTCGGCACCAAGGCCGTCCACTTCTGCCAGGCAGTTGGTTAGGGCCTCGATGTTGCTGTGGATATCTGATAGGAGCGCAATCATCGGAAAGTTAGCGGAGCAACGTACCGGGCAAGAGCGCGACGCGGAAGGGTAGAGCCGGTAACTTCCGTGGCGTTGACCATCCAGAATCAGTCAGAAGGCGGCCCCGACTCACCATTGTGGGTCGTGACCGGGCCCACAGCCTCCGGCAAGACGGCCTTGGCCCTCGAACTCGCCGAGCGCACCGGCCGTGAGATCCTGTCCATGGACTCCATGGCGGTCTACCGGCGTATGGACATCGGCACGGCGAAACCGACCACGGAGGAACTGGCCCGCGTGCCCCATCACCTGGTCAACATCGTCGATCCCAACGACACCTTCGACACGGCCCGCTGGTGCCGACTTGCCGACGAAAAGTTGACCGAACTCCGGGCGGCTGGGCGGCAAGCCCTTTTCGTCGGGGGCACGCCGCTCTACCTGATGGCGTTCTTCAAGGGGCTGATGGACGGTCCGGAGGCACAGCCAGAACTCCGGGCGGCGCTCGAAGCCCGGGAGAAGTCGGAGCCCGGCTGCCTGCACGAAGAACTGCAGCGGCGTGATCCCGAGGCCGCCGAGCGCATCCACCGTCGAGACCTACGACGCTTGGTCCGGGCGCTCGAAGTGCTGGAAGTGACTGGCGAGACGATCTCCAGCCAGCAAGCGCACTTTGAAAAGGCGGGCTGGCTGCGAGATTGCCGGGTCGCGATGGTCAGCCGCGGGCGGGAAGAACTGCACGATCGGGTCAAGCAACGCACCGAACTCATGCTCGATCAGGGCCTGGTCCAGGAGACAGAGACCATCGAACACGGCTGTGGGTTTTCGCGAACTGCAGGTGCAGCGATCGGCTACGCCGAGTGCCGTGACTTTCTACGCGGCCGCTACAAAGACCGCACCGAACTGCGCAATCGCATCCGTCGCAACACCCACAAATTGATCCGCCGACAAACGTCGTGGCTGCGCCGGCTTGAAGAGATCGTTCTGGTCCGGCCGGACAGCGGTGCGGACGGGTTGCTGGCGGCATTCGAAACTCCAGTCCCCGGCGAGTGATCCCAATACGATCGACACCCAACGCCTCCGCTATCCTTAGTCGCACCCCCCCCCGTTTTCGCTGATCCCACGTGCGGCTTTGCCGGTCTCTACCTGATCGACTGCCTCGCTAGCGGCAATCCAACTGCTGCTGATCGGCAAGCTCGCGAAGGTGCCAGAAGACGTCTTCTTCCGCTGCCTCGCGATGTATGG
>JBNMND010000454.1:0-3837 GCA_051274975.1 Planctomycetota bacterium | reverse complement strand
GGGCCCCAGAATTAGGCGACACCGTGTCGCACTCATTACACTCTCCCAATAACGACCCCATGGTGGCCTGATGGTTGACGTAGACGTCAAAGCGATTGTCTCTCGATTGAATCCTTCCTGCACGCGCGCACTCGAACGTGCCGCGGGAATGAGTGTTTCGCGGCAACATCACGAGATCACTGTCGAGCACGTGCTCGCATCGTTGATTGAAGACCCCTACACCGATGTGCAGAGCATCGTCAAACACTTCGGCATCGACCCGGGTCGCTTGACCAAGGCGCTCAACGGGGCGCTCGACCAACTGCAGACCGGCAACAGCGGCCGGCCAGTGTTCTCGCCGACGCTGATGACATGGTTCCGCGATGCCTGGCTATTGGGTTCGCTAACCCACCGCGACCAGAAAATCCGCTCGGGCCATCTTGTGCACGCGATGGTCGACGGCGGCATGCGCATCTGCGGTGGCGACTATTCAACGCTGCTTGAAGCCATCAACAAACGCGAACTCGCCGAGTCCCTCGACAGCATCACTTCGGACTCAAGCGAGCAGAAGGAGATGGCGCAAGCGGCTTCGGCTGCTGGCGGCGCACCTGGCGGTGATGGAGCCCCCACCGGCGACAGCGCCCTCGAGAAGTTCTGCACCAACCTGACGCAGCGTGCCCGCGACGGCGAGATCGATCCGATCTTTGGTCGCGATCGCGAGATCCGCCAGATGGTCGACATCCTCGCCCGTCGCCGGAAGAACAACCCGATCATCGTCGGCGAAGCTGGTGTTGGTAAGACCGCACTAGTCGAAGGCCTAGCGCTAAAGATCGTCGGCGGCGAAGTCTCCGAGGAACTCAAGGATGTGTCGCTGCTGACGCTCGACCTTGGCCTCTTGCAAGCAGGTGCCAGCGTGAAGGGTGAGTTTGAGAACCGCCTCAAGAACGTGATCGACGAGGTCAAGGCCTCGGAGAAACCGATCATCATGTTCATCGATGAAGCGCACACGATGATCGGTGCCGGTGGTGCTGCTGGTTCGGGCGATGCCGCCAACCTGCTCAAGCCAGCACTCGCCCGCGGCGAACTTCGCACGATCGCTGCGACCACGTGGTCCGAGTACAAGAAATACTTCGAGAAGGACCCAGCACTCGCCCGTCGCTTCCAACCCGTCAAGGTCGACGAACCAGACACCGAAACGGCAGTTGGCATGATGCGCGGCCTGCGCGAGCGCTACGAAGAAGCTCACAATGTCGTCATGCGCGACGACGCAGTTGTAGCCGCCGCCGAAATGGCCAGCCGCTACATCGCTGGCCGCCAACACCCGGACAAGGGCGTCGACCTGATGGACACCGCCAGTGCGCGGGTTCGCATCTCGATGGCCGCGAAGCCTGGCGAACTCGAAGACCTGCAGGCCCGCATCGAAGCAACCGACCGCGAGAAGACGGCGCGCGAGCGCGACCGCCTCAATGGCGTTCCGAATCTCGATGAAGCCATCACCGAGCTTGAGGCCACTCTCGTCACCCTGCGTGTTGATGAAGCGGAGCTAACCGTCCGTTGGCAAAGCGAGAAGGCCGCCGCCGACGCAGTGATCGACATCCGCAAGGAGCTGGCAAAAGCGCGCCTCGCTGGCGACGAAGCCGAAGTGGCACAACTCTCCGCCAAGGCGCAGACCGCGCTCGACGCCCTGAAAGCCAAACAAGGCAAGGACCCGTTGGTGCACGCCGAAGTCACGCCCGAAGTCGTCAGCCAAGTCATCGCAGACTGGACCGGCATCCCGGTCGGCAACATGGTGCGCGACGAAGCCAAGATGCTGCTCGAGATGGAGCAAGAATTGACCAAACGCGTGAAGGGTCAGGATCACGTCATGGAAACGCTGGCCGAAGGCATCCGAGCTTCGAAGGCCGGCCTCAAGGCACCGGAAGTGCCCATGGGTGTGTTCTTGTTCGTCGGTCCAAGCGGTGTCGGTAAAACCGAGACCGCCCTCGCCGTAGCCGACTTGTTGTTCGGCGGCGAGCGCTTCATGACGACGATCAACATGTCGGAGTTCAAGGAGAAGCACAACATCTCCAAACTGGTCGGCTCACCACCCGGCTACGTCGGCTACGGCGAAGGCGGCATCCTGACGGAAGCCGTGCGCCAACGCCCTTACTCCGTCGTCTTGCTCGACGAATGTGAGAAGGCCTCGATCGAGGTGATGGAAGTCTTCTACCAGGTGTTCGACAAGGGCACGCTGTCCGATGGCGAAGGCCGCGAAGTCGACTTCAAGGACACCGTCATCTTCCTGACCAGCAACCTGGCAACGCAGGTGCTGACCGAGGCCGGCATGATGGAAACGCCGCCGAGCCCCGAAGAGCTCGCGACGATGATCCGCCCGATCCTCAGCGAGCACTTCAAGCCGGCCTTGCTGGCCCGCATGACGATCGTGCCGTTCTACCCACTTAAGCCGGAGGTCTTGAAGATGATCACCAAGCTAAAGCTGCAGAAGATCGTCAAGCGCCTGAAGGAAACGCACGACTAGGAATCAACTGATGATGCCCGCTGCAAACCAGGGGGTCGGGATGAACATGGGGTTCCCCGACGTCTGCACGACACCGGCGGCCCCCGCGCCAATCCCGATTCCGTATCCCAATATCGGCATGAACGCGATGGCGATGCCGTTCGTGCCGAACGTGCTAGTATCGATGGCCCCGGCGCAGAACATGGGGTCGAAGCCGATGCTGACCAATGGTGACAACGCCGGCGTCGCCCACCCACTGTTCATGCAGCCAGGCGGCACGATCATGGGCAACCCACTCATCCTGATGGGCTGCATGCCAGCTACGCACCTGGGTGCGCCGACCTACGGCAACAACTTCAACAACCCGGCCGGAGCGAAGACCGTGCCGAGTGTCACCAATGTGCTGCAGGGATCGTGCGCGACGCTAGATCCGGCGACGACCAGCCAAGCTGCTATCGACCTGCATCGCGAGCGGGGCACGCTTCGCCAACAGCGCCACCGCATCCTCACGCTGAGGCTTCCCTGCATCTCGCTAAGCAGCGATCACTGGCTTGGCGAGCAACTACAACAGCACACAGCGGGCAGCGGGCGCGGTCTCGTTCTCGACCTGCGCGGCAATCCTGGAGGCAGCGTCCAGACGGCGGTACGCATCGCAACGCGACTCGCCGCATCCGGTCTGCCGATCGCCATCGCGACCGACCGGTTCACCGCTTCGGCAGCAGAGATGCTCACCGCCATGCTTTGCGACGACAAGCAAACCACCACCCGCGTATTTGGCGAGCGCACGTTTGGCAAAGGCCGCACGCAATCGTTCTGGCTGTCCCATACGGACCTGCGTGCGAGTAGCGGCATCACCGAGATCGTGCGCGCGACGGGCGAACCGCTCGATCGCGTCGGCGTGCAACCTGATGTAGCCTGCTCTGCCCAGCATGCGACAACCGAAGCGGTTCGCTGGCTGCGACGCACTCGGAACTAACCAACATGACCGCCAACCAAAAGGGTGCCAGCTCAGACTGGCTCAACGCATTCCTGCCACTCGGGCGCACGCAGGGCGACAGCTGGACGCCCTTGGGCGGTGGCGTGCTGATTCTGGACCGCCCCATGGTCTGGCTGGTCACCGCGAGCGAAGTCCTGGCATCGCTTGAGAACGACGACCTGACAACTTGGGTGCCCAACCAGAAGGGCGTTGGCCTGCTCAACATCACCGACAGCCAACGGCAATCGAATATCTCGTGGGTACACCATCCAGCCGGACTCAGCGCGACGCTGTTCCCGCTGGACCCGAGCTTCCTGATCAAGGCCTTCACCGAAACCCAATGCACGAGGGTTCGCGAACTGCAGCCTCTGCAGCCAACGGTCAG
>JBNMND010000453.1:0-3846 GCA_051274975.1 Planctomycetota bacterium | reverse complement strand
TCGAATGACTCGATCTCGCGATCGACATCCGCGACCTCCGGTTTGCGCTGTCTTGACCGGTGGCACAACGACCTTCGCGCCTCGGTCGGTCGCAGCGTCGTACAGCGCGCGACCATCGTAGGCACCGTCGCCAATGACCCTGCGGACCTTACCTGGCACGCGACCCACAAGATCAACACCGACGTTGCCGTCATCGGCGCTCGCATCCGTCAGTCGCTGACCGACGATCACGCCCTCCCCGTCAACACCCAGGTGCAGCTTCTTCCAGCCACGAATGCCTTTGCCACCATGTTTGACTGCAGCCCACTCACCTTCGCCGAAGATGGCGAGACCGCTGCTATCGAGCACCAGATCGATCCGGCCTAGTTTCTGCGGCACACGTCGCGACACCTTCAGATGCTTGCCCCGCCGCGACAGCGTCGTGTGATCCGGGACGTCGAGCGCGAGCCCCATCATGTCGAACAGCGAGCGCAGGAATCCCTCGACTTGGCGGAGCGGCAACTGGAACAGGAGCCGCAGAGTGAGCGCCGTCTCGATGGCCAAGTCTGAGTACTTGGGCTGACCTCCACGACGCCGCGTCGGCTTGGCATTCCATCTGGCAACTGCGTCCGGCGACAGCCAGACCGTAAGGTTGCCGCGCTCGACTAACGACCGGTCATAATCTGACCAGTTGCCCACGCGATACTTCGTCTTGTAATTGGGATGAACGCGGGACTTGGTGCTTGGCATGGCTCGGTACGTGGTCGGGAAACCCCATGTCGGCAGCCTGCGTGAGCGACCCGGCGATTCATGCACCAACGCCTTGCTCACCACCAGGCGGAGCACGCGCCGGTGCCAGCTCCGGCTCCTCTCTTTGGTCATCGACGTGTTTCGAATGGCCAATTCTACCCAACAAGGCCTCGGCTGCGTTTCCGGATAGGACGTGGTCGTTGTCGGCCGATCACCTGCAAGAACGGCAATACGCGCTGCGCGTGATTCGCCGCCTGCAGCGCTAGTCGTGTCTCGCGGCGTCGCTCACCGCCTTGGGCGAGTGCCAAGCTATCAGCATCCTGGTGGCGCAGGTGGCGCTTGCCCTGGAGCGCGGCGTAGTGCTCTGTCTAACCCTGCTGTAGGTCGGTAAGTCTCTTTGCAGTAATTGGTAAGAGGTTTTCATCTGGCGAAGTGTGCGCCGGGAATATTCCGCCCGCCAACACCGTCCGAGCCGCCCATGTGGTTGAACCCTCTCACAATTAGCTGCGTCGTAGCGATGCTCTTCCTGACGGCCAGACTCTTTGTCCTGACGACACTGGTGATGCGGCTCAAGCACTTCGCACGCTCACTGCTCATTGCCGTGCTCTACCTGGTGGCCATGGTCATCACCTATGGGGTCGAGTCCCGGGTTGGCGACCCGAGTTCGGTGTTGGCGAAGAAGGGTGATCAACTCGACCCTGCATGGTTCTCCTCGGTTTGGGAGGCGCAGCAAGCGACGTCCCTGTTCCTAATGGGCGTGGTCTTCGCGCTCTCTATTCTCGCTGTGCAGTTGCTGGGAGTGTCGCTCAAGCTGCGCCATTTTGTGCTGATGCACGAGGCCGATCTGATAACCCGCGACCAAATATGGGTGCATCAGGCGACCAAGCCGGGCGACACCGAAGGCATCCCGGTGGGCAGCGTGCCCGAGCCGAACTAGCCGGCGCGGTGCCGGCGCGAGGCGCCCCGCCGCCTACTTGCGACTCTCGACGGCTTCCTTCGCGCGCGGCGAACGATGCTCGTTGAGTGCGACGTTGACGGCCGCATCCGCGCTGTTCATGCGCAGCAGTGCATCGAGCGCGGACTTCGTGTTGGTCGCGCCAATCGCCAGCAGCAGCATCTTGCGATCTTGCGCTTGGCCTGCGTACTTCAGGCGATCGGTCAGCTTCGTGGTCGCGTCTTCGCCGTGCAGCACCTTGCCGATGCGGCCGACACAGCGAGCAAAGCGCACGTCCTGAACCGGGCCAGGCGACACGGCGAGAGCGTCGAGCAGTCCGTCGAGTCGTTGCGCTGCACACAGTTCAGCTAGCGCGATCTTGTATTCGATGTCTTCCATCTCGCCAGCGGCGCGCGCGACCAGTTGTGTCCAGTGCACGCTAGAAAGCTTGCCACGCAGATCGGTGCGCTCGCTGGGGTCACTGTGAAACGGGTGGGTTGACCGGGTGTCGTTGGGGTCGAATCGTCGCTGAGTGCGGTTCGGGTGGTCCGAACCGCAGCTTGAATGACCTACACCCGCGTCGTGCGGTTAGGCCGGATCAGACGATTGCGCGTTCAGCGCTACTTCGGTAGCTGCAGTCGCGTCGCAACCGGTGGTGCGGCTCGCAGGCCATCCGCCAGCAACCCAGCGATGTGCTGCGCGCCGGCGTCGTTGCAGTGATCGTCGTCGTAAAACAGGTCGACTGACTTTGGCATGCTGCGGGCCAGGTCAATCACCGGCACGCGCAGTTCGGTGGCGACTGCGCGTGTGATGTTGTTCCATTGCTCCAGCACGCGCCAGAGTTCTGTGTGTTGCACGCGAGCGTCGCCGGGAGGGCGCCGCCAAAACAACTGTTCGCAGCGCGAGTCTTCGCACCCCCATAGCGCGGGCTGGGTCACCAATACAGGCAATGCTCCGTTGGCTTGGCAGACGCCAACCATGGAACGCAGGTTCTGCGCAAACTCGACGCTGGGTTGCGCCACTGGGGTGGTCGCTGTCCAAGGCAACGCGCGCCACTTAATGCGTTCGCGATCAATCCAGCCACCGTGTGCGTCGACCGCGATGTTGCCCGCCGCAGATCGGCTGGTCATCGCTTGGGCAAACAGCAGCGTGCCTCGGGCGATCTGCGAGACTCGGCACGCAAGCAGTTTCAGTTCGCCGAACAGGCCAATGGACTGGTTGCCCCCTTGCCCTGGCATCGAACGCAGATCTTCGCGCAGCAGCGAGTAATCGGGAGCCATCTGGTGGAACATGTCGTTGATCCCGATCATCAACAAGACCACGTCGGGATCGAATGGCACAATGCGTTGCGACAGCAGGGCGAGGTGATCGCGGGTGGCGTCGCCGGAATGTCCGGCGTTGATTACGTCGAGTCCGGCCGCGCTGCCGAGTTGCTGCTGCAGTAGTTCTGGCCAAGCGTTTGCATCATCGAGATAGATGCACTCCGTGGTCGAACCGCCGACGCAGAACACTCGCGTCGTCCCGACTGGCTTGGCAATCTCCGTGAGGCGATCGCTGCGAAACCCGAAACGGTTGATCGTGAAGGTACCATGCGCAGCGACGCCGGGCAGGATCGAGTCTTCGGTGGTAATATCGATTGTTCCCGGCACGTGATAGGACGGGATGTAGCGATTGCTCGGTGCACCCTGCAGATGCTGTTTCACTTCGAGATCCCGACGTTCGTTTGCCGGGGCATACGGGCTTGGTAGTCCGACCAACAACCACAGCATCACGTCGCACAACAAGAGCGAGCCAGCCACCGCCAGCAGGCGGGCTAGCCAGCGGCGGTTGGCCCGTCGCCGCGAGGACTCCAAGGTATTCATGGTTCGGCGTAGGTCGTGCGGTAACGCCGAGCCGGGGCGACCCCCACCACAACGCAGGCTGGCGAGGTTCTCACTCCCGCCGCATGCCGTCAAGGGCACAGGTGGTTCAAACTGCGGTGCGGACCATCCGAACCCAACCATCGCACAATCCTCCCTGCAAGAGCGTGTCCAGCCGGAAATCTGGGGGTGACTGGCTCGGGGCGTGTTTTGGCGCGGGCGAGGGCGAGGGCTAGCTGACTAGACCGCGGCACCCAGGGTCGCTGTGGGGAGCGGTGTGTTTATGGGTGGGGTTTCAGGCGAAATGCACGGCCAGGTCGCTGT
>JBNMND010000452.1:0-3881 GCA_051274975.1 Planctomycetota bacterium | reverse complement strand
AGTCTCGTCCGGCTGGCGTGTGCAAAGTGCCGCGCCGCTCGATAGCGGCGTGGCATTCGCAACTCACGGCTCCAGCCGCGAGTCCCAGTACTTGTCGCTGATAAATTTCTGCCACGACTGCCGCACGCGGGTAATCGGCACGTCGAGCGTCGGCAGCCACTTCGGCGCCTTTGGTTCACAGCGCATCTTCATGGACGCCTCGGCAGGAGTTCGGTCCGCCTTGCGACGGTTGCAGCGCACACAGGCGAGCACACAGTTCTGCCACGTACTCATGCCGCCACGCGAACGAGGGTGCACGTGGTCAATCGTCAGCTCGGACGTTCCGGGCTGGCAACCGCAGTATTGACACGTGCGTTCGTCTCGCGAGAACAAGTTGCGCCGCGTGAACGATACCGAACGCTTCGGCACCTTGTCGTAGCCAGTGAGTGCGATGACTTCCGGGATGCGAAGGCGCAGCCGCGCGGTGCGGATGTGCGGCTCGTCGGGTTCGACCGCGAGGTCGGACCACGACTCGAAGCCGTGCATCTCGTAGTTGTCCGGGCGTACGGCGACTGCGGTGCCCTTGAAGAGCAACCGAAGAGCATCGGGGGCGGAAGTGGTGTCGATCGCAATCCATGATCGGTTGAGGACCAGGGTTGGCTGCGACATTACGGAAGAGGTCATGGGGGGCTCGTAGGTGGGGGCATCGTTTGGTTGACGGGGCTTGGACGATTGGGTTTGGGGGTGGTGTCGATGGCAGGATTCGCACCTGCGACTTCTTCCTTCGCACGGAAGCGCTCTGTCTGCTGAGCTACATCGATGGATGGCGTCCCCGGTAGGACTTGCACCTACGACTCCCTGGTTAACAGCCAGGTGCTCTGCTACTGAGCTACGGGGACTTGGTACTGGCGGCAGGATTCGCACCTGCATTGTCCGGTTCAGAGCCGGGTGTCCTGCTGTTGAACGACGCCAGTGAATGTGCATGTAGTTGGTGGCTCACCTCCTCTCGGGTTGATGGTTTGGGACGTTGATGAAGGATTGGGGTGGGGTCGGGAATCGAACCTGAGCCTGAAGTTCCACAGACTTCCGCTCTACCACTGAGCTACTCCCACCGTGTTGTGCTGTGCGTTCGGGTGATGTGTACAGACCGGTGTTCGGCACGCACGCAGCTGCTTCGCTGTGTGTGTGTTGAAGCGTGTGACCAACAAAAAAGGCCCGGGTGTCAACCCGGGCCTGCAACTCATTAGATAGAGAGTTCGGGTTGGGTCAGGTTGATGGCGCGCTCCTATCATTCGAACCGAAGGAACCATTGCGCATCGCGCCGTTGGTATCGCTCGGTTGACGTAGGCCACGGCCATTCGTGCATCCGCACAGATGGTCGTGTCGCTGCTGCTCGTGGAAGTTGGTCATTGCTGAGTGTTGGTGGTGTCGCCGGTTTCGGGCGATGGTTTCGGGCGATGGTCCAAAACCAAAAAAGGCCCAGGATATGCTCCTGGGCCCTCTTTTCTGGCTGTTGAAGCCTGAGTCCAGTCGCTAGTGCGGGTGTTGCTCCCACGCATTCTGCAGGCAACCTCGCATGCAGAGTCGGAGTTCGAATCCGAAGGTGCAGGCGCGGTCGCCGCTGAGATGCGCATGCACCGGCAGCGCGTGCCGATCATTCGGCGACGGTTGGCTGCTGGTGTTTTGTAGACGCGTCATCACAGAGAGAATTAGTAGCACAGATATCGTTCCCTGTGTTGAAACAATCAAAAGTATTTGAGTGAGTTGTCGTGCAGAGCGCTCGTGACAGTCACGCGATGTACGGTGGCACGTCGCGTTCGCGTGCTGTTCCGCCAGCTACTTGCCGGGAGCCGGCTTCTTGATCGTCGGCTCGCCTTGCAGCCAACCGAGCGAGATCAGGAAGCGGTCCATCTCCAGCACCGTCAGGTAGTAGTGCTTCTTGTTGCGCGGGTTGAAGAAGCCATGTGGCTGGCCCTTGTAGAGGTGTAAGTCACAGCGACTGCCAACTTCCTTCATCTTGGCCGCGTAGCTCTCGGCAGTTGCCACCGGGATCAACTTGTCCTTCGTGCCAAGGAAGACGATCGTTGGCGGCGCGCCCTTCGCGATGTTGTGCAGCGGTGAGATCTCGCGGTAGCGCTTCTTGACGCGGCCATGCCCATAGCCGCCAGGTCCGTTGTCGAAGACCGGGTTGAACAGCAGTAGCGCGTTCGCCTTGGAACTGACGGCCGTGTCTTCGCCCTTCTCATCAAGTCCCGGCACGACGCCGGTGGTGGCGGCAACGTGACCACCGGCTGAGCCGCCGCCGGCCGCAATGCGCTTGGCGTCGATGCCCAGCCGCTTGGCGTTGCGGCGCAGCCAGCGAACCGCGCTCTTGCCATCGGCGACGCACGCGAACGGATCCGTGCCATGTCGCTGCTTGACGCGGTAATCACAGACGGCGGTGACCATGCCGCGGCTCGCGAGGTAGCGCGCGTGTGGCTTGAACTGCTCGACCGTGCCGCCGTTCCAGCCGCCACCAAAGTAGAACACGGCCGCCGGGCGGGTGTCGGTTGCGAGGTGGCCCTTGGGGAACAACAGGTAGAGGCGCAGCTCCACGTCGCCGATCGTCTTGTAGACGACGCCGGCCTTCGCCTGCAGTTCGGCGGCGACTGGTTTGGCAGCATCTGGCTTCGCCGCAGCATTTTGCGCGGAGGCGAGGGGGCCGATCGAGAGCGCCAACAGCATCGAGAGGAAGCGGTTCATGGGGCGAACGATACCGGTCAACAAGTCTCAAGGAGCACGGGGTTGCAGTCGACCAGTGATAGAGCGATATAGAGCACTAGTAGACCAACTCACTGATGCACATCCTTGTCCAACCCGCCGATGACATCCCGATTTACCGGCAGATCGTGCGCCAAGTCCAGGAAGCGCTCGCTTCCGCGAGATTGCGGTCGGGCGACCAATTGCCAAGCCAGCGCGAGTTGGCCCAGCAGGTCGCCGTGTCGCCGCTGACGGTCAAGAAGGCCTACGACGAACTCGAGCGCGAAGGCGTCATCGAGACGCGTCGCGGTCAGGGCACGTTCGTCGTCGCCCGGCCCGAGTCGATCGTCGATCCGGCGGCCGGGCTCAGCCGACTGAGCCCGCTGTTGCGTCGCTTGCTCGGCGAGGCGTGGGCGGCCCAGGTCCCGCTAGACGCGGTGATCAATGCGCTGCGCGCTGAGTCATCGCGACTCGATGCCGAGCGCGCCGCTGCGGCCGTCAATCACAACGCAGGCAAGCGATCAACCGAGTCGCAATCATGAGCTACGCCATCGACGTCCAGAATCTCACCCGGCCTACGTGGCCGGTAGTCTAGTCCTGCGCGATCTGTCGTTGCGGGTGAGGCAGGGCGAAGTCATCGGGTAGCTCGGTCACAATGGTGCGGGCAAGACGGCGTTGCCGCGCACGTTGGCCGGCATCATGGCCATTGCTGGCGTGCCGACGCCGTAGGCGAGAACGAGTTGGCTTGGCTCATCTGGTACGGTGAGCAGGCATTGCTTGCATCATCTTTGCGTGCGCGATTTCTCGCCGGACCACATCGGGTTAGGGTCTCGGTATGAACGGCCCGCTATCTCGTCTTCGTGCACCGCTTCTTCTCGCCGTGATGGCGGCGACTCTTGGCTTCGCTGGTTTGGTTGCCGCGCAAGATGCGGCGCCTCCCCAGCAGCAGAAGTGGAAGCAGCTGTTCAACGGCAAAGACCTGACAGGTTGGACGCCGAAGATCGTGGGCTACGACCTCGGTGAAAACTTCGGCGATACGTTTCGCGTCGTCGATGGGCTGTTGACGGTTTCGTACGAGCACTACGATGCGTTCAACGGGCGCTTCGGCCACCTGTTCTACAAGGACGAGTTTGCGAGCTACCGGCTGCGTGTTGAGTACCGCT
>JBNMND010000451.1:0-3909 GCA_051274975.1 Planctomycetota bacterium | reverse complement strand
CCGCCGCACCCAAGTTGGACAACGCGCTCAACAACTGCCGCTACCGCACCCTCGTGCACGGCGATGCCAAGGTCGCAAACTTCTGCTTCGGCGAGAACGACGTCGCCGCCGTCGACTTCCAATACGTCGGTGGCGGTTGCGGCATTAAGGATGTCGCCTACTTCCTCAGCAGCTGCCTGACCGACGGCGAATGCGAGGCGCAAGCACCGCGGCATCTCGACACCTACTTCGCGTTCTTGCGCAGCCACCTGGGTGACGACATCGACAAGGATGCGGTCGTCAACGAATGGCGCGGCCTGTATCCAGCGGCGTGGGCCGACTTCCACCGCTTCTTGGCCGGCTGGGCGCCAGGCCACTGGAAGATCCATCGCTACACGCGGCAGATGAGCGAGCAAGCGCTCGCGGAACTGTAGAACCGGGCGCGCCGGGAAGCTGCGGCGGCGCACGGCTACTTCTTCATCTGCAACAGCGCGTCGGCAAACGCGACGCCGATCTGCGCCATGGTCTTCGCGCAGCCCAAGTAGTGGTAGCCAGCATTGGATGCACCGCGCGCATACGTCGCAGCATCCTCCGCACCGACAATCTTCTTGCGGTAGTCGTCGACGTAGTCGCGCTGCTGCTTCTTCGTCATCGCACCGTCCTTGTTGGGGTGGTTCTTGTTCTTGGTGCGCAGCATGCGCGCCATGTTGTTGACCTTGCCGATGCGACCACCGATCTCGTCGAGCTTCTCATCCCAATAGGGTGAGGTCGGCACGGCGACGACATTGCCGCGGAAGCCCTTCATGCTGGCTGGCTCGGCCATTGCTGCGCGGAAGTTAACGTGCACAGCACGCTTCTTGGTGTCCTTGATCGGTCCGCCGACGCCCATGACGCCAATCACGAACGGTAGCTCCTCGCTGTCGAGGTCCTTGCGCACGTCGCGGATGAAGCTCGCCATGCAGTCGGTGTATTGCGCGTAGCCGTTTGGCTGATCGCGCGTCGGGTAGGTACCGCGGTCCACCATGTCGTTCCATCCTTGGAACCAAACGAACCCCGCAAGCTCGTAGCCACGCTTCGCGTTGTACTTCGGGCAAACGCGCTTGAGGTCGCCAAGCACGCTCTTCACGTGTTCCATCATCAACCGGTAGTAGTGACCAGTCGCCGCCACCTTCTCGGCCTTGATCTTCGCGATGTCCTTGCCGCTCTTGGCAAACTGCGCGAGCTGCTTCTCGGTGAACTCGTAGGCACCCGCGCTCGGCGGACGGAAGTCAGTATGCAACGATTTGCCACCCCACGCCGTTTTGATGATCAGGACCGGACCATCGGTGTGCTTGTCCAAGTGCAGGCCGAACGTGAACTCCGGACCAATCTTGCCGCCATCCTCGGCAGGGTTGCGGCGAGAGCCATAGCCCGCAGTCAACTTGCCGCCGCCTTCGCCATTACCACTTCGCGAACCCGTCAGGTACGAGATCCACACGTCATCACAAACACGCGGATTCCCCTTCTTGTCGACCATCATCGCCAGCAACGGCGCCGTCTTGTCATCCTCACCGATGTAGTCAAACGTGGTGACCTTGGCGTGGCCTTCCATGTTGGACTGGCCAGCAAGGATGTAGATCTTGAGCTTCTGTCCCGGCGCCGCGGCACAAAGCAGAGTCACAACAAACGAGAACAGCAACGCGCAGCGCGTCGAACGCAGAGTGGCAATCGGGTTCAGCATGTCAGAGCCGAGGCTATCCCGCGACCACGAACGCCTCACCCGCGAACTGTCCTGAGTTGATATCAAAGGGGTATCGAATCGACCCCGTCGATCGAAACCGAGACTCGCGCGGTGGATCGCCCGACACGACACCAGTGACCGACACAACTGCTCGCACCAACCGCCCGCCGCGACTACGCTGCCCGCACCTCTCACCCCTCTCGGAGCCTGACCGTGCCCGCAACTGAATCGTCGTTCTGGAATCCCAAGACCGAAACACTGCCCCGGGAGCAACTGCAAGCACTGCAGTTGGTCAAGCTGCAGCACCTCGTTCGCCGCGCCTGGGATACGTCCCCGTTCCATCGTCGCCTCTACGAGAAGGCCTCGGTCACTCCTGACCAGATCAAGACGTTCGACGACATCCACCGCTTGCCGTTTATGACGCGCGAGGACTGGATGGAGTGCCAGGCGGAGCAGCCGCTGTTCGGTGACATGATCACGCGGCCCGAGAGCGAAGCGATTCGCTACCACCTCACGTCCGGCACATCAGGTCGCCAGCCGCTGCGCGTGCTCGACGGTCGCAAGGACTGGTCGTGGATTGCCGACATGTGGTGCTACGGGTTCTGGGGCTTCGGCATCCGCCCGACGGACAAGGTGTTCTTCGCGTTCTCCTACGGCTCGTTCATCGGGTTCTGGGGCGCGCACTACGCTTGCGAGAAGATGGGCACACTGACGCTGGCCAGCGGCAACATGTCGACCGAGCAGCGCGTCAAGCAGATCGTCGAGATGGGCGTGACCGTTGTCTGTGCGACGCCGACCTACGCGTTGCGCATGGGTCAGACCGCCGAGAAGATGGGCATCGACCTGAAGAAGGACGGCAAGGTGCGACGCATCATCGTCAGTGGCGAACCGGCTGGATCGATCCCCGCGGTCAAGCAGATGATCGAAGAAATGTGGGGTGGCAAGTGCGGCGACACCGCCGGCATGACCGAGATCGGCACCATCATGGTCTTCGAGTGTGATCACCAACCCGGTGGCCCTCACATCATCGAAGACCACTTCATCGAAGAAGTGCTCGACCCGGACAGCGGCAAACCGATGCCGTATGGCGAACGCGGCGAGCGCGTCGTGACTTCGTTTGGCCGCGGCTTCATGCCGCTGATTCGCTACAAGACCAAGGACCTCGTCTGCAAGGTGCATCACACCACATGTGATTGCGGCCGCACGGGCGACATCTACGAAGGTGGCATCCTTGGTCGCGTCGACGACATGAAGTTGGTACGTGGCACCAACGTCTACCCGCGCGCCGTCGAAGCCGTCGTTCGCGAGCACTCCGAAGTCGAAGAGTTCCAAATCATCCTGTCGCGCCGCGATGACGTGCAGGACGAGATCACCGTCAAGGTCGAGTTGAAGCCCGACCAAATGAATCAATGGGGCAGGCTCGAAGGACAACTTCGCAAAGATCTCGCCGACGCACACGAAGGCCTGCGCTTCAACGTCGAGCTCGCTGCTCAGGATGAGCTGCCGCGCTTCGAACTCAAGGCTAAGCGCCTGCAAGACCTTCGCCCGCAATACTAAGGAGACTGACGATGACTAACGAAGCAAAGGACCTGCTCGGCAACGCGCTCTCCACGGACGAACGCGAACTTGTCGACATCTACACGCGCCTCAAGACTCTCAGCAGCCGCGACGACCTGCCGCCTGTCGCCACCGCCAACGTCAAGCAAGCGATGGTGCTGATGTGGAATGCGTGCAACGACCTCGCGCTGATCTGTGAAGAGCCGGGTGTCGACTAGCAACGTTGCCGAGCGCTCGAATTGGGGCCTT
This sequence comes from Planctomycetota bacterium, assembly GCA_051274975.1. Taxonomy (GTDB): domain Bacteria; phylum Planctomycetota; class UBA1135; order UBA1135; family UBA2386. The sequence goes on along the minus strand of JBNMND010000451.1, from coordinate 404 downwards.
AAGTAAACCGCGCTAAGTGGTCCACACTGCCCCCGTGCTGCAACTGACTACGATTCTCCTCCTCCCGGCTGCGCTTGCTTGCCAACCGGCCAAGAGCACGAGCCCTCACAGAATCGAGCTAGGCTTGGTTCGCTTAGGCGCGGTTGCCGAAGCCACGGTGCACATCTATTGGAAGGCGGCAGCAAACAAGAAGAAGGCCATCGCGAAGCTCCCAGCTAGCTTCACAACATCGTGTTGGTCGGCGAAGATGCCTTGGCCAACATCACCGATATCGAGGCCGCCCACCTGCAAGGATTCATCTGCGGCGGGGGTCGCGTCATCGTCTTCGCCGATGCGTTCTTTGCCGGCACCACCAAGTCCGCCAATCGCATCTGCAAACCGTTCTGATTGATGATGCTCAATCG
>JBNMND010000450.1:0-3913 GCA_051274975.1 Planctomycetota bacterium | reverse complement strand
GATCGTCGCGACCGCGGGCGTAGGCGCGATCGGCGTAGTATCGAACCCCCCACCGGCCCTGACACCGCCATCATCGGTGACACGCTCACCGTCGGCGACGTCGCCTTGCTGCTCGGCCCACAAGGCGTCGACTTCGACTACACGTGCGCTCCGTGTGCGGGTTTGACGATCGACCCGGTTGCGCGAACCATCGACTTCGACAACGTGCAGGTGACTGGGCAAGGAAATGCCATCGGCGACTTGGTGCTCGACGGCATGGTCGGCTGGCAGTAGCCCGCGCTGGTTCAGCTCGCGGCCGCGCCCACGAGAGCAAGCGCTACGGTTACTCCTGTGCCTGGCACCGTACTGATCGAACATGCGGAATGGCTCCCCGCGCATATCGACCACGCGGCCCTTGAGAACCACCATCGGCGGCTTCTGCGACCGCCGCTCCGCCACAGGAACCGAAGCCAACGGGCACGCGACGAAAAGCGATGAAACAGTTCGAATCATCATGTTGGTCGCCTATTTCTCAGACCACACCGCGAGTTCATTGCCTGCTGGATCGGTAAACTGAAACCGCCGCCTTGCATCGACTAGCGCACGACGTGCCAACGAGTTTGACGACCGCCCGTGTAGATGACCTGCTTGCCGTCGAAACAGGCGTCCTGTTCGAGGCCTATTTGCACCGGTTGGCCGCCCCACTCCGGCAGCTCCACACGAACGTTGCCTTCAATCGCGTAGCAAGTGTTTTCGTGTAGCGGCCAGTCACCGCGCACTGGGGTTGGGCCCTGGTTGTCCCACATGCCGATCGTGGGACCCGCAGCGTGGCCGAAGAAGCCGAGCGGGTGAGAGTAGATGGTGCAGCGAATGCCTTCGGACGCACTCTTCTTCAGCGTCTCCGCCAAGATCTGATTGCCGGTGCGGCCGCGCACGAACGACGACGTCAGCAGATCTTGCCAACGATTGCCGATCGCCATCGCGCGCACCAATCCCTTTGGCACGGCGCGTTCTGTCGGTCGCAACACGTAACCCATCTCTTGCGTGTCGGTATGCAATCGCAGGTAGCGGATGCCGACGTCGCAATGCAACACGTCACCCCTCCGGATCACCGCGTTGCTTTCGCCAAGGAACGGTTGCTGAGGGTCGACGTTCGGGTCGCGCCGCTGCACGTCGCAGATCGGATGGAACCAGACTGGCAGGCCGAGTGACTCAAAGCGTTCGCGCAGCCACCAACGCACGTCTTCGCAACTGGTCACACCGGGCGTGATGACATCGTTCGAGAACGCTTCCGCGATCACCCCGCGAGCTAGCTGCACGATCTGTGGGTAAACCTCAAGTTCGCCGGGGCTGCGCGTCTCGAGCCAGCGGATGCAGAGGTCCTCTGCCGAAGTCAGTCGTTCACGCTGGTTGTGGAGCGCCTTGTCCAAGATCGCCCGCAGGCCGCTGCTAAGTCCATCGCCGAACGCCCAATGCTTGCTCGTGTTGATGCCAATGCGCTTGGGGTCACGCTCTTCGACAATCGTTGCGAGTCGCCTCCATTGATCATCCGCAGTACCGCCATCCCAGGCGCTCTCGTAGACTCCACCGAGGCCGTAGCGACTGACGGTCAGTCGTTCGACTCCCTGCTCTTCGCCACGATCAAAGAACACCAAGACCGTCGTGCGCCGCGCCGCGAACACAGGCGCTGGCACCAACGTCTTGTAGACCGGGTCCTCGTTGTATTCGCGGTTGATCACGATCCACATGTCGAGCCCCGTCTCGCGCATCAACCGAGGCAGTAACGTATCGAGCCGCTCTTGCAACAAGCGGTTGATCGCCGCTTTCTGTTTCCGCAGCGACAACACGGCTGGTGGCTTCTCGACTTGGTAGCCCTGATTCCAATCTTGGGCCGGTGCGGTCGATGCTGTCGCGAGCAATACGCTCAGGGCGGCCGCGAGCGGTGAGTAGGTGCGAAGGATCTCGAGGGCGCGATGCATGCAGCCGAATGTAGCCCGCCAAGGCTGTAGCGCGTGAACCAAGGAGCATCGCTCGCTACATTCGTCCGACATGACGGAACGACTCGATGCGGCCACAAGACGCAAGTTCCTGCTGGGCTCAGGGAGTGCGGCGATGGCAGCGGCGCTCGGTGGCCCGCTCGTCTTCGCCAATCGCCTCCCCGCAGGTGTGCAGCCGATCGGACTCGATCCGCAAGACCCCGTGGAGTTGCCCGGCAAGAGCGGCTTGCGCGTGCTCAATGACCGGCCGATCAACGCTGAGACGCCGGCGCACCTTCTCGATGACGACGTCACGCCCGCCGCACGCCTGTTCGTGCGCAACAACGGTTACCCACCGATGCTCGAAGAGATCGATGTGAGCACGTGGACCCTGGAGATTGCGGGAGAAGCGTGCACCAAGCCGAGAACGTTCACGTTGGCGGAGCTGCGCGAGAAGTTCGAGGAACACACCTACCAACTGACGATCGAGTGCGCCGGCAACGGGCGCGCGGAGTTCTCGCCACCGGCGACCGGCAACCAATGGACCAACGGTGCCGTCGGCTGTCCAACATGGACGGGCGTGCGCTTGCGCGACGTCTTGCGAGAATGCGGCATCGCCAACAACGCCGTCTACATCGGCTACTACGGCGGCGACCGCCACCTGTCCGGTGACGCTGCCAAGAACCCGATTTCGCGCGGCGTGCCGATGAGCAAAGCGCTCGAAGACGAGACACTGCTGGCCTACCAACTCAACGGCAAAGACCTGCCGTGGCTCAACGGGTATCCCCTGCGACTCGTATGCGGTGGCTGGCCAGCATCGACCTGCGGCAAATGGCTGCGCAAGATCGTCATTCGTGACCGCGTCCACGACGGCACGAAGATGACGGGCAAGGCCTATCGCGTGCCAAAGAACCCGGTCGCGCCTGGCAGCAAGGTGCCCGACGAAGACATGCGCATCATCGAAGCGATGCCGGTCAAGTCGCTGGTCACGTTCCCGAAGAGCGGGGTCGTCTTGCCCGCCAACAATCCACAGCAGGTTCGTGGTCATGCATGGGTCGGAGACGGTTCGATTACTGAGGTCTCGATCTCGATCGACTTCGGCGCAACGTGGCAGGCAGCCCAGCTATCGCCAGCGCCAAACCGCCTAGCGTGGCAACGATGGCACGCGGAGATCACGTTGCCCAAGGTGGGCTATTACGAAGTCTGGGCGCGCGCGACCGATGACCGTGGTCGTTCGCAACCGATGGTTGTGCCAGGCTGGAATCCGAAGGGCTACCTCAACAACGCCTGCCATCGCATCGCGGTCTTGGCCAAGGCCTGATGCGCATTCTCGCACCAACCTGCGCGCTGCTGACACTGGCGCTGTCCTCGTGCAGCGGCGACGAAAATACCGCCGTGCAGAATGAGCCCACCTCGTCGGCCCAAGAATCGAACACTGCCGTCGACATGCACCTCGTGCAGGAACCGGGCTTCGAACTGGTCTTGCGGCACTGCGTGACCTGCCACGGACCACGCCAGTTCTTACAGCAGCGTGGCGACCGCGCGACATGGCTAGGGCTGATCCGCTGGATGCAAAGCGATCACGGCATGCAACCACTACCCGAGGGGGCCGAAGACCGCATCGTCGACTACTTGGCAACGCACTACGGGCCCGAACACTCCGGCCGCAGGAAGCCGCTACGGGCCGAGTTGATGCCGCCGAAGCGGTATCAGTAGTTTGATAGCGGATCGATGAATCGTTGCGGCCGGCGTCGCTCCCAGCCACTACTCGACCCGCCGCGGCTACCGTGCCGCACCGGTGTTCGGCGCGATCCACCCGGCGAGGCACAAGCGCGCAAACCGCACGGGTGTAGGTGATTCAAGCTGCGGTGCGGACCACCCGAACCGAACCAGCCGACTCTCCCACCCCTTCAGCCAGCCGCCAACCCACGAGCTGACACCCTTCCAATTCAGGCATT
>JBNMND010000449.1:0-3927 GCA_051274975.1 Planctomycetota bacterium | reverse complement strand
GTTTCCCCGCCGGGTGGCACGAAGTCGGATAAGGATCTCTGAAGAGTCTCTGAAGAGGCCTGCCGACGAACATGCTGTTGTTGCTTGAGGAATGCTGGAAACGCGTGCAGATCGAACTGTGCGAACGCGTCGGTACCGCGACGTATGAGGCATGGCTCAAAGGTCTGCGCCCAGTGCTACTCGAACGCGGCAAGATCTACCTCGAAGCCGAGAGCAAACTTGCCGCCGACCGCGTGCGAGCACTGTTCTGCACAACGCTTGCCGAAGTTCTTTCGAAGGACTTTGGCACCGATCTAAAAATTGAAATCCAGGCGCGCGAAGAGCATCGCTTCGACGCACTTGAGGTCTCGCCGCAGCGGCCGGTCATCGATGATGGCAACCGTACCGCGTCGCTGGTGCTGCAGAGTTTGTTGCCGACGAATCGCACTCGCGCGGATCAGGCGTTCGTCGGTGCCGAGCGCCTAGAGTTTGGTGGCGATGTCGCAACCAGCCGCCTGGTGCCCGGCAACCTCTACGTGTTCCACGGTCCAGCCGGTGTTGGCAAGACGTTCTTGCTGCAGTGGTGGCAACGGCAGTTGCCGCGTCGCTCGATGTGGTTCGACCTGCCGAAGCTTCTGCGAATCTTCCAGCGCGTGAATCAAGATAAGCGCGTCGGCGACTTGCACGATGAGCTGTGCTCCGATCTACCGTTGGTGATCGACGAGTTGCATCGCATCTCGAGAAAGCCGGCTTTGCAGTCGTTCTTGCAGGGGGTGTTGCGCGTCCGTGAGAACCACAGCTCACCGACCGTGCTGTCGTCGCGTTGGCATCCGAAGGATGTGCGCGACCTCGACGCGTCACTGAGTTCATCATTGCTGGCTGGCTTCGTTGCCGCGATCGAGCGACCGGGCCCACTCGGGCGATTGCGCTACTTGCGGGCCCTCGAAGGTAAGCCGTCGCGCAATGGCCGCGCACCGCAGATCGAAGAGCTGGCTCAAAAGGTCGTCGGTAGCTACCCCGAGTTGCGCGCCGCGTGGGCGAGTTCTCGTGGCCACACCCTGCCGCCTCGGTATCTCGAGTTGATCGATCCGGGCCGCGTGTTCCAGCGCGTGCGAGATCGGGTGGCTGAACGCTTTGACGTGTTGGCTGACGATCTGGTTGGTAAAGGTCAGGGTCGCAAGCTGTCGCGTGCGCGCAAGATCATGGCGTTGATGTGCCAGCAGCAGGGCTTGAGCGGCGGCGAAATTGGCCGCTTCCTCGGGCGCACTCGCGCGGCAGTCAGCTACATGCTGCTGTCGCTGCAGGGCGAACTCGATAAATCGCCTGAGTTGCGACTCGAGGTTGAGGAATTGACGTGAGCGGCGACCGTGAGCGCGAGGCTCTGTGGGGGCCCTACGTCACGCTCGATGGTCCCGATGGGTGCGGCAAGAGTTCGCAGGCGAGCGCGCTGGCTGCGTGGTTGTCTGACGAAGGCCAAGATGTCGTGCATGTGCGTGAGCCCGGTTCGACGCCGGTCGGTGAGGCGTTGCGCGATTTGCTGCTGTCAAACGAGACCGGCGATTTGCAACCGATCACAGAAGTGCTGCTGTTCTCAGCGGCACGCGCAGAGTTGATGCAGCGCGTGATCGCGCCGGCGCGAGCACGCGGTGCCGTGGTCGTTTCCGAACGCTGCTACCTGTCGACGGCCGTCTACCAAATACTCGCGACCGAGAATCCGCAGCCCGGTGTGCTCGATGCACAGTGGTTTGAAGATCTGACTCGGCGCGTGCACGGTGCGTGTTTGCCGGATGCTATTTTTGTGCTCGACGTGTCAGCGGAAGTGTCCGTGCAGCGGCGCGACAGCCGTGTCGATGACCGGATTGAAGCGCGCGGTAAGGCCTACCACCGGCGCGTTCGTGACGGCTACCTGCTGGCCGCCAAGCGCGAACCGCGTGCCCAGGTCTTTGACTCGGCGCAGTCTTTTGAGATCGTGCAAGAGCAACTACGCGCTGCCGTCAGGGGGCTCTTGTGAGCAAGAAGTGGGTGCGTGAAGCGAAGCGCAAGTCGGCTTCCAAACAGGAGCCCGACGCCGAGCCGCGCATGAGCAAGCGCTTGGTACGACCGCTCGGGCAAGGCGAAGCCTTCGCGCGGTTGTTGCGTTCTGCCCGTCAATTGCAGTTGCCACATGGCTTGGTCGTCGAAGGCGCGCCCGGCATTGGCAAGACCACGGTGTTGCAGTGGTTGACCGCCGCGCTGTTGTGCCCATCGGACATCGACGACAACGAACCGTGCGGTATGTGTCGCACGTGCACGCGCATCGCCAACGATCTACATCCCGATGTGCACGTCGTGCGGCGGCCGCGCGATGACGTCGAGTTCGTGCAGAAGGAAACCAGCTTCCATCGCATCACCGTGCACCAAGTGCGCACGGTGCAAGAAGAGCTACAGCGGCATGCCGTGGAAGGCCGCGCACGCGTTGCAACGTTTGTCGAATCTGACCATCTTCAAGATGACGCGCAGAACATGCTGCTGAAGACGCTCGAAGAGCCGGGCGATGCGACGTTCTTGATGCTGGAGGTGGCTCGGCCCGAGCATTTGCTGCCCACGGTTCGCTCGCGAGTCCAGCGGCTCCGGGTGCTGCCAGTGCCCGATTCGGTGGTTCTTGGTGAGCTTGAGCAAAGAATTCCACACCAGCTGGGGCGGTTCGACGAGATCGTATTGGCGGCCAAAGGCAGCCTCGGACTTGCCCTCTCGGCAGGAACCGAACAGGCGGTACAGCTCCATGATCTGGTGCGTGAGTGGCTGGACTGTACCCAGGACTTGCGTCCCTTCGCAATTGCACGGGCTGCACTGTCGGGTGCCGATGAGCGCCGCCACGAGATCGATGCGGCCCGAATGTTCCTCTGGTGGATGCGTGCCGAGCTCCGCAGGAGGCGCGATGCCCTTGCCAGCTCCGCGGAGTCTTCCTACTCTGCCGAGAGCCTAGAACCATGGACGACCTGGCTCGAAAGAACGCTGCAAGCAGACCGAGATCTCGATCTGCAAATCCCACCAGAACAGGTGCTAACTGCCTGTTTGGTGCAGCTGATGTCGTAGTTGGTCGTTCGCTAGCTGGCTGCACAGCATCGATTCGCACAGTACCAGGTTGGTCGCCTGGTCTCGTTGGTCACCGCAGTGTTGCTCACCCGAACGTTGGTCACCCGAAAGGGCTGGTCAACGCCGGTGCTATGGGTTCAGAAGGCTTGGGGGTTGTGCCGCGAAGGGGATCCTTCGCAGTGCTCAAGGGCGGTTCTCAAATGGTCGATGTTGGGGGTGTAACACCACCGCTTCGCCTGAAGAGGAACCGTGTCGATGACAGTAACTGATCAAGACCTACTCGAAGACAAGATCCAAACCGTTCGTCGCCGGGACCGTCGGTTCTCGCGTCATGCGTACTACTTTGTACTCGACGCGCTGGACTACACGATGACGCACTTCGGTCGCGACCAATTGACGGGCGAGGATCGCCACGTCGGCGGCCGCGAACTGCTCGTTGGGATCAAGGAATACGCGGCCAACGAGTTTGGCCCGATGGCCACGATTGTGTTCGAACGGTGGGGCGTGCGCAGCGCCGGTGACTTCGGCGAAATCGTCTTCAACCTGATCGACGCTGAGCTACTCAGCCGTCGCCCGTGCGACAGCCGCCTCGACTTCGTCGACGGCATCGACTTCCGCGATACCTTCGACGAGAAACATCGCGAGAGCCTGCAGCGAATCACCGAGCGATAAGCCGGCGAGTTTTTGCGGTTGCGCCTGGGTAGGCGCCTGGCTGGCGTGTCAGTTGTGTCACCGCCGCCGAAATATAGAAGGGCACCGTGCAGCCGCACCGCGTAGCCCGTAAGCACGAGTCCTCTGCAAAAGGAATCTCCATGCTCGATACCGTGTTGTTGCGTCGCTCGTTCGTTGCCCTGTCGTTGCTCGCATGCGCCG
>JBNMND010000448.1:0-3934 GCA_051274975.1 Planctomycetota bacterium | reverse complement strand
TGAGGGCCGCGGAGAAGATAGCTAATTTCGGCATGACACCACTAGGTCGCAGCCACGGCAAGAGCCATGCGCCGCGCTGTTCGCGGTCGCAAGCGATCTGCCTATCGATCGCCAGTGCGGCGAATGTTGCCGGTCGGCGCGGAGTTTTGGCTGCCGCTCGGGCTTGACGACCCGTCGCCGGCACTAGATCCCTTCTTGCCGCCCGCGTCGCCGAGTTCCAGGTCGCCGGCCTCCACATACTCCATTACTGGCGGATGTTTCGCAGCCTTGGGATTGACCTGCGCGGACTTGCCGGGACCGAGGAACAGCTTCTTGCCGTCCGGAAGCGGGATCTTGATCGGCCGGCGAGTCTTGTTGGTTATCTCCATCTGTATTCTAGTCTTCGGCAACTGAGGGTATCCGGCACGGCGTTGCCGACAAGTGGGTCGTAACCTGCAAACGCGAACGGATCGTCACATCCCAACTTGCTACCCCAGTTCTCCGATAGCCTGTTACGCATCAGCCACCCTGCTAGCTTCCTAGTCGCGAACCGTCCAGTTACCGCGCTGACCCGTCGTCTCTTCGACGCCGACCGTCATCTCCTTCAAGTTCAGATGCGGCCAAGTCTCTTCCATGCGCTCGCGCAGGGTGCGGCCGAACCAAGCAGCCAGGTTCTCGGCGCTTGTGTTGCTGATTGGGAGCACGATCACCTCTTCCTTGGGCACCATGTAGAGGCGCTCCTGGTAGCGGATCTCGTAGTGTGGCCCCTTCACCTTCGCCGTCAGCACGGGGTGCTTGCCCGGAATCAGCAAGTGCTCGTCGAGCTCATCGCAGAGCTGACGCATCATCGGCTTGATCTCCTGGAAGTTGACCACCAGCCCGTGTTCGTCGAGCTCGGTGTGCAAATCGAGGAACACTTTGTAGTTGTGGCCGTGCAACCGCTCGGCGGATCCATCGGGGAAGATCAGGAAGTGCGCGGCACTAAACTTCAGGTAGTCCTTCTCGATCGAGATGGACCAGCTCTCTTGGCGGTTGGGCATCGGTTGCAAGAAGGATAACCTCGTTGGCCATGGAGCTCGACACGATCCCATGGCAGTCGACCCGCTATCCCGGAATCGCGGTGCACTTCTATGCCAGCGACAAGCGAACCAAGCGCGTATTGGCGCTGATCCGAATGGATCCGGGGTGTGGTTACCCCACCCACCTGCACCATAGCACCGAGGAAGTGCTGGTCGTGCGCGGTGGCTATGAGGACGAGCTAGGCACGTATGCCGAGGGCCAGCACATTCGCTATGAAGCAGGAAGCGAGCATGCGCCGCGGGCGACGGGTGAGCCTGGTGATCCGGCGTGCGTGCTGCTGGCTCTTGCGCACGAAGGCATCAAGCTCCTGAGCTGACTGCTGGAACAGCTGTGCGCTACGCGCGGCCATGCTCCGAACCACCCTTGCTGGTCTTGTCTGCAGCCTCCTAGCGGGCTGCGGCACGCTGCTCACGCCCGACCGATTCGTAGTGCAAATCACCAGCAGCCCACCGGGAGCAGCCGTCTTGTGTGATGGGCTGCCGATGGGCACGACTCCCTGCTCGGTGGCAATGCCCAACAAATATCGGACGCTCTGGCTGATTCGGGATGGCTACCAACCCAGGCTGATCGAATTGGGCAAGACCTCTAACCCATGGGTATGCCTGAACATCCTGAACCTAGGCGTAGGTCTCATGGTCGACGTCGGCAGCGGCATGGACCGCGCACCAGACACCACGGCAGCGCACGTTGCATTGCGACATCGAGAGGCGAATCAGACCACGCCAACGTGGCGGCGGCTCGGCGAACGAGCAACCGCGCCGACCTCAGCGGCGCCCAGGCAACATGACCTGGCAGGATTGGGGGCGATCGTCGGATTAGGCCTGAGGACAGTCGCAACCCACCACCGCTAAGCGAGGAGCCGAGAGTCAACGGACCCAGGTGCAAAAATCAGAACTGGCCCAGACCATTCGGTCTGAGCCAGATTCGTTAGGTAGCAGAAGCCCAGGCCGAGAAACTCGGACCTGGGACTAGCCGCCCTAGTCCTTCGCGAGGTCTTCGAGAACCTTCTCGGCGAGGTTCGGCGGAACCGGCTCGTAGGTCGACGGCTCCATGGCGTAGGTGCCACGACCCTGCGTTAGCGAGCGAAGCATCGTCGAGTATTGGAACATCTCGCTCAGCGGGACCGTGCCCGTGACGGACGAGATGCCACCCGGCTTGGTGATCATCTCTTCGACCAAGCCGCGACGGCTCGAAAGGTCGCCGATGACGTCACCAGTCTTCTCTTCGGGAGCTTCGATCTCGATCTTCATGACCGGCTCGAGCAGCTGCGAGTTGTTCTCGCATGCCAGACGGAAGGCCTGCACGCCAGCCGCTTCGAACGCCATAACGCTCGAGTCGACGTCGTGTGACTGACCATCGTAGAGCTCAGCGACAACCTTACAGAACGGGAAGCCGAGACGACCACCGCTCTTGACCGCTCCCGTGATGCCGTTGCCAACTGCGGGGATGTATTCGCGCGGCACCGAGCCACCCTTGATGGCGTCGACAAACTTGCAGTGCTCGACTGACTCATCCACGCTGAATCGCACCCGAGCGACAGCGAACTGACCCGAACCACCGGACTGCTTGATGTGACGCGCTTCGACCTTCTTGGGGCCCTTCAGCGTCATCTTGTAAGCAACCTTCGGGCGACCAACGGTGACGCCGATCTTGTGGTCATTCTGGATCAGGTTGCACTTCACTTCGAGGTGAAGCTCACCCATGCCGGAGATAACCATCTGGCCGGTTTGCTCGTCGGTGATGGCCTTGAAGGTCGGGTCCTCGCGAACCATCTTGCCAATGATCGTCGACAACTTGTCGCGGTCGCCAGCCGACTTCGGCTCGATCGCCATGCTGATCACCGTGTCCGGGAAGGTCATCGCTTCGTAAACAACCGGGTGATCGCGCGTTGATAGCGTGTCACCGGTGATCGCATCCTTGATGCCGACCACAGCCACGATGTCGCCAGCTTCGGCGATGTCGATCGGCTCACGAGTCATCGCGTGCATGCGCATCAGGCGGCCGATGCGCTCGTAGCGACGGCTACGACCGTTATAGTACTTCTCGCCCTGCTTCATCTGACCCGAGTAGATCCGGATGAAGGTCAGGTCGCCATTCGGGTCACTGATCGTCTTGAAGACGAGCGCAGCGAACGGCTCGTCCGAACGCAGCTTGAAGGAGACCTTCTCGTCGGTCTCGGGGTCGATGCCTTCGATCGGCGGGACGTCGAGCGGGCTGGGCAGGTAGTCGACGATGGCGTCGAGCACGTTCTGCACACCCTTGTCCTTAAAGGCCGAGCCACAGAAGACCGGCGTAACCTTCAGGTCGAGCGTGCCCTTGCGGATCGCCATCTTGATCTCTTCGTTCGAGATCTCCTTGCCTTCGAGGAACTTCTCAAGCACGTCGTCATGACACTCGGCCATCGCCTCGATCATGATGTCGCGCTGCTTCTGCGCCTCTTCCTTGAGCTCGTCCGGGATCTCGCCGACGGTCATCTCACGGGCGTCGTTGTCGGCCCAGATGCACGACTTCATCTCGATCAGGTCGATGAGTCCAATGAAGTCCTTCTCCTTACCGATCGGCATGACAACCGGCACGGCGTTGGCGTTGAGGCGCTCGCGCATCGTCTCGATTGCGTTGTAGAAGTCCGCGCCGGTGCGGTCCATCTTGTTGACGAACGCGATACGCGGGACCTTGTAGCGGTTGCCCTGGCGCCAAACAGTCTCGGACTGCGGCTGCACACCGGCCACTGCACAGAACACACCGACGGCACCGTCGAGCACGCGAAGCGAGCGCTCAACCTCGACCGTGAAGTCGACGTGTCCGGGAGTGTCGATGAGGCTGAACTTGTATTTGCCCCAATCACAGGACGTCGCAGCCGACGTGATCGTGATGC
>JBNMND010000447.1:0-3973 GCA_051274975.1 Planctomycetota bacterium | reverse complement strand
ATCCCGCGACTCGAGGATCCACAGGCGGCGGTGTTGGCGGCGCTCCGGAAGCCGATCGCTTCGCCGCCGTTGCGCGCGCTGGCCGAGAGCAGACGTCCCGCGTCGGTCGTGATCACGATGAGTGACATCACGCGACCGGTGCCTAACGAACTGCTGATCACGGCGATCTTGGCGGAGTTGAATGCAGCCGGTGTCGCCGACGACGCGTGCACGATTCTGATTGCGACCGGCATGCATCGGCCCTCGACGCCGAACGAACGTGAGATCATGCTCGGCAAGGATCTGTTGCGTCGTTGCCGCGTTGTCGATCACGAAGCCGACAAGCAGGACACGTTGGTGAGCATCAGCGAGGATCCGCCGGTCAGCATCAATCGCATCTATGCCGATGCCGAGTTGAAGATTGTGACCGGCTTGATCGAGCCGCACTTCATGGCGGGCTACTCCGGCGGTCGCAAAGGCATCTGCCCCGGCTTGGTCGACCTGCGCACGGTGCAGCGATTCCACGGCCACAAGACCATGGGCGACCCATCGGCGGTCGAAGGCAAATTGGTCGGTAACCCATGCCATGAAATCGCCATGCGCGTCGCCGGCCTGATGGGCTGCGACTTCTTGGTCAATGCGGCGATCACGCACGAACGCGAATTGGCCGGCGTGTTTGCCGGGCAGCTGGTCGCGGCGCACCAGATTGGGTGCGAGCAAGTCGGGGCGTGGACCCAGGCCTTGGTCGAGCGACCCTATGACCTGGTTGTGCAGTCTGCCGGCGGCTACCCGCTCGATGAGAGCTTCTACCAGACGGTCAAGGGCATGGTGACGGCGCTGCCGGCGCTGCGCGACGACTCCATTCTGTTGATGTGTTCGGCCTGCACCGAGGTCGGTTCGCCCGAATACACCGAACTGATGATGCAGCGCGGATCGGACTTTCGGGGCTTCTTGGAGCACATTCGCGCGACGGAAGTGACCGCCAAGGACCAGTGGCAATACCAGATGCAGACCCGCGTGTTGGAGCGCATTGGCGTCGAGCGACTGGTGCTGGCGAACGATGGTTTGCCGATCGAGGTGCAACGTAAGTTGGCGGTGACACCGGCGTCCGGTGAGGGCGATGTGGCGGCGCGCGCCCAGCAAGTGATCGATGAGTTGCTGCAGCGCACGCCGGATGCACGTATCGCGGTGATCCCGGCAGGGCCGTACACGATGCTGCGCGCGGAAAGGGTTCGTTGATTCCCGCGGCGGATCCCGTTCTAACGTAGCCAATGAATCTCGCCGAACTTGTCGACTGCATCCTCCAATGGCGGGATGCCACACCCAACGGCAGCAAACGGCGTCTCGTGGACAACTTGCTCGCGAAGACTGACCTGGAGCTCGATAAGGCGCTGCTGATTGGTTCGCAGTGCGTGCTGCGCATCAGCCAAATGCAGGAATCCGGCAACGAGACGAACGCGCTCGCGGCGTTCCGTAAGGTTTGCGACTACGACGACAAGCCGGTGCTCGTTTGCTTGATGACGTCGCGCGGCATGCGCTTGCTGCTCGCGAACACGACATTCATTGAGAAGGTCTCGGAACGTTCTTACAAGCTGACCAACGAAAACCTTGTCGGTGGCGTGCTGGAGTCGGACCTGTTGTCGGCCGTCGGTGGCGTTGCCAACCTGCCGGCGAACTTCGCGACGTTATGGGCGACGCACGCAGCGAGCGATCGCGCCGCCAACATCCAGCGCATCGTCACGACGACGCAAGAGATGCATGCGGCTTCAGCGGCCGCCAATCCTGACAGTGTGAAGGGCCGCTAGCGGATCACGAACCGCGGCAAGAAGAACTGCACCATTGGGCCGATGCTGATCGCGAACCACGCGGTGCCAAATCCGATGCGGCCGCCGAGGAAGATGCCGAGCGTCATGACGCTGAGTTCGAGGATGGTGCGCACCTTCCAGACCGTGAAGCCGCGCTTTGCGAAGCCGGTCATGATGCCGTCGCGCGGGCCTGGGCCGAGGCCGCCGCCGATGTAGAGACCGGATGCGAGCGCGATGATGATCGGGCCCGATGTGGTGAGCGCGATGCGCGCCCAAAGGGCATCCGGCCGATCGAGCCAGCCGAGCGTCCAGTTGACCGAGACGCCGATCAGCAACGCGTTGAGGATCGTGCCGAGTCCGATCTTCTCGCGCAGCGGTAGGAAACCGAGCACGACGACGATGCCGGTGAGCATGATGACGACGCCGAGGCTGATGTCGCTGACGCGTGCGACGCCTTGGTGAAATACATCCCAAGGTGCCGTGCCGAGGTCGCCGGCCACCATGAACGCGACGCCCATGCCGAATAGTAACAAGCCGATGAGCACTTGCGGCAGACGTCGCAGGGTGTCGCGCAGTGGCGTCACCAAGAACATGCGAGCGGCGAGTTGCTTCAACGGTCTCGCCGCCCGCGTGTTGCCCTCTGTGTTGCCGGTCGCATCGCTGCCGATACTAGTGGGGCGTGCGCGCTCCGCGGCATAGCAACTAGCCGGTGCTACCGCAGGCGCAGCGCCCAGCTCTCGTTGCCCAGCGGGCCCTTGCCCGTTGCCATGCCGCCCGCGGGGATTGCGCCGGTGTGGGTGCGCGCAGTGATGTGCATCGGGGGCAGCGCAATGCCTGCCGGCTTGCCTTCGATGAGGCGCGACGTCCAGTTGAGTTGTGCGCCGAGGCTCTGGTTCGCGGCGTAGGGGCTGATGCCAAACTGGATGCCTTCGAAGACGCGCACCACGAGCGGCGTCTTGATGGAGGCCTTCGTGGCGATCTCGGTTTCTAGCCCGGCGATGGCTGTGGTTTCGCGGCCATGGCGAACGCCGTGGCCGTGTTGCGCAAGCGTTGGCAGTGTGATGCGACCCTTGTCGTTCTCATAGACCACTTCAATGGTTTGCAGCAGTTCCCGTTCTTGCTTCGCCATCAGCTTGCGGACCTTCTTCAACGTGTCTGGCTTGGCGCGGAACATCATGTGTCCGTTCATCGCCTGCATCATCGCGGTGTCTTCCCATGTTTCCGGGTCGATGCTGTCGCTGATCAGTTCGTGCAGGCGACCATCATCAATGAGTGCTTCGCGTTCCTCGTCATCGTGCCCGCTGTCGTTGCTGGGCAAGGCGAGGTCGACACGATCGGTGCGAGCAAAGCGCGGCGTCGAACTCACGCCAGCCACCAAGCTGGAGATTGGCAGGATCATGATGTTGTCCGGTGTCTTCTGCTTTACCGGTGTCCAGCTGGCGCGCACGACGACCATGACGTTGCCGCCAAGAGTCCTTGGTGCGGTCGCGTTGAAGACCAGGGCGCCGCCGTTCTTGATGCGGCCAGACATGCTTGCCGCTGTGACACTGAGCACTGGACGCTGGGGGTCTTCTTGATTGTCGAGCCCGATCTCGTGCAGGCACATCTCGACGAGGCTGCCGATCGCGAACTGCGTTTGCAGGATCAGGTCGTCGTCTTCGGAAAGGCGATGCGCGACGGCAACCACGCCGACGCCGTCGAAGAGCTCGTCTTGTTGCGGTGAGCCTTCCCATCGAGCTTCGCTGATCTGCGCCTGGTTCGTGTGTAGATACGACACCGCGCGGTGGTGGCCCATGTAGGCCGCGATGCGCGATGGAGAAGTGGCGGCGCTAGACCATGTGTGCTTGTGGCCGTTGAGCAATGCCTGTGCTTGTTCCGGATCGACTACCGATGGCGGCAGCGTCTTGCCGTCATGACGTATGACCGCGGCTTCGAACTTGATGGGGGCAGAGAAGTGGCTGCGGGCAATGTTGACCAAGTCCTCCCAGTTCTGAATCTGCTCCGCCGTTCCTCTCATGAACAGGTGGCCGGACTCCGCACGAAGTTCGACACCGTCTTCGTCCATGCTGTCGTCGAGCATCGAAAATGCGCCGATCAACGCGTCCGGCTCCATGGCGCGGTCGTGTTCTTGGTCCGCGGGAATGAACGATGGCCAATGCTCGTATTCGTGCAGCCCGAGCAGGCTATGG
>JBNMND010000446.1:0-3989 GCA_051274975.1 Planctomycetota bacterium | reverse complement strand
ACCAACAGATGCAATAACAACATTGCGCGACGTGCACGTGCTGCTGCAACGCAACTGCATCGAATGCCACGGTGCCGACAAACAAAAGGGTGAGACGCGCTTCGACACACTCGCCAAGCTCGCGCCCGCAGACCGCGCGGAGTTGCTCGGTCGCGCCCTGGAGATGGTGCAACTCGGCGAGATGCCGCCAGAAGACGAACCGCAACCGAGCCACGAAGAACGCAAGCAACTGAGCGCGTGGCTGACGGCGCAGCTCGACGCCGCAGATGGCCCGGCTCGCAGAGACAAGTTGCGCTATCCGCACTACGGCAACCTCGTCGACCACGAGCAACTGTTCTCGGGCGCGGTGCACGCCAAGGCCTACACCCCATCCCGCCGCTGGTTGGTCAGTCCGCAGATCTTTCACGAACGCGTCATGGACGTGTTCCAGCTGACCGGACGCGACCGCCAGAACAAACAGCACAGCAGCTTCGTCGGCGTCACCAATCCATTCATCCTGACGGACCACTCGGGCGTTCGCTACTACGACATCGACGCGTTAGACGGCGGCGACCTGCTGGTCATGCTCGGCAATGCGAAGTGGATCGCGGACCGCCAGATTTTGATAGCGCGCTTGGTTGGCGGCGACAAGCAAGTCGCGTTTCCCAACCCCAAGGATCGCTGGAAGCCGCGTTCGCTGCCGAAGTCGTATGCGGCATTCACAACGATCCTCAGAAAAACGGATGCCCCCACGCTCGCAGAGATGACGGCAGCGGTGCAAGAACAGTTCGACTGTGTGTTGCGACAACCGGCGAATGACGCGCAACAGAACAAATACGTCGAACTGATGCGCTCGTCGATCGCACTGGCCGGCAACGCAGCGGGACTGCGCCAAATGCTCGTCGCCGTGCTGCTGGAGTCGGACTTCGTCTACCGACGAGAGTTCGGCAACGGCCCTGTCGACCAGCACGGCCGTAACCAGCTGGCACCGCGAGAAGCGGCCTATGCAATCTCGTATGCGCTCGGCGACCGCCGCCCAGATGCCAAGCTGACGCAGGCCGCGGTGATGGGCAAGCTTGCCACCGGCAAGGACTATGCACGCGAAGTGCGACGACTGCTCGCGGACCCAAACTACTACCGCGGCCAGATCGACCCGTCGCTCAACGGCAAGCACTTCCGATCGAACGTCACCAGCCACCCGAAGATCATTCGGTTCTTCCGCGAGTTCTTTGGCTACCCCACCGCGACGAAGATCTTCAAGGATCCGCCGCGCAGCGGTGGCATCTACCGAAATCCCGGCCGCGGCACGACCGCGACCCCCGGCCGACTGATCCTCGAAACCGACCGCATGGTCACGCGGTTCGTCGAAAACGATCAAGACGTGTTCCGGCTACTGCTGACGTCGAACGAGTTCTACGTCTACCACGACAAGGACAACGCCAAAGGGCAACAGATCATCGCGGAGTGGCAGCAGGCCTACGAGCGACTGAAGCACAGCAATTGGAGGACCGAACCGAAACAGGTACTCGCCGAGCATTTAGAGTTCTTGAAGGGCATCAAGTCGATGCGTGTGAAGGACGCCTCCCGGCCGGGAGAGCTCATCAACTACATGCACTTCTTCGACGACTACTTCGGCCAGGGCATCAAACCGTTCACGACCCATCCGTGGGCGCACGGCTACACGCTGCACCACGCACCGCTCTACAACTTGCCGCCGACTCCGGGGATCGGACGCTACGGCAGCTGGAAGTCGAGCAAGTATCTTGGTGACAAGATCGCGAAGAAGACGTTCTGGGATTACCCGACCAAGCAGCCGTTCCGGATCAAGCAGCGCATGGGCATCCTGACCCATCCGTCGTGGTTGATCGCACACTCGACCAATTTCTTCCCCGACGCGATCCGACGCGGGCGATGGATCCGCGAAAAGCTGCTTGCCGGTCGCGTTCCTGACGTGCCGATAACTGTCGATGCTCAGGTGCCGGACGACCCGCACAAGACCTTCCGCTTGCGAGTCGAAGAGGTCACAGCCCCCAACGAGTGCTGGAAATGCCACAAGCACATGAACCCGCTCGGCCTGCCGTTCGAATCGTTCGATGACTTCGGTCGTTTCCGAACCGAAGAAGCGCTCGAACATCCAGACAACCTAATCAAGCCAGGCAACGGCAAGACGACCTTCGACGTCTACCCGACGGCGCCGGTGGTCACGACTGGCGGGTTGACTGGGACTGGCGATCCACAACTGGATGGCAATGTTGTCGACGCCTTCGATCTAATTGGCCGACTCGCTCGCTCCGGGCGCGTGCGCCAATCGATCATACGCCACGCATTCCGCTTCTACCTCGGCCGCAACGAACTACTCTCTGACGCGCAGACATTGCTCAACGCGGATCGCGCGTATGTCGACAATGGTGGCAGCTTCCGCGCGGTGATCGTGTCGCTGTTGAGCTCCGACTCGTTCGTATATCGCAAGGCACCTAAGGACAAGTCATGACAAGCCGCCGTGAGTTCCTACGGAACGGACTATTCAGTGCCGGCGCGATGGCGTGCATGGACCCGACGCGCCTACTCGCCGCACCGCCCAAGCCACCGATGCGGTTCATCTTCATGCACCGCGGCAACGGGCTGTGGCCGAAGGCGATGGTGCCCGAGAGCTTCGGCAAGGACCTGTTGCTGAAGGAGCAGAAAAAGCAACCGTTCGAAGTCGACCTCGACCAACACGAGCTGCCGGCGTGGATGAGTCCGCTCGCCAAGCACAAAGCCAACCTAACGATCTTGCAGGGCCTGTCGGGCAAGATGTGCACGACCGGTCATCACTCCTGGTGCTCGTCGCTCGGCGTCTTCAAAGCCAACGAACGACTCAGCTCCATCCGCTGGGCAACGGTCGACTTCGAGCTGGCGCGGTTGTTTCCATCCCCCGCCGAACACATCGAGTTGGCGTGCTTCCCCGACGGCGGCGGCAATGCCCGCGGCAGCCTCAACGGCATCGCGACCGGCTTCTCGGCGCGCGGACCGCAACAACCCAACTACGCCTTTGGTTCCCCACGCATAGCACTCGACGAGCTATTCAAGTCGGTCTCCGAGAACCGATCCGCGGCCACCCAGTACGAGCTCGAACGCAAGCTGCTGGCGTTCGTAGCCAAGAATGAAGGAGCCATCGCTAGTGACCTGCACGGCCTCGAGAAAGCCAAGGTGCAAGGCTACGCGGACTCCATCCAGGCGATTCGCGAACGCAACCGCAAGATCGACGGCATGGCGGAGCGCATCCGCCAGCACGTGCCAACGCTCGACGAGAAGTTCTTGGCCGACGACGTCAACACGTTCGATCGCCAAGTCGGCCACACCGAAGTGCTACTCGGCGCCCTTATCTCCGGACTGACCAACGTGATCGCGTTCACCGTCGACGAACTGGGCCACCCCTACACCGGCATCACCGGTATCGAGGGCGAGAAGGTCAACATGCACGATGTCGGCCACAACAAGTCGTTCGGCGGCGTCGGTGCAACCGAGATTCGCGAACGCTGCCGCACGCATCACATGACGCTGGTCGATCGGATCGTGACGCGACTCAAATCAGTGCCCGAAGTTGGCGACGCGACTGGCAGCACGATGTTTGACAACACGATGATCTTCTACTTCCCCGACGGCGGCGAAGCGCACCACAGTCACGGCACGGAATACCCGTTCGTGGTCATGGCCGGTGACAACGCGAAGGTGCAACTCGGAAGTCGCTACATCCGCTTGCCAAACTACGGGCAAGAAGGCCACAAGACGTTGGGTAACTGGTACACGACGCTACTCAACGCGTATGGCAACCCGATTGAACACTTCGGCGCCGTCGACACTGGCTTGGACAAGTTCGGTATCGACCAGCTCGGTGCGATCGCTCAGTTCCAGAGCTAGCGCCGAAACGACCGCAGTATTGACGCCGACGGAACAACCTGCGTCCACGTGTCACTGCGCAACACCCAAGTATCGGCAAGCGAGATCGCACCGTCACGGCCGGCGAACTC
>JBNMND010000445.1:0-3993 GCA_051274975.1 Planctomycetota bacterium | reverse complement strand
GAGTTGCACAACGCGACCCTGACGGTGACTGCCGAGCGACCGGACGCCCGCGACAAGGACGACAAGGAAACTCGCTGGCACCGCCTCGAGCACCGCTACGGCCAATACTCGCGCGCCATCTCGCTACCGACATCGGCCGCCAACGTTGGCGTCGAAGCGGTCTACCAAGCGGGTGTCTTGACGGTCACGGTGCCCAAGCGCGCCGAAGCCAAACCAGCGAAGATCAGCGTGCGCACGGCATAAGACTGGCGAGCCCACGGTGACCACTTAGGCTGCATGCGTGATAACTGTGGTGCAACGCGTCCACCATGCGCGCGTGCTAGTCGATGGCGAGTGCGTCGGCAGCATTGAGAAGGGCCTGCTACTGTTCGTCGGCGTCGAAGAGGGCGACGGCGAACGGGACGCTGACGAAACCGCGCGCAAGGTTCGCAACCTGCGCATCTTCCCCGACAAGAAACCGACCGATCTATCGGTCGAAGACATCGGCGGTAGCTGCCTGGTCGTGAGCCAGTTCACGCTCGCGGCCGAACTGCGCCACGGCAACCGCCCGGACTTCACCGCGGCGGCCGCGCCGGAGCTGGCAAACGCGCTCTACGAACGCGTCGCCACCAACCTGCGCGACGCCGGACTAACTGTCGCGACGGGCAAGTTCGCCGCAGACATGAACGTCGAACTCAGCAACGACGGCCCGATCACATTGCTCGTGAAAGTGCGCGATGGCAAAGTGGTACCGCGCACAAACCAGCCCTAGACGCGACCCCAACGAACTGCCATGCAACGACTCGATCGGCTTGTGATTCTGTGCGCACTGTCGCTGACCGGCTGCACCATGCCTGACGGGGCACATGTGCTGCGCCACATCGGGCACATCGAACGTCTCGACCCGGCACTCGACGCCCTGGTCCCGAGCAACGCGCAGCTCGAAGTGATTGCCGAAGGCTTCGCTTGGTCAGAAGGGCCGGTATGGATCCCCGAAGACGGCGGCTACGTGCTGTTCTCCGACATCCCGCCGAACCACACAATGAAGTGGCAGCGCGGTGTCGGCACCAGCGTCTACCTAGACCAGAGTGGCTACCTCGGACCGATCCCGAGGGCCAACCACATCGCTCCCGATGAACCAGGCGCAAACGGCCTGCTGCTCGACCACCAAGGTCGACTCGTTCTTTGCCAACACGGCGAGCGACAAGTTGGCCGCATGAACGCGCCGCTGTCAGCGCCAAAGGCCGAATACACGGCGCTAGCCAAGACCTACGACGGCAAGCGATTCAACAGCCCGAACGACGCGACCTTCCACAAGAACGGCGACCTCTACTTCACCGACCCGCCATACGGGTTGACGGGCAAGATGGAGGACCCGAACAAGGACATCGATTTCCAAGGTGTCTACCGCGTGACTCCCGACGGCACCGTCACGCTGTTGACGAAGGAGATGTCGCGGCCCAACGGCATCGCGTTCTCGCCGGACTACCAAACGCTGTATGTCGCGAACTCGGATCCAGAACGCGCCGTCTGGATGGCGTTCCCCGTCAAGCCAGACGGCACCCTCGGTTCGGGTCGCGTGCTGTTTGATGCGACGGCAATGGTCGGCGAGCGCAAAGGCCTGCCCGACGGGTTGAAGATTGACGGGCTCGGCAACCTGTTTGCGACCGGCCCCGGCGGCGTGCTCGTGCTGACGCCAGAAGGCAAGCACCTCGGCACACTGATGACCGATGAAGCGACCAGCAACTGCACGTTCGGCGAAGACGGCAGCACGTTGTTCGTGACCGCCGACAGCCTGCTGCTACGCATCGAGCTAACGACGATGGTAAGGCGCTGAACGGCGGCACGCCCCCCCCCACGGCAAGCCACCGAGAATGCACGCCTCCGAAGCCACCTGAGCAAATGTGCACCTCATGTTACGGAGTTCGCCAGATCTGCGACTTTCGGCGACCACGCCGGCACGAACCATGCAAACCCCCTCACCCTGCTCGCCTGCCTCAGCCTCTTCGGCCTGATGCAAACGGCGGCCGGCCAGCGTGACCCCAGCGCCATCGCGAACGGGACCGCCACCGGCTGCAACGGGTTCATCAATACGATGACGCACTCGGATCCGGATGGCGCAGGGCTGCAGCCCCAACACACCGTGATGGTCGGCGCGATCCTCAACATCGGCGATCAGCCTTCCACCTACGCAGCACAACTCGAGCCGATTACCCAGCGCCTGTCACAACGATCCGCGCCGCCTGTATGCAAGCCGGTAGGCTGCTCGACCTGCAGGTGACATCCGCAGCAGGACTCGGTTCGTCGCTGGAAGCCGCCTACAGCAACCTGCCCAGCCTGCGCCTGAAGATGCTGCCAATCGGCTCGTTCGTGAACACGATCCTGGTGGCATCCCCGCCCGTCGACCAAACGACCCAGCACCAAGTCGTGTCACTCGAACTGGGCGCGCCTTCGGCCTTCGCTTCGGTCAGCAGCACGCAAGGCATCTCCGCGACGATCGACAGCCTCTGGTAGCGGCCAGTTCAGCAGCCGGGACCGTCTGGGTCGCACGGCTGCCGCTTGTGCCAGTCGATCACCTTGCCGACGCCGTCAAATTCAAGACGACAACAGGTACGGAACGCTTCGCCCAGCCGCGCCCGCGCGCGCTGCACTCGGGAACGCGCCCCCGTCGGGCTCAAACCTTCGCGGCGTGCCAGTTCTTCCTGGCTCACGCCTTGGCCGATCAACTGCAGCGCCTGGCGATCCTTCTCCTGCAGACTCTGCATCAGCCGCTCGACGCACTGCGCGAGTTCCTTCGCATGATCTTCCGGCAGCTTCTCCGGTAGGTCGTAGAGGTCTTCGGTGTGCTCACGACTCGATTTGCGACGGTAGTAATCGATTACCGCGTTGCGAGTCGTTTGGTAGAGCCAAGCGCGCGGATCAGTGACGTTGTCGAGATCTGCCGAGTGCTCATGCAGCTTCAAGAACACGTCACTGAGCATGTCCTCCGCATCCGCTTCGTTGCGGACGCGCGCCCGCACAAAGCTGTGCAGCGGCGAACGGAAGGTGCGCCAGAGTTCTTCGGTAGAAGACATACGGTCGCCTTTATGGATGCCTAGCAAGAACCCGGCGGGCAGCAGCCCCCCGGCTTCTTGGCAGTGATCGATGCGGACACAGCGAACGCGCTAGCATCGCTGCCCGGCACCCAGTCCTTGATAAACTGCTTGCTAGCGTCGATCGGCTCAATCGCAATGTCGGCAAAGCCGGCGTCGCGCAGCGTCGACTGCAACTCTTCGATTGTGGCTGCGCCACTGACGCACGCGGTCAAGTTGGCCAGGTCGTCGCGAACCTCGTCGGGCAAGTCTGCCGTCAACACGACGTCACTAATTGCCAATCGCCCACCGGGCCGCAGCACACGCATCGCTTCGGCGAACACACGCGGCTTCTCGGGCGACAAGTTGATCACGCAGTTCGAGATGATGACGTCGACCGTCGCATCGCCAACCGGCAGCGCCTCGATCTCGCCAAGCCGAAACTCGGTCTGCGTCAAGCCCAGCTTGACCTTATTACTGCGCGCCTTCGCAATCATCTCGTGGGTCATGTCGACGCCGACCACATGCCCCTGCTCGCCGACTCGGCGAGCTGCCAAGAACGCATCGAATCCAGCACCCGAGCCGAGGTCGAGCACGCTCTCGCCTGGCTGCAGCGAAGCGATCGCCTGCGGATTGCCGCACCCCAAACCGAGGTTGGCCCCCTCCGGCGCAGCATCCAGCTCTTCTTCGGAATAGCCGAGTTCACGCGAAACCGTGCGGCTATCGCGATCGCCAGGCGCGCAGCAACCGGCCGCACTGCTGGACTCACTCGACGATTCAGCCGTCTCAGCAACGCGAGCGTAATCGGTGCGCACTCTGGCCCGAATGGTGTCGGCGTCCGGCGCCGGGTTGGTCTCTTGATTCGTCATGCTAGTAGGGACGTCGCACCGCCGAAAACGACGCACGTTTATTGGTAAGGTGCCAGGCGCAGAAACAACGCATT
>JBNMND010000444.1:0-3995 GCA_051274975.1 Planctomycetota bacterium | reverse complement strand
TGGCCGTCATCATTCAAGGTCTCGACTAGGTCGACACCCATGACGACTTCGCCCTCGAGCGTGAACTTCACCGCGTTGCTGAGGAAGTTCATCAACAGCTGACGAATACGCGCCGAGTCACCGCGGTGGCAGCGAGCAACTCGCGGATCAACAAACGTCATCAACTCAACGCCCTTCTCATCCGCCGTGCGGTGCATCAATCCAGCACACTCATCGATCAACTGCCATGTGTCGAAGTCGACAGCTTCCATCTCCAACTTGCCGGCTTCGATCTTCGAGAAGTCGAGGATGTCGTTGAGCACTGACAACAGCGCATCGGCCGACGACTGAATCGTCGAAGCCATCTGATCCTGGTCCAGATCGAGATTGGTCTGCACCAACAACTCGGCCATGCCAAGGATGCCGTTCATCGGCGTGCGGATCTCATGGCTCATGTTGGCCAAGAACTGCGCCTTCGACGTCGCCTCGGCCATCGCGCTCTGACGAGCCGCTTCCAGATCGTCGACCTCTCCGTAGATCGAGTCGAAGGATTCGTGCGCGGCGACGAGCGCGAACGCTGCCGTGCCGATCACGAACGGCACCACCCATAATGGCGACACACCGCCAATCGTCACCGCAATCAAAGCTGCGATAGTCGCGCAACTGCCAACCCACAGAGTCTGCCTGAGGCGAGCACCGCGGCGATACGCATTCCACGCGCACGCATGCAAGGTACCATCCATCGGCTTACTGGCAGGACTCTCCATTACTCGGTTTCATCGGCTCCATCGCAGCTGCCCGATGAGCCAATCGATGCAGCGACCGAGTCGGTTACGAACGTCGTCGCCGTAGCACTGCGAGAAAGAACCCGTCGCAGCCCTGCTGGTCCGGACGAACAGATAGCCAAGTGCCAGTGGCATCGCAGATTGGGCGCGCGACATCGCCGCCAAGCACCTCGACCAAGCGCACCTCTTCGAGCTCCGGGCGCTGCTCGCATAACCACTCGACTTGCCGTTCGTTTTCCGCCGGCAACAAAGAACAGGTCGCATAAACCAACCGCGCGCCGGGCCGCAGCCAGTCGGCAGCACGCAGCAGCAGCTCCTGCTGGGTCTGCTGCATCGCCAACAGTCCCCCGGCATCGATGTTCCAACGCGCTTCCGGCCGTCGTCGCCAAGACCCGGTACCACTGCATGGCGCATCGATGAGGATACGGTCGGCATGGCGCGCAAACTGCTCGAGGGACGCAACAGCTTGCTTCGAATCATCGGCGTGCAGTGGCTGCACATTGTGCGCCCCGGTGCGCGGCAATCGCTGCCGCAACTCGCGCACTCGCGCTTCATGCACGTCACTTGCGAGGATGACACCGCGATTATTGAGCAACGAGGCAAGACCAAGCGTCTTACCACCACTGCCACAACACAGGTCGAGCACCTTGCCACCATTGGGCGGCGCCGTTGCCAGAATCGCCAACTGGCTCGCTTCGTCTTGCTGCTCGAAGCAACCATCGCGGTACGCCTGGGTCTGAAACAGGTCGCTCGTATCCGTGACATGCACCGCAGTGCTTGCGTAGCGCGCTGGCTCGGCATCAATGCCTTCGGCAGCCAATCGATCCAACAACTGGTCTCGCGACCCGACGCGCAACATGTTTGCCCGCAACGTGCGCGGCGCCGCCTGATCAAGTGCGCGCAACACAGTATCAACATCGTCGGGGAACGCGTCACGCAACGGCGCGATCAACCAGTCCGGGATGGAATGCGTCACTGCAAACCGTTCGTCATCATCCGCGATGGCGAGCAAGCGACTCTGAATGACATCCGCCGATGGCAAGTCGCGTGCATCGCGTGGCAACGGGTAACCAGCTTCCGCCAGACTCATCAACACATAGGCACGAGCACGCTCCAGTGGATGACGCGGACGATCGTCCCCAAGCACCGCCCGAAAGCGGCGACGGCCAGCAATGACGCGACCGGCCACGCCAGCCACCTGGGCCCGCACGTCACCAGATTCTAAGCGCAGCGCCGGCATGCCCGCCATCACATACGCCGGCCCGCGCCGTTCGGTCAGACATCGCTCGACAACCTGCGCGGCATGCATGACGCTGTTAGTAGCTACTTCGTGCATCGCGTCGCTCACTTGTGGTACGGATGCCCGTCGATCACGGTCGCCGCGCGATACAGTTGCTCGACGAACATCACGCGCACCAAGCCATGCGGCATAACCATGCGTGACAGAGACAAACGATTGGCCGCCTCGCGACGAAACTCCGGATCGAGCCCGTCGGCACCACCGATCACAAACGCCAAGTCGCGACCCGCCTGCTGCCACGTCTCTATCTGTTCGGCGAAGCGCTCGGTCGACCACGAGTCGCCGCGCTCATCGAGAGCCACGACGATCGCACCCTTCGGCACCGCGTTGCGAAGGCGCACAGCCTCCGCAGCCTGCACCTTCGGCGTTGTCTGGCCGCTAGTACGAGCCTCCGGCTTGATCTCCTGCAACTGGAACTGCCAGGCGCGCGGCAGGCGCTTTTCATACTCGGCAAAACCTTCGACGACCCAGCTTGGCTGGCGTTGCGACACCGTCAACAAACGAACCTTCATACGCTGCCTCCTTCACCGAGTTCACGTTCGCCGAACAACCATTGCTCCTGATTGGGCCGACGAAACGGGCTCGGAACCCGTTCCGGCAGTGGTGCAGTCAGGCCGAGCTTCTTGGCCGTCTTCGAAAACAAGTCCACCATCAATTGGTAGCGCGGCCCCTCGCCTCGCATCCGCGAACCGAACCGAGCATCGTTGCTGCGGCCACCGCGCATCGCCTGCACGAGCGACATGACCTTGGCGGCGCGCAGCGGAAACGCTGCCTCCAACCGCTCCTGGAACACATGTTCCACCTCGCTCGGTAACCGCAACAGAACATGGAATGCCTGGGTCGCGCCGGCATCACGTGCCGCCTCAAGAATCGCGGGTATCTGGTGATCATTGAGCCCTGGGATCAACGGCGAAACGCTGACGCCAACCGGCACTCCAGCATCCGCCAACCGCCGCATCGCACGCAGGCGCCGTTCGGGCAGTGCCACAAACGGTTCGATCGCGCGCGAATCCGCCGCGTCGGCAAACGGCACACTGACGAACACAGTCGCCGCATGGTGTTCGGCCAACTTTGCCAACAGGTCGACATCTCGTTCGACCAACGCACCCTTGGTGATGATGCCAACCGGTTGCCGAAACTCGAGGCACACTTCCAAGCACTGCCGCGTCAATCCGTAGCTCGCTTCCAACGGTTGGTAGCAATCGGTAACGCCAGAGAACACCACGTTCTCGCCCCGCCACGACGGCCGCATTAACTTCGCGCGCAACAATTGTGGTGCGTTGGTCTTGACGATCAGTTTGCGTTCGAAGTCCGTGCCGGCACCAAACCCGAGGTATTGATGCGTCGGCCGCGCATAGCAGTAGGCGCAGCCGTGGAAGCAGCCGCGATACGGATTGACGGACCAACGGAACGGAATGTCCGGGCTCTGGTTTTCCGCCACGATCGACTTCGCCTCTTCTTCGTAGACGTGCAGATCCGCCGCCGGCGCGACGCCAAGCAGCTCGGTATGACTCGAAGACCAGGGGTTGGGAGGATTGGCGACGGGGCGCATGGGGATGGCTAGGATGGCAGCCATGCTAAGGGTCCTGTTGAGTGTGGCGAGTCTCGCGTTGTTGGCAACGGCGCAAACCGAGGAACGCGTCGTTGCCGTGCGCTCGCTGCAACCGTTCCTGCAACCAAGCCTGCAATCCAGCCAAGCAATGGATTCGGCGCTGCCAAACGAAGATAGATCCGTGGGCCGTGATGCGACCCTGCGCGGCCGCGGCAAGGCCGAGACGGCATGGCTGATCGCTCTGCTCAAGGAGCGGCACAAGAAGAACCTCGAAGGCGGCCAACTGATTCTGGCGGTCGACGAAAATGCTCGCGTCGCGCTGCACGGCACGAAGGGTGCGGTCAATTCGTGCCTCGCCGATATCGACTCAATTGCCGGC
>JBNMND010000443.1:0-4002 GCA_051274975.1 Planctomycetota bacterium | reverse complement strand
TCCGGCCGCGCCCGCGGTGGGGCTCGGCACGTCTGCGGTTACGGCAGGTTCGCCGTTGATCTGTAGCTGCAATCGTCCGCTATCGATACGAACGGCAAGCAAGTGGTAGCCGTCTCGTGGAGCGTTGCAGGCAACGTCGTTGGTCACGTAGTCTTTGACCACTCCCTCAATGACACTAACGATGCTGAGCTGCAATCGTTTGTGCTCGGCGTAGTACTGAACGGCACAGCGGTACCCACTGTAGTACGATGCATCGGTCAGCTTGTATTGACCAACAGCGATGGTTGCGTCCCACGACTGCTTCGGGTCTTCGGGTCGTACCTCTACGATGATTTCATTGTCTTTGTGGTCCGCGTCACAGATCCACTGGCAGTGCGTCTTGAAGCCCTTCGCGGAGATCCGAATCCCGTCTTCAGTTTCGGCCCATGGACCGTGAGTGTAGCGGGTCGAATTCTTGCGCAGCAACGGCGACACCTTGGCGGCTGATTGCTTTGGCACGGCCGCAGCCTTCTTCGGGCGAGCCATCTTCTTCCGCTTCGCTGCCAGAATGGTGCTCTCCTTGGTGATCACTTCAGGATCGAACTGCGCCGCAACATCGAGACGCGTCTGCGCCGTGTCGTACCACTTCTTGATGCGGTAGCTCTTAGCCAGGTCCGTCTGTGCCGTGGCAACTGCGGTGTATGCCGCGCGCCGTTCCATCTCGAGTGGGTCGTTCTCCTTCAGCAAATACCGCGCGCTAAGCACCGTCGCTTCTTCGATCGGATTGGATGCCTTGCCGCGAAGCAGCTCGAGCGCCTGCCACAGCAGAATCTCGGCGTCCTCCTTGTGGTCCTCTTTGATCAGCTTCTCGGCGCGGCTCACCAGGCTCACCGGATTGGCGGCTTTCTCCGGGGCCTGCTGTGGGGTGGCTGGGAGCAGCGCCTGGGTGGCGAGTAGAGCGGCAGCGATCAGTCTGGTAGGGGGGGCGAGCATCATTCTTCCTCTAAGTGGTTTGCTGATAGTAGATGAGGGAATGAGGGGCTCAAGAGGGTTCCGTGGGCCCTGGGGGGCCCATGGCATCGCCACTTGTACCCTAGAGGTATCGCGGATAAGGAATCGGCCAATGCTGGGGTTAAGCAGTTAGGCGCCCCAGTCTTTTGTTCACGACTTCCCACTATCATGGGTAGTTGCCAGCATCGGCAGTGGTGGAAGAAGAGCGTTGGTCGAGCCTTAGGTGCCAAGGACATTTGGCTCGACCAGTGGGAACCCGGAGTCTACTGGCGTGTTCTTGCGGCTGCCGCAGCACGCTAGTAGACAAAGGCTTTATGCAGATCGAAGCGATTGAAGGACCGGCCCTGCAAACGGTCTCCCAAAACGACGATGCAGCGGTGCGCGCGCTGTTCGCCGAGCAACGCGGGATGTTGGCGGTCGTGCGTTCCAACCGCATCTGGCAGTGGCTTGGCGGTGTGCCGTCTGGGTTCGATAGCCCGTCAGCTGCACTGCACAATCTCTACCTCGGCTTTGGCTTCGTTGGGTTGATGGCGACGGCATTCATCGTCGCTGGCTTCACTCAAGGGCTGGTGCTGTGGATCGTGGTTGGGTTGGCGTTCGCGTGTTTGATTGCGCGGCCATTGCTGATCGGACCGGCGACCAAGAAGACGGTGGCGTTGTTCGAGAGCGGTGTGCAGTTGCCCGCGATCGTGCTTCGTGCCGCCGACGATGAAGACGCCGATGAGTCGACGGTTGCCGTTCTCGTGGGAATGAACGTGCAGTCCTCGGATGACCTTCGCGCACTGGTTATCGCCGGTGGTCATCTGCGCGACTACGTCGGTGGTGATGAGACACCGCCGCAAGACTTGAAGTCATTGGTGCAGAGCATTCGAGAGCACGCAGACTTTGACGGCACTCGCGTTTCCGCGCCGTCGTCGCTCGGCAAGGACTATGAGGTCGCGTTCGTGACTCTGAACCCACTGATGTTGCCAGGCGAAGTTGTCGACTCGCAATTGATGTTCGTGTTCGCCGATCCTGCTTGCCGCGATGCAGAGCACACGCGCGTCGTGCAAAGCGACTTGTGGGGTCATGGAGTCGCAGGACTCTGCGATGCGCTGCCACTTGAGGAGGTCGCATGAACCTCGCCGACTTGCGTTCCCGTTTGTCGCGCTCCGAGAAGAAGGGCGACCTCGAAAAGCTACTCAACCAAACCGACGACGAGCTGCCGTGGCACGACCTCATCTGGATGCTGCAGTTCCCCGCGTTCTTAGGTGCTGGGATCTTGGTCGCCTACATGGCTTCCGCTGCCAATCCCGAAGACACTGGGCCTCCAGTGGGCCAGATGTTGGCATTGGCGATCCTGGTGTTGTGCGGCACCGCGATGCACTTCTTACATCCGTTCTTTCGCAATCGCGTGCAGAAGCTGCAACGCCGGCTTCGCAAGAAGGGCTTGGTTGTGCCTGTTGCGCTTGTGCAGGCAAACTCGATGTGGGGCCAAGTGGACGAGTGGCTCTACGGCAGCGTCCTGGTGTCGCTAGACCCTGACGGCGTCACCCAGCCGAACCTACTCGTCGCCGCCGCCGAAAACGTCTTTGCCCTCAAATCCGCCGATCGCAGCACGCTCCCGAAGGACCAGCGTGAAACCGCATGGAATCTCTACAACGAGCTCGCACCCGTTCGTGCCGTCAAGGTCCCTGAGTCGTTGACGCCAGGCCTGAGCAAGTGCCTTTTGGCTTCAGTCTTGTTGCCACCGGAAGCGCTGTGCGAAGGCTCGTTGCTCTTTGCGCTGGCGCTACCGAACGACCTCGACCCGAACGCCATAGCGATCCTGCCGGAAGCCACCCTCAAAGAGTGAACGCGTCGGTACGGCGTCAGGTATAGAAACAACGCATTCGACCTGCGCCGGTGACAACAATCCGCGCGTCAAGAACGTGCCGCCACGCACGCACGCCGGCAGGCCACTGATCCGAGGCATTTATCCGTTACCGTTCGGCGGCGAACATGTTGTTCTTTGTCCTAGCACCGTACCAACATCTAAGCTGTTGGCATGCGTTTTGTCCTGTTGTCGTTGTTGTGTTTGGTTGGGTGTCAGTCGGCGCCGGAAGAGCCTGCGATCGATTGGGCGATTGCTGTTCATGGTGGTGCTGGGACGATGCGTCGGGACGCGCCGGCGGCTCGGTTGCAGGCTTATGAAGATGCGATGACTCGCGCGTTGGCGAAGGGCAAGGACATGCTTGCCAGTGGCGACTCGGCGTTGGATGTTTGTGAGGCGGTCATCCGGTCGATGGAAGACAACCCGATGTTCAATGCTGGGGTTGGCGCGGTGTTCAACGAGCAGGGACAACACGAACTGGATGCTTCGATCATGGATGGATCGACGATGCAGTGCGGCGCGGTCGCTGGTGTGCGAACGATCAAGAACCCGATCTCGCTGGCGCGCAAGGTGATGTCCGAGACGCGGCATGTGCTGCTGGCTGGCGATGGCGCGGAGAAGTTCGCGGATTCAGTCGGTGTCGAACGCGTTGAGAACAAGCACTTCGATACCGAAGGGCGGCGCCGTGCGTTGGAGAAGTTGCTGCGCGAGCGCAAGCGCACTGGTTCGTTGGTGCCGAAGGATCGTCGCTACGACTACGGCACGGTTGGCTGTGTGGCGCTCGATCGCGAAGGGCGATTGGCGGCGGCGACGAGCACCGGTGGCATGACGGCGAAGAAGTGGGGGCGCGTTGGCGATACGCCGATCCTTGGCGCTGGCAACTACGCCGATAACTACGCGGCGATCAGTTGCACCGGCACCGGTGAGGAGTTCATCCGCCATGCCGTGGCGCGGTCGGTGACGGCGCGCATGGCCTACGGCGGCCAAACGCTCGAAGAGGCGTCGGCGGCCGTGATCCACGACGTGCTGAAGGAAGGCGATGGCGGGCTGATTGCCGTCGACCGGGATGGCAACATCGCGACGCCGTTCAACTCAACCGGCATGTATCGCGCCATGGCGAACTCGCGCGGGTTGTTTGAGGTCGCGATCTTTCACGACGA
>JBNMND010000442.1:0-4052 GCA_051274975.1 Planctomycetota bacterium | reverse complement strand
GCTGCCTTTGCGCAACTTAATGGCCAGGCCTTGGGGCAAGTGTTCGGGTTGGCCACCGACAGCCCAACCGGCAACCATCTGCGAACGGCCGACACCGCGACCGCGAAAGCCGGGCTTGCCATCACGTCCGTCACTCGCGCGTGCTTTCTTGTCGGGATCGAGAAACAACAACACGTGGTGCAGAACTTCGCGATCGCCGGGACGAACCTCCATCGCAGTCAGCCATTTGTCTTCGGGAAGATCGAGCGGCAGCGAGAAGTTGCGGTAGATGTCGCGACCGCCAGCGGGCACCGGGTAGGCACCCGACGTCTTGATGATCAGGTCGGGCTTACCGAGTTGCCAACCCTCGGGGAACCTCGGCAGTTCCGGCAGGCTCTCGGCGGGGCCTTCCGGCGTGCCGGCTTCAACCCACGAACGAAACATCGAAATCTGCTTGTCCGACAAACGCAGCTCGTTGCGGAACTCGCCATAGCCAGGCGCCGGATGCCACGGCGGCATGATGCGATCCTCCATCACCGAGAGCAGGTTGCGCGCCCGCTTCTGCACGTCTCCATAGGTGCGCAACGAGAACGGGCCGGCTTCGCCCGGACGATGGCACTTGGTGCACGACTCGAAGACCATAGGCGCGATATCTTCGGTGAAGGTCGGCACCTTCCTGTCTTGCTGCCCCGGAATCAGAGCAGCAAGGAGCGCGATAGCGAGCGGTAGACGCATGGTGATGATTGGCTGAAATCGAAGCCGCGGGGACACCCACGACGGCGAACGATTCTAGCGCTTGCAGCACCGGTCTGCATCGCCTGCACGCTCTCTACAGGAACGTCAGCGTCATCGCGTCGGTCGCACCGTAGAGCCCATTGCCAGCAAACGCGCTGATCGCGAAGCCCTGCAGCAGCAGGTGGTAGCCGGCCCAGCCAGCGGGAATCTGCAGGCTGCCAAGCATGCCGGCCGGACCAACGGTGCCCGTTTGCAGGACGATGTAGCCCGTGCTGACTTGCACGCCCGGCAACGCCATCGCAATGACCGGTGACGAGGCGACAAACGCTTCGGCAACCAACAGCGATGGCGCGCCAGCGAACTGACCTTCGAAGGAACGAACTCGCGGGTAGAAGATGTCACCACCCTGTGCCACTTGGGCGCGCTGCCCGGTCAAGTAGGCCGCGTTGATGTTGACCGAGCCACTGAGCACCAGGTCTTCGTCGGTGCCCGGGTAGTAACGCGTGTAGAAACCGCCGGCACTGTTGCCCTCAACCTGCACCTGCACGGTTGCGTCCGGGATGCCGTCGCCGTTGACCTCGAATTGCACTTCGAAGCGATCAAACACTTCGTAGTTGCTGGCATTGACGTGGAGCAGCTGCGTGCGGCCCTTGCCGTTCGACAGCGAGTAGATCGCGCCGTTGCTGAGTCGGATGGCGAAGTCGACGCCCGAGCCATCGAAGAAGAAGCTCGCCGGGGCAACCGACAAGAAGCCTTGCTGGCCGAACGTGACAAACGTGCCGTCCGCCCGTAGGTGGCCAAATCGTGAGCCGGTTTGCAGGCCGGCCGAATAGGTCAATTCCACATCGAGCGACTGCAGTCGACGACCCGGCGTGGTATCGACGCGGTAGCGGATGTCGGTTGGCCGCGGCGTTTTCTCGGTCATCGCATTCATGATGCCGGCGTTGAACTGCATCTGCGATGCCGAGTTGCCGCCATAAGGAAGGTCGGTGAAGCGCGCGGCTCCCTGAACCTGCGACATCGCGTTAACGTTCGCCTTGTAGTTCGCGCCGGCCCCGTGCTTCGACGCGATCAGTGCCTTGATAGAGTTCGCAATGTCGTCGACGTGCTGGTAGTTCGGCACGTTAGGATGCTCGGCCGTGAAGACGATCGCCGGTCCGCCGGTGCCATCACCAACGTCGGTCTCGTTGCCTTGCACACCGATTACTGGCGGCGCTTGCGAGTCGCTGATGATGATGCGGCACGGGCCATTCAGCCCTGTTGTCGCGGTGAGGTTGATGCCGGCGGCCTGCAGCTTCGCGTTGACGCGCTGCATGATCGACGCCTGCTCAGCGGCACTGAAGCCACTGGGCTGCGCGATCGCAATCCATCCGGAAGCCAACTCGATGGTCTCGTTGGAACCGAAGCTAACGGTCTGCGCGCTCAGCGAACCAATGCTGGCAAGCAGCAAGGCGGCGGCGGCGGTGTGACGAAGAAGGGCGTTGGAGGTGTTGTTCATTTGGATCTCGTTGGTTGGTGTTCGCCCCCCAATGCGCAACCGACGACGTGACTCCGCCACGATTTTTGAGACTGATTCGCGATGCATGACCAACGCATCGCAGGCCATCGCTCGGGCTGCTCGTCAGCAAAGAGATCCGACGCAAAATCGCTGCAATCAAACCCGCGGTAGGGGATCAGCAGCTGGGCGCAACGGCGCACCTTGGCGAAGTTGGCAAGCGCTCTAACACGCTGTGTACAAACGTCGAGAAGGCTGCGCTCGGACTTAGTTCAAGTCGATGATTGGAGATGATCCGGCGCAGCCTTCTCGCCCCAACTACGCCTAGCAAAGACCCCGCGTTGCAGGTTTAAAAACAAAAACATGAACAGCAAAAAGCAGGCGGTTGGGCGGGCCGGGTTGCGCCATGGCTGGAGAACCCAACAGGCAACAACCACAACACAACGACCCAGCCATTCCGATGAACACCTTTACTGCCACGACCCGTTTGCTTCTGCTCGCCGCCAGCCTCTCCGCCATGCCCGCACTCGCACAAACCACCACGACCTGTGGCGGCTATGTGATGACGGATGACAACAGCGTGCGCGTCGTCGATGCACAGGGCGCCGTCAGCTTCACGCTCGCCACCGGCAACTATCCATCGGCGCTGATCTCGAGCGTCGGCCCCCGATTGATCGTGCGCGATCCGTCGGGCAGCCGCATCCTCAACCAGGCCGGCGCCGTGATGGGTTCGCTGATCGCCAACCTCGGCAGCTACCAGACGATCGCGTTCGGCGAAGATCGCATCGTGGTCATCGACTACAATCAGGTTCGCATCTTCGACCTCGACGGCGGCGCCATCGGCTCCCCCATCGCCAACACCGGCAGCCAACAACAACGCGCTGTGGTTGGTGCGGGACGCGTCATCGTCATCGACGACGACAAGGTGCGCAGCTTCGATCGCAACGGCATGCAGGTAGGCACGGCGATTCCGAGGACCGGCAACTTTACGCAGGTCGTCAAGACAACCGCCAACCGCATCGTGGTCACCGACGACAACTCGGTGCAGATCTTCGATGCTGACGGCCTGCCGAAGGGCGCCCCGATCACGCGCACTGGCACCAACCGTCAGGCGGTCAAGATCGACGGCGACCGTGTCATCGTCATCGACGACGATCGCGTCCGCATCTTCGACACCGACGGCTTCCCACAAGGTGCGCCGATCACCAAGACCGGCACCAGCCGCCAACAGGTCAAGGTGTGCGGCAACCGGGTCATCATCATCGACACCGATCGCGTGCGCGTCTTCGACCGCAACGGTGGCGCCGTCGGCACTGCGGTAACCAACACGGGAACGACCCCGCAAACCGTCGAGACCACGAAGGACCGCATCATCATCACGGATGGCAACCGCACCGAGATCTTCGACAAGGACATGCTGCCGCAGGGAGCCCCGATCGCGAAGACCGGTAGCGACCGCCAGATCGTCGTCGTTTCGGATGACGCCATCGTCATCACCGACCAGGATCGCACCAGAATCTTCGACAAAACTGGCGCGCAACAAGGTGCAGCCATCATGCAGACCGGCAGCGAGACGCAGCGCGTGCGCATTAACGGCAACCGCATCGTGGTCACCGACGCCGATGATCAGGTGCGCATATTCGACCTCAACGGCAACCCGGTCGGCGCAGCCATTCCGGTCACCTACGTCGAAGAATACGACGTCGAGCTGTTCGCCCAGTTCCTCACGATCACTGACGACTTCAACTCTGTCACGATCTACAACCGCGACGCGCAGCAACAAGGCGCCCCGATCTCGATTGGGTATGGCGTACAGCACGTGCAAGCGACCGACGATCGCATC
>JBNMND010000441.1:0-4102 GCA_051274975.1 Planctomycetota bacterium | reverse complement strand
CCCTGTGAGCCATCAGGTCGTGTTTGAAGCTCCGGCTGGCGACCATCCGCGCACCCTTGCCGCGGCGCCTGATGGCACGCTTTGGGTCGTATCTCAAGGCGATGCAACGGTTCGGATCCTGCACGGCACGACCGGCGCTTTGCTGGCGACGTTGCCGTTGCCGTTGGGTTCGGCGCCATATGGCATTGCGATCAGTCCAGATGGCATGGCCGCTTACGTGACGCTTCGCGCCTCAGGCCAACTCGTGCAATTCGATCCCGCGACTCGCCAGCAGGTTGCGACGCTTGCGATCGGTGCCGAGCCCAAGGGCATCGCCGTCGCAAGCGATTCGCAGCGCATCTTGGTGACGCGGTTCTTGTCGGCGCCTGCGGTCGCGGGCAGCAACGCGCCGGCCGAGGTTTACCAAGTGACGGCGTCGCCGTTCGCCTTGACGGGCAGCATCGCGCTCGCAATCGACCCAGGTCCCGATACCGAGAACAGCGGGCGCGGCGTGCCGAACTATCTCAACAGCATCACGATCTCACCTGATGGCGTGCGCGCGTGGGCGCCATCCAAGAAGGACAACGTGATGCGCGGTAGTTTCCGCGACGGGCAGCCGCTCAACTTCGAAAGCACCGTGCGCACGATCGTTTCGCAGATCGATCTAGGCGTTTCGGTCGAGGTCTTGGCTGCGCGCATCGACTTTAACGATCGCGAAATGGCATTCGCGACGTGCTTCAGTGCGCTTGGTGACTACGCGTTCACGGCCCTGCAAGGTTCGAACGCAATCGATGTTCGCGATGCCTACACGGGTGACCTCATCGCGTCCGTAGATGACACCGGCCGCGCTCCGCAAGGTCTAGTGCTGTCGAGCGATGGCTCGACGCTCTACGTTCACAACTTCATGTCGCGCACGATGGCGATCTACGATGTCGCTGGCATCACGCAGTCGACGTCGTTTGCGTTTGTGCCGCTCGCCGATGTGGCGACGGTGGCCAACGAACAACTGGCCCCCGACGTGTTGCTCGGCAAGCAGATCTTCTACAACGCGGCCGATGACCGCATGAACGAAGACGGGTATCTGAGCTGTGCTAGCTGCCACCTCGATGGCGAACACGATGGCCGCGTGTGGGACTTCACCGATCGCGGCGAAGGGCTGCGCAACACCGCGACGTTGCTCGGCCGTTCGGGCATGGGGCATGGACGATTGCACTGGACCGCCAACTTCGACGAGGTCCAGGACTTCGAGAGCGACATGCGTAATGGCTTCGGCGGGGACGGCTTCCTGAGTCAGGCTCAGTGGCAAGCCGGCACGACCAGTGAGCCACTCGGTGACGAGAAGGCTGGCCTGAGCCCCGAACTCGATGCCCTTGCCAGCTACGTCGCTTCGCTGACGAAGTTTGGTGTCAGCCCACACCGCCAAGCCAATGGCAACCTGACCGCAGCGGCCGAACGCGGTCGCACGTTGTTTGGTGCGCTCAATTGTGCGTCTTGCCATTCAGGCCCCGGCTTTACTGACAGCATGTTCGCGGTGCGTCACAACGTCGGCACGTTTGGTCTCGGCAGTGGCCAGGCCACGGGCGGCGCGCTGACCGGGCTCGATACGCCAACGCTGCGCGGTCTGTGGTCGACGGCGCCGTATCTGCACGATGGTTCGGCAGAGACCCTGCTCGATGTTCTGACGACGAAGAATCAACTGGGGTTGCACGGCGCCAGTAACACGCTGCCGGCCGCGGACCTCGCAGACCTGGTCGCGTATTTGCAGTCGATCGATGATGACGACACCGCCTGTCGCTTGCCTGGCACCGACGAAGATATCGAACTGCAGAGTGGAGTTGCTGGGCAGGTGAATGCCTTCTGCCTGGAGGATGTGTTCGCTGGCGAAACGGTTCGGCATCAGCTGCAGTCGCCACTTGGCACATTCGATGGGGCGGTCGCGGCCATCGTGTATCGATTGCACTCGCCGAGCCAACCGATTGGCGTGACATTGCCCGGCCTGCAGGTCGATCAAGCCGACGGCATCGCGGTAACCGCCCCGTTGCTCACGAGTGGCTTCCTTGTCGATACGCCAATCCCAATCGGTGTTGCCGGCTGGGTCCTGCGCGCCCAGGCGATCGTATTGTCGCCGCTGGCACAGAACGGCATTTACGCGACGAGTGCCGCGCACGATGCGTTCCTTCGGTAGCAGAAAAGGCACGCCTATTTCTGCTGCGCGATGCGCAAGTCTCCGATGTCCGTGAGCACTGCACACGGCTAATGCACTGTGGCGGTTGCACGTTGGCCGGATGGCATCGCCATTGGTATCCAGCACTCGCCCGGCCATCACCGGGAACGGTTTCGCTGGCGACGTCTTGAGTGAAGTGCGTTCGCCACGCTGCTTGGGGCCCGCGAGTTCGAATCTCGCCTTGCGCGCGCTCTCGTCCGCCGGCCAGATTGCATCTCCAGAGCTAGGCCAGTTGGAATGCCGCGCACCGTGAACGTGCCGTCGACGACGTTGCCGATTTGCACGAAGTGATGGGTGATGTGTAGGCCGGGACCTGGGCGTGCGTGTTGCGGCACATGCTCCGTGACCCGGGCGCGCAGTTGTGGCGGCAACGCGTGCCCTTTGCGCGGGTTCACAGTGATGATCAGTTGGCCCGTGTCGCCGTTCTTGATCTTGAGCTTGTTGTCGGCGAGGTGCTGTTGCCACGCGAAATTATTGGCGTCCTGATGGGGGCGCAAGTCGTCGACGGAGAGCAGCACGCTTGGCAGATCCCGGGTTGGCGGCGGTTGCTGCGCGCCGACGAACGACGGCAGCGTCAGCAGTGGCAGGACGAAGGGTCGGTGTGCGTTTTTGTCAGTCTGTTGCATGCAGACTTGGTATCTGAGCTCGGCCGTCGGGTTCGGTGATTTCGAAACTACTGGGCGCGGCTTCACTGGGGCCGTAGTCGCAGTGGGCGAGGTCTGTGGCCCGGCGCTGAGCATGCTGGCATGGCGTGGGGCCGAGCCTCGGTTTCAGTTGCAGCGCTAGTTGTGTGTGCTCACGTGCTAGGGTGACGCGATGACAAAGATCACGGTTCACGATAATGGCCCCCTGCGCATCGAAGGCGACATGACCATTTGCGATGCGGCAGGCAAGGAATACGGGCTGGCAGGCCGTCACGCGATCTCGCTGTGTCGTTGCGGGCTCTCCGCCAACAAGCCCTTCTGCGATGGCCAACACGCTCGCCAAAGCTGGGAGTCGGCTTGCGAAGCCAGTGATCTGCCGGCGCCGAAAGCGCGCTAGTTGCGGGGGTCGCCGGTCCTGAGTCGGGCGCTCTTGCTGCCTCTGCGCAGGCATGTGGTCCGTTCCAAATCGTCGTGATGACAACTGGCGCTGGCTGCGCCACAGAATCCAGCGTTGGTCGGCACGGTGGTGTTTGCCCAAGTTCTGCTGCAGGACGACACGTTGCCGAGCACGCGAGTGTCCATGAGCAACAGTCTGCGGGACAGCCTGTGAGGTGCTGCACGAGGAAGCCCGCGATGGTGGATTCCCCGTGCGCCTCGCAACGTGGACCGCTACGACATCTGCATGACCGAACGATTCGAACGGCATCGCCAGGCATGGACCCCAAGCGAGATCTCTAAGCTGCGCCAGCTGATCGCGAAAGGCATGGCTTTGCGGGCCATCAGTAAGTCTATGACGCGCAGCGAAGAGTCGATCAAGGCGCGAGCCAAGATCGACAAGCTGTTGATCGCCAAGAAGCGCTAGCTGGCGCGGGGACTCAGTCCGACTCTGCTCGTGTTCCCGCGTGTTCGATCCGGCGATCTGGAATGAGCCAGATCAATGCAGCCAGCAGATAGACGCCGCCAGCCACCCAGACATGCACGAAGGCAAGTGGCAATGCCGCGGCGTAGAGCAAGATCGAAGCT
The DNA here is from genome assembly GCA_051274975.1 of Planctomycetota bacterium. Taxonomy (GTDB): domain Bacteria; phylum Planctomycetota; class UBA1135; order UBA1135; family UBA2386. The sequence goes on along the minus strand of JBNMND010000441.1, from coordinate 232 downwards.
TGCCTTTGAAGTCGCGCGCAACGGCTTTGGCGAGCACTGAATCTCTGCCGTGCGTTCGCAGGATCGTCACCTGCAGGATCAGGAATACTATGCCTGCTATGAGCAAGACGGCTCCGCAGGGGGCTATGGGTAGCGGCTCCGTGCTATTGGGAATCGGCCCCGGCTTCGCGACGCGTTGGTCATGTTTGACCTGTGGCAGAATCAGCTCTTCACGGGTATGTGGGAGTTCGCC
>JBNMND010000440.1:0-4104 GCA_051274975.1 Planctomycetota bacterium | reverse complement strand
GTGGCGCGCTGGGCAACCAGCTCGTCATCAACGGTGATTCGTAGAACCACACGAAGCAATTGCTGATGATTCGGGTCTTGCTCGGAGATCCGAACCGCTCCAGGACATCGCGAAGTCGCACTCCGCATCAAGGCCTCGCACGCCCGCCAGTTCGTGACCGGAAAGCTGCGCCGGATCTCGGCAAGACTATGGGACACCCCGCTGGCCCTGGAACTCGTGATCCCCTGGAGCACCATGAGCACGTCCTGCAGCCCCCGTTCCAACACCTCCAGTTACTCGATGTCAGCATCCTCCCGGTCGCCCGGAACCTCTGGGGATCGCAGAAGTGTCTCGATCCTCACCATCAGGCATGCAACCAAGATGAGGCAGATCAGACTCGACAGCAAGCCGACACGAATCTCGGACATCAGTGCAATGACAACTCCTCGAACCTTGTCTAGATCTGCCGGCGTATGTCGGCGGCAAGGCTCCGCCCCCGCCATGCGAGAGCCCTCAGTTCCATCCGACGCCAACTTGCTGGCTGTGCCGCGAGAAACGTTTTCCGTCCGCCAACGTGCTCGCATCAACCGGCGCCTACATTCCGAGCTTGTACTCCCGGTTGTAGTCGTCGCGTCATGACCGGCACTCGATGTCGACTTCGGCATGTCCGAAACCCGATCGCTAACCTGAGTGCTACTCCTGCCACCAATCCCATGCGCAACAACACTCTCACAGCGACTCTGCTGACGCTGTTCACGATCACATTGTGCCTTTGCGAGAGGGCGCTGGCCCAACAAGGGCAAGGAACGACTAGCGAGTGGCAGGGCTACCACCGCCATGACTTTCAGGTTGATGGCCGCAACTGCTACATCGTCGCGCCAAAGCACATCGCTGCGGGCAAGCCTTGGGTGTGGCGCGCGCGCTTCCCCAACTATCACCCCGACGCCGATGCGCTGCTGCTCGGGCGCGGCTTCCACGTTGCCTACATTGACACGAACGGCATGCTCGGAAGCCCGCGTGCTATGAAGCACTGGGATGCGTTCTACCAGCACATGATTGGCAAGGGCTTCAGTCCGCGTGTTGCTCTGTATGGCGTCAGTCGCGGCGGCTTGTTCGTCTACAGCTTCGCCTCCCGCCATCCTGAGCGCGTCGCCTGCGTGTATGCCGATGTTCCCGTCTGCGATCTGAAGAGTTGGCCTGGCGCCAAAGGCGAGAAACAAGGGCGCGGCGACGCAGACACGTGGCGAGCCATGCGCACCGAGTATGGCTTCACTGAGGCACAGGCTCTCGCTTACCGCGGCAATCCGATCGACACGCTGGCCCCCATCGCGAAGGCCAAGATCCCGATCCTGCACATTGTCTCTCTCAACGACCAAGTGGTCCCTGCCGGCGAGAACACATTCTTGTTGGCCAAGCGATTGCGGGCACTTGGCGGCAACATGCGCGTTCTTGAGGTGGCGGAAGGCACACCGGCATCGCACGGCCATCACTTTGCGCACCCGGCGCACGTGCAAGTCGCTGACTTCATCGAGCGCCATGCAACGGCTCTCCCCAAGACAAGCGACTACATCGTGCATCGTGACCCTCTACAGAACTGCCGCATCACGTTCGAGCAAACGAAGCACGGCCGAGTCGCATTCCTTGGCGGCTCAATCACGCAGAACCCGGGTTGGCGCGACATGACCAAGGATTACCTGCGCATACGATTTCCGAACACCGCCTTTGAGTTCGTCGATGCAGGCATCTCGTCGACCGGCTCCACACCCGGAGCCTTCCGCCTGCAACGCGACGTGCTAAGCGAAGGCAAGGTCGACCTGCTGTTTGAAGAAGCCGCGGTCAACGACTTGCACAACATGCGAACCAAGCTCGAGATGACTCGCGCAATGGAAGGCATCATCCGACATGCGCGCGCAAACAACCCGGCCATGGACATCGTCGTGATGCACTTCGCCGAACCTCGCCACATGACGAGCTACCGCGCGGGCAAGACGCCAAGCGTGATCATCCAGCACGAGGCGGCTGCCAGCCATCACGGCATCACGACCATCCACCTTGCCCGCGAAGTCACGGAGCGCATCGACGCAGGACAGTTCAGTTGGCAGCAGGACTTCCGAAACCTCCACCCATCCCCGTATGGACAACGGCTCTACGCCAGCACGATTCGACGAGCGCTATCCGCTTCGTGGATCGCCCCCCACGGCAACGCTGACGAGGTTGTCATTCCCCACCAACAACGCAATGCTCTCGACGCATTCAGCTACGACAGCGCCAAGATGCTGCCACCAGCAGCCGTCGACAAACGCGCTGGCTTTGAGGTGATCGAGCGCTGCGATCCGCGAGCGTCCAAAGTTGGGGGCGGCGTGCGCAATGGATTCGTGAACGTCCCCATGCTCGTCGGCACCCAGCCTGGTGACGCATTCGAACTGCCCTTCAAAGGCCGAGCAATCGGCCTCTTCGTCGTGGCGGGACCTGACGCCGGCATCATCGAATACCGCATCGACAATGGCCCCTGGAAGACGCATGACCTGTTCACGAAGTGGAGTCGAGGCCTGCACATCCCGTGGGCCCACGTGCTCGAAGCCGAGCTCACAAGTGGCCCACACAATCTCGCCATTCGAATCGCAAACGCGAAGCATGCAGCCAGCTTGGGGCACGCATGCCGGATCGTAAACCTACTGGTCAACGAGGCTCCCTAGTGTTGGCGCCATGTGGTAGTGCATACCCAATGGGCGCATTTCGATCCGGCGGGATTCTCGGTCTCCACCGCGATGGCGAATTGGATCGGTTTCTGATTCCGAGCTGCTGGAAGCAGTGCGCCGCTCAGATGCGGCCCCGCCCTATCCGGAACGTTGGCCAAGGCGGGTGTTGGTTGTGAAGCATTAGCGCATCACGGGCGCCGCACGGCGCATAACCTGTTCCTGGATCACTCGCGCCAGCGATGGCCGATCAGCCTCGATGCAGGCACCTCGCTACAGGAGCCTCGCTTCATGCCTAGCCAACCCTAGCTGGGAACTCGCAACACGGCAAAGAAGCCGCCGTCGTGCTTGCCAGCCTCCGGCAGCGTCAACTTGCTGTCGACCAGTTCTAGCCCCGGATGGGCCGCCTGGGCCGCGGCAACGACATTCTCGTTCTCCTCGCGGTCGATCGAACAAGTCGAGTAGACGGTGTGGCCACCCGGCTTGGTCAGCTGGATCGACTGCTCTAGCAGTTCGCCCTGCAGCTTCGGTAGGTCCGAGAACGTCGACTCTTCCAACCGATTGCGTGCTTCGACCCGGCGACCGAGCACGCCCGAGTTCGAGCACGGCACGTCCGCGAGCACGCAGTCCGCCATCGGCAGGTCTGCTGCCTTGGCGACCAGGGTAATCACATCGGTCAAGTTGAGTCGGTTCGCGTTCTCAGCGATGCGGCCCAGCCGCTTCTCATCGATGTCGAATGCGAACACGCGCCCATCGGGTTGCACCGACTCGGCCAGCCACGTGGTCTTGGTGCCCGGCGCCGCGCACAGGTCGACGACCGTGTCACCCGGCTTGCACGGCACGGCAAGGGCTGCCAGCATCGCGGTCGGATCTTGCACGACGAACTTCCCCGCTTCGAACGGTGCCGTTGCGAACGGCGAGCTACCGCCGGTCCAACGCAGTAGGCGTTCGTGATCGCATGGCTCGACTTCGACTTCGGCTGCCGCAAACTCCGCTTGTAGCGCGTCGCGTTCGATGTGCTTGCCAGCACGCAAGTAGATGCCCGGCGTTTCACTCGCCGCCGCGCCGATCGCGCGCAAGCCCTCGACACCGTGTTGGGCGGCGAACCGCTGCGCCAACCATTCAGGCAACGAATGCACAATCGCCAGGCGACGCACTTCGTCCCTTGGCAGTCGCTTGGCCAACTCAATTTTGCGACCGCCAGGCAAAGCGATCTCATGCAACGCTTTCAGCTCCGCGCCATCCTCGAGTTCCTTCACACTGCTGGCAACGCGCCGCAGGATCGCGTTCGCGAAGCCACGGTTGTTGTGCACGATCAGGCCAACGGTCTCATGCACCGCCGCGTGCGCCTTCATGCCCGGCACGAACAACAGCTGGTAGGCACCGAGTCGCAACGTGACGCGTTGTTGAGGGTCCTTCGGCAAGCCGC
>JBNMND010000439.1:0-4110 GCA_051274975.1 Planctomycetota bacterium | reverse complement strand
CGCCGAGCGCGCCGACGAACTCTGGCGACTTGGCTTGCTCGAGAGCATCATAGCAATGACTCCGAGCGCGCACGATAGAGTGCGAATGTGCATTGGGTTCTCCTGCCTGTTGGTGCACGCGGCGACAGCGTGTGGCCTGCCCTTGGCAATCTCTGGGCCAAGTGCGATCAAATAGCACATCCGTGATGATTGACGAAGAACCGCTACCTCAGCGAAACGACAAGCGGCAACCGGTGCGTCAGCGCTGGTGTGCGCGTTGGTGGCGTCCGGCGTTGGTGTTGTTCGTCGGTTGGTGGGTGATCGGTTGGCTCGGCGCCTACGCCAGCACGCAGCCTCATTCATCAGACATTCGTGAACGGCGCACCATTGTCGGTCACGCTATCGAGAAGCTCGAAGTCACGACTACGGATGGTCTGACGGTGCGTTCATGGTTGCTCGACGTTCCATCCGATCGGCGGCGCTGCGTGATCCTGGCAGCGGGCATTCGCGGCAACCGAGAACGAATGGTTTCTCGCGCCCAGTTCTATGCGGATCTCGGGTGGTCGTCGTTGCTCGTCGATTTGCGCGGCACGGGTAACAGCGATCCCGCACGTATTTCGATGGGTTGGCACGAAGCGATCGATCTTGTCGCCTGGTACGACGTCTTACGCAAACGTGGCTATGAAGTCGTAGGCGTGCACGGTCAGTCGCTAGGTGCTGCCGCGGCGGCCTACACGAGTGTGCGCACGGCGAATCCGCCAGCATGGGACTTCGTAGTTCTCGAGGCGTGCTACAGCGATATCACTGCTGCGTTGCAATCGCGTGCGTTTGGTTTGCCGACGATTGTGCTGCTACCAGTCTTCACGTGTGCCGAGTGGTTGCTAGATCTGGACGCCGATGATCTCAACCCAGTTGCCGCGCTTCGCGAGCAGCCCGCGCCGCTACTGGTTGCCTGCGGCACGCTGGATCACAAGGTGGGCATCGATGCCACGACGCGGTTGTTGGCCGCGTCACCGGCAAAGGACAAGGTGCGCTGCGACGTGCCGGGTGTCGGCCATCACGACTTGTGGCGCGGCGGCGGCGGCAGCGAACTACGCGCGGCGTTGCGTGAGTTCCTAAAGCGCCGCTAGCGCTAAGCCTGGATGTAAGAGCCCTTGATGGGCAATATGTCGGCCATCGCGTTGCGCGAATCGACGACCAGGCGCGCATTGTCTCCAATCATCTGCCAATCGATGTTCGAGTGGTTGGTGACGATCAGCACGCAATCCGCCTGCTTGACCGCGTTCTGATCGAGCGGCACCGAGTGCATGCGGTATTCCATGTACTTGCGCATGCCAGCGAACAACGGCACGTACGGGTCGTGGTAGCTCACCTCGGCACCGTGCTCGAACAGCAGCTTGATGATTTCGGCCGCCGGTGTTTCGCGGACGTCATCGACGTCGGGCTTGTAGGCGAGTCCGATGACCAGCACCTTGGCTCCGCGCATCGACTTGCTGACTTCGTTTAAGCCTTCCATCGTGCGTCGGATGACATAGCCCGGCATCGAGTTGTTGACCTCGCCAGCCAACTCAATGAAGCGCGTGTGGTGGCCGAACTCGCGTGCCTTCCAAGTCAGGTAATACGGATCGATCGGGATGCAGTGACCACCGAGGCCAGGGCCTGGATAGAACGCCTGGAACCCAAACGGCTTGGTTTTGGCGGCGTCGACGACCTTCCAGATATCGATGTTCATCGAAGCGAGCACGGGCTTGAGCTCGTTGACGAGCGCGATGTTGACGCAGCGGTAGATGTTTTCGAGCAGCTTCGCCGCTTCGGCGATCTCGGCGGTTTCCACCGGCACGACTTCGGTGATCGCAGCGCCATAGAGCATCGTCGCCAGCTTGCCGCTGACTTCATCGACGCCACCAACGAGCTTCGGGATCGTCTGCGTCGAGTGATCTTGGCGGCCCGGGTCTTCGCGCTCGGGGCTGTAGGCAACGAAGTAGTCTTCGCCTGCCACGAGGCCCGTCTTGGCGAGGATCGGAATGCAATCGCCGCGCGTCGTGCCGGGATAGGTCGTCGACTCGAGCGTGACCAGTTGGCCCTTGCGCAACACCTTCGCGACCATCTCGGTCGAGCGCGTGATGTAGCTCATGTCCGGTTCGCCGTGCTTGCCGAGCGGCGTCGGCACACACAGGATGATCACGTCAGCGTCACCAAGATTTTGCGCGTCGGCAGTCGCTAGGAACTTCTCCGACTTGGACATCTTCTGTGCGAAGTCGGCGCCAAGATGCTTCAGATACGACTCGCCCTTGTTGAGCATGTCGATCTTCTCTTGGTCGACGTCGTAGCCAAGCACGGGGAAGCCTGCTTGGAAGAACGCTCGCAACAGTGGTAGGCCGACATAGCCAAGACCAACGACGCCGACGGTTGCCGTGCGCGTTTGGATCTTCTGCTCGAGTTGAGATGCTGGGGTAGTCGCGGACATGGGTTCGGACATAGGAGTATCTCTGTATCGGCATCGGGGCCAGTGCGTCCTGACCCTCTCCGCCCTTTGACACGAGGTTGCACTGCCCTGACGATTCCCCGGGTGCCAAGTTCACCAGGAAGAAGCCGTCGCTGCGCCCGCAAAAGCAGTCTGTTGCTCGCGTTCCTTGGGCTGTTGCTGCTACCCAGTTGTACGCAAATGCTGTGGGCCGGGCCGAGACCCACCAACAAGACGGTGTTGTTGAATGAGTCGAAAGAGGTCACGGCCGGCACCCTTGTGGCCAGGGACACCAAGATCGTGTGGCGAAGTGCCGATGGTGTCGAGCAGTTGGTGACTCCCAGTGGGGTAGACGGCGCCACGTTCAAGCTGGCGCTAGCCCTTCCGGAGCACGTCGAGGTTCGCGACGTGAGGATTGAGGTTCGACAGGCGTTCGTGGCTGGCGGGCTTATTGGCGAAACGGCCCTTCTTGTCGCGGTCGCCAAGCCGGTTGATCAGGAGATCGCCTACGTCGTATCCAAAGAGACCCTGAATCCGGAGGTGATCACCGGATTGTCCGTCGGGTTGCTCGGCGATCCTCGCATTCCCGCTGTCTACCGCGAGTTGGTCAACTCGCTGCCGTTCCTCGAACTTGGAGCCGCGATCGGCCGAGCCGGTGTCTACTCCCTCGAGTCGCAGGTCTTCTTGAAGGCCGATGGCACCCAAGCGTTCACATCCGCGCTGATACCAAACGAGCAATCTGCGGTGACCTCCGTGCGGCAGCGGATGGAGTTGTTGGCAAAGGTGTCGTTGGTGCTCCAGTTGCATGGGCCCGAAGGCACACTATTCGTTCGCGCCAAACCGGACGGTCTGTGGCTCACGGCGCAACTCGGTGTGCTGGCGGCTGGAGACGGTGTGTTGCGGATGCCAATCCATCTGGCGAGTGTCGTTGCTTCCGATGGGACGGATACTGAGAGCAATGTGCTGCCCGCAGAATATGCGTACCGAATCGCCAACTACGAGCAGGTGACCACGGGTGGATCGGACATGCACGTCTTGGCGAAGATCGCGTTGACGCCATTGGCAGTCGCAGCGGACGTCGCTGTTGGACTCCTTATCGCGTGGCTCGTTCTCTCTCTCGATGACGAGGATGACGATGAGAAGGACCAGCTGCAATTCGCTGCGGACAACCGATTACTGGGGGGTGTCATGACTCGCGCGCGGGATCGTCGGCAAGACGAGAGTGAGGAACCGTCGCGAGGGCGTGCGACTGGGCGGCAGCTCTAGTAGGTCAAGTCCTATGACGTCTGCCACTTTGCTGATTGCGCTACAGTCTTCGTTGGTGCGCGCTGCTTTTCCCGATCACGCTCGCTGTCGACTTGATCTATTTACCAATTGTTGCGGTTGGCGTCGGATTGGTGACTCTGGTGAGATGTGGCCTTGTTGGTCCTGATCGCTCTTATGCAGGAATATGATCGCACGGCTTGAAGACGACGGATGGTGGCAGCAGATCTGGCTCTGGGCGGAAGCCAATGGCGAAGTGCTGGGGTGGCTGTTTGTTGTCTCACTTGCTTCGCTCGTTTTGTGTGCCGTGTTGTTGCCGGTGATCGTCCTGCGTTTGCCCGCCGACTACTTCGCCTCGGCTCGCGATGACCAAGCGCCGCCACGTGCTGCTATGGCTTGGCTGC
>JBNMND010000438.1:0-4128 GCA_051274975.1 Planctomycetota bacterium | reverse complement strand
CCACCGTTGATCAGGCCGAGGTTCCAAATCTCTGGGCCGAGGTCGGGATCGACTTCGGTCTGCAGCTTGCGCAGTCGTTCGAGCCATTCCATCAGCGGCCAGATCGCGGAGTGTCCGAGCTCTGGCATGCCCGAGTGCGCTGCCTTGCCTTTGGTCGACAGTTGCAGTTGCAGCGAACCGCGTTGGCCGGTGGCGAGCTTGTTTTCGGTCGGCTCGCCGTTGATCACGGCGATGCACTCGCTGAGGTTGGCGGTCAGGTCGCCAGCGGCATGCGCACCGATGCTGTCGGTCTCTTCACCGACGACACCAAGCCACGCGAGGTCAGTATGACCACGTGATAGCAGTTCTTGGATCGCGGCGAGTTGCGTAGCAATCTGTCCTTTGGCGTCACACGTGCCGCGACCCGACAACAGGTCGCCATCGCGGCGCGGCGGCAGAAAGGGCGGCACCGTGTCGAGGTGCGTAGAGAACAGCAGCTTTGGTTTGCCCCACGTCGCGAGCACGTTGTGACGCTTGGGTTCGACTTGCTGCAGTTGCACGTCGGCTCCGAGCTCCGTGAGCAAACTGCGCAGCGCGGGCAGGCCAGTGTCTTCTCGGCCGGTGGTCGTGTCGAACTTGCACAACGCCTCGGTGCGGTCGAGTAGCCAGCTGGTGCGGTCGGCGCTTGGGTGGCCCGTAGCTGACGGGGAGCTACCAGCAGAGATGTCTGCGGAGCTATCGGGAGGACTATCGGGAGCACTATCGGATGCGGTCATCGTAGATCGGTGTCGGGCTTGGCTTGTGCAGTCAGGCCGCCTTTGGAACACCGAGAAACCGACATGCTGTTTACACATCAGCCTCTGGCCCTCCGCATCACGCTAAGCGAGATGCGACAACCGCGAGGGAATTAGTCCTCGCGGTCAACTCAAGCACGTTTGGACCGTACCAAAGCTTCGGCGACCGTCGCCTTTCGCTGATGCTCGTAATGGGCTCCAAAGCCCTGGCATCAGTTACTGATCGCGGCCGCTCCTCCAGCGGTGAAAGAAGGATGATGTGCAGCGTGCGCTTCGTCAATGGGGCAGGCGTGACTTTGTTGCTAACACAGGCGTTCGGGATCGCGTCAAATGGGGCCATACAGCTGGTATTGGCGATAGCGGTTCTCGCCGGTCTCGCGGTAGCTCAGGGCGTCGAAGTGCCGTCCACCGGGCTAGCGACTAGACGTTTGGCCGAGGTGATCGGTGGTGAGAACCACGTCTCGGAGGCTCCGGATGGCTCGTCGGTTGCGGTTGTCGACCACGACAAGAAGGTCGCGTGGATCGTCGATGCCAAGACTGGCGACATCATCGAGTCGACGCACCTTGGCAAGGTCTCGGCGATTGCCCTGCTGCCGAAGAACTGCGGCTATTGGCTTGGGCTGACCGACGGAACGGCGATCCATGCGCCTCGCGTTCTTGCCTGGTGGGGGCACTCCGCTGAGCGGGCCCGCGCTTTGGTGCATGAAGTAGCTACTGCTTGACGAACTTCGCGAGCGCGCCGACGACGTCGATCTGTTCGGCTTGCGTGAGCCCTTGGAAGATCGGGAGCGCCAATGCCGTGCGGCTGGCTTCTTCGGAGACCGGGAAGTCCTTGCCGTCGTAGCCGAGGTACTTGAAGCACGGTTGGCGGTGGAACGGCACCGGGTAGTAGACCGCGCAGCCGATGCCTTGTTGGCGCAGGTGGGCGATCGCCGGGTCGCGCTGTTGTTGCGGCACGTGCAGCACGAACTGATGGTAGGCGTGGCGATCCATCTCGGTCGGCAGCGTTGCCCAATCGCCAAGGTCTGCTTCGTCGAACAGTTCGCGGTAGTTGTCGGCGTTCTGGCGACGGATCTCGGTGACCTCTTCCATGCCGCGCAGTTTGACGCGCAGGGCGGCGGCTTGGATCGCGTCCATGCGGAAGTTACCGCCGATGTAGTTGTGCAGGTACTGCTCAGCCATGCCGTGGTTGCGCATCAGCTTGCACTTCTCGAAGAACTCTGTGTCGTTCGTCGTCATGAAGCCGCCGTCGCCGATACCGCCAAAGTTCTTGGTGGGGAACGTCGACCAACCAGCGCACAGGCCGTGGCCACCGAGCATGCGCCCTTGGTATTTGGTGCCGATAGCTTGCGCGGCATCTTCGATCAGGTGCACCGAGTGCGCCCTGCAGATCTTGACGATGGCGTCGACGTCGAAGGCGCTGCCGAACAGGTGGACCCCAATCACGGCCTTGGCTCGAGTGCACTTCTTCAGCGCGTCTTCGAGGCGTTGCGGGTCGATGTTCTTGAACGTGGGTTCCGAATCGACGAACACCGGCTTGGCGCCGAGGCGCGCGACGACGCCGGCGGTCGCGAAGAACGAGTAGTTCGGTAGCACGACTTCATCGCCCGGTTGGATGCCTATCGCCATCAACGGCAACAGCAACGCATCGGTGCCCGACGACAGTGACAGCGCGTGCTTGGTGCCGATGTATTGCGTCAGTTCGGTCTCGAGGTTTTCGACCTCTGGCCCGAGCACGTAGCCACCGCTGCGAACCACGCGCACGACGGCATCTTCGATTTCGGCGAGTTGCGCTTTGTTGCGCGTGAGATCAATCATTGGGACCGGCATTTCTGCGGAGCAGGATAGGTCGCGCTGCCCGTCTGGTCCAAACAACAACCGTGGCCATTCCTGGGCCGGCATTGCTTGGCGACCGCATATGGCTCACTAGAACGGTTGGGCGCGATTTGCCTTGGGGGCCTCTTTCTTGCGGTTGTTGCGGCTCTACCTGGGCAAGAACGCTGCGCGCATCCCGGTAGTGCCGGCGATATCTCCGAGCAACCGGTCACGCACGCCGCTGTGTTGCTGAAGTTCACATCAGTGCTGGCTAGCCAATTTCGCGACGGCGACACGCGGCGTGCGACTACGGACAGGGACGGTCGATTCGTCGCGAAGCTGTTGACGCCACACGGCCGTGGCAATTCCGGACGTCAGCCCGCGCGCTTTGTGTTGGAACCGACGACGGAACCTCGGAAGGGCACGCTGCAGTAGCTGATGCGGTGGCGAAGCAGTGATTGCTTCAGCTTCGCGGTCGTTGGTCGCCGCCGACGAGATCGCCGTTGGGTCGCACGTCCACATGGTAAACGCTGAGGTTGCAGTCGGCGTCGATTGGTGACCTAAACATCCTAACTGACCGCGGGCCAGCCGCCCGCGATGTGGCGGTCCTAGCTAACGTGCGTGCCCTGGCGCCAGCGGTCAGCCAGCGAGTAGATCGGATCGCACAGCAGGTCGACCACGGGCATCGTTGCCATCAGGCTCTCGTCAAACGTCGGCTCGGTTTCGGTGACGGCGTCGGCGAGCGCTTGGTAGCGGTTGCGGTAGCCGCCGAGCACCGAGCGCAGTGCTTGCGCGTCGAGGTGTTCTTGGAAGCGAACGTGCAGCAAGGTCAGGCCGATCGTCTGGTTGTTGTGCACCTCGGGCAGGATGACCACCGTGCGATCGTCGCTGCGGCCCTTGGCGACCATCAACAAGCGTTCGTTCGCAACCAGGTGCTTTGTGCCGCGCAACACCGGGTTCTCGTCGGTGCGCGAACGCATGGACGCCGCGACGCCACGGCGATCGATGACGTGCGCAGTGGCTTCGCCGTCGTGGCTTGGGTCGCCGTCGATGCGGTAGCGAGTGCTGCCGACGACTTCGATGACGGCTGGGTCGAGGCTGGCGAGGGCACGTAGGTCGCGGTAGCCGAGGTGGTCGCGCAAGGCGCCAGCGGCGAGTGCTTCGCGCACGAACGGTGCGGTGAGCAGGGCTTCGTCGGTACGCGAGATGCCGACCGTGACGGTCTTCGCTTGGTGCTTGATCGCATCAACGGGGCGCGTCAGTTCGTCGATTGCAGTCGTGAGCTCTTCGGTCAGGAGGTCGACGACGGCACCGGGCGCGCCCGGCTCGCCGAACTCAACCGGGAATGAATCGAGCGGCGTCAGTTGCAGCGCGTAGTTGCATAGTGACGTCATGCGCGACGCAGTGCGAGCTTCGAGTGTGCCGTCGTAGCGACCCTTGAGCAGGTCCTTGCGGAAGTCGATCCAGTGCGGTTGCAGATTTGGCGTGAGCGCCTCCAACACGGCACTTGGCGTCTCGTCCTTAAACGTCTCTTCGATCG
>JBNMND010000437.1:0-4203 GCA_051274975.1 Planctomycetota bacterium | reverse complement strand
CGTAGCCGAGGTTCTTCAACGCCGGAGCAATGCTCTGGTTGGCGATCTTGAAGTAACCACCGCCAGCAAGCTTCTTGAACTTGACCAACGCGAAGTCCGGCTCGACACCTGTCGTGTCGCAATCCATCAGCAGGCCGATGGTGCCGGTCGGTGCAATGCAGGTGACCTGCGCGTTGCGGTAGCCGTGCTTTTCGCCGAGCACCAGCGCGCGATCCCAGCACTCGCGTGCGGATTCGAGTAGCTGACTTGGGCACAGTTGCGGATCGATGCCGCGCGGCGTGATCGACAGCTCTTCGTATTCGGTCTCGCTGGCGTGGTAGGCGGCGCGACGGTGGTTGCGAACCACGCGCAGCATCGCTTCTTCGTTCTGCGGGAACTTCGCAAAGGTGCCGAGCTCCTTGGCCATCTCCGCGGAGGTGGCATAAGCCTCACCGCTGAGCACGGCCGAAAGCGCGCCGGCGATCGAGTAGGCCTTCTCGCTGGCATACGGGATGCCGAGACGCATCAGGATCGTGCCGAGGTTTGCGTAGCCCAAGCCGAGCGTGCGGAAGTCGTAGGACAACTTCGCGATCTGCTGGCTCGGGAAGCTCGCCATCAAGACGCTGATCTCGAGCACGATCGTCCACAGACGGATCGCGTGCTTGTAGCCCTCGAGGTCGAACGTGCCGTCGTCGTTGAGGAAGTTGGTCAGGTTGATCGACGCCAGGTTGCAGGCCGTGTCGTCGAGGAACATGTACTCCGAGCACGGGTTGCTCGCGTTGATGCGGCCATCGGTGGGGCAGGTGTGCCACTCGTTGATGGTCGTGTCGTATTGCACACCCGGGTCGGCGCAGGCCCAAGCAGAGTAGGACACCTTGTCCCACAGCTCGTTGGCGTCGATCTCCTTGGCAACTCCGCGGTCGGTGCGGCGAATCAGGCGCCACTTGCCGTTCTCGTCGAGGGTGCGGAAGAACTCGTTCGGGATGCGGATCGAGTTGTTCGAGTTTTGGCCCGATACCGTGCCGTAAGCCTCGCCGTCCCAGTCGGTGGTGTACTCTGTGACGTCCACGGCACGCAGGCCTTGGCCGCCAAGCTGCAGGCAACGATGCAGGTAGTTCTCAGGAACGTGCGAGGTGCGTGCTGCTTGCAGCGCCGTCTGCAGCGCCGCGTTTTCACGCGGCTTGATGACGGGCTTCGTGCTGCCGTCTTCTTGCTCAACGTGGCAAGAGTTGATGACAGCGTTGAGGTGCTGCTTGATCAGCTTGCTGCCGGTCACCAACGCGGCGACCTTCTGCTCTTCGTTCACCTTCCAACTAACGAAGTTTTCGATGTCGGGGTGGTCGAGGTCGAGGCAGACCATCTTGGCAGCACGGCGAGTGGTGCCGCCCGACTTAATCGCGCCAGCAGCGCGGTCGCCGATACGCAAGAAGCTCATCAAGCCGGAACTCTTGCCACCGCCAGACAGCGGTTCATTCTCGCCGCGGAGTTGCGAGAAGTTGCTGCCAGTGCCAGAGCCATACTTGAACAAGCGGGCTTCGCGAGTCCACAGGTCCATGATTCCGCCGTCGCCGACGAGATCATCACTTACCGATTGGATGAAGCAGGCGTGCGGTTGCGGACGTTCGTAGGCGCTGCTGCTCTTCTTCAGCTGCGGACCATCGATCGATGCAGCCGCGGCGTTCTTGGCTGCCTTGGCAATGCGGTTCTTACCGCCATTGGCTTTTGAACCACCACCGTTACCACCAACGGTCTGGCTCTGGTCATCGACATACCAGTGGCCCTGGGCTGGGCCGCTGATGTCGTATTTGAAGTGCAAGCCGGTGTTGAACCACTGCGGCGAGTTGGGAGCGGCGTGTTGCGCGGCCAACATGTGGCTGAGTTCGTCTTCGAACGACTGCGCATCATCGCCACTGTCGAAGTAGCCGTTGTTCTCACCCCAATGGCGCCAACAGCCGGCAAGCCGGTGGAACACCTGACGCGCGTCGGACTCGCCGCCGAGAACGGCCTTACCGTCTTCGTCGTTGAGCGGTTTGCCATCGCTGGCAACTTGCGGAACACCTGCCTTGCGGAAGTACTTCTGCGCAAGGATATCGACGGCTACCTGGCTCCAGTGACCTGGAACTTGGATGTCGCGCGCTTCGAAAACGAGCGAGCCATCGGGGTTGCGGATCTCTGAGTTCCGCTGCGTGAATGGGATGCCTTCGTAGGGCGACTTGCCCTTGACCGTGAACCGCCGACTAATCTTCACGTGTGTTCCTCCTGAGAACCTAAGCCGGCGACCAAACCGACTTATCGTGATTGGTCCCGTGTGCCGCGGGACCTTGACTCTGAGCGCCTGATCACAGTGGGGACTGCGATCAGGCTGACCTGGAATGCAGGAGAGTTGCTACTCGACTGGTGACCGGCTCCGGCTGCATGGGGCCGGAGTCAAGACCGCGTGGATTCGAACTGGCACCGGATCAATTCGGGGCGCCGCATGGCTGCAAAGCCATACTCAGTTCGGGGAGCCACGCGGCTCGGGAAGCAAACTCACTTGCGATAGAACAAACCACTCCGCGACCAAACGGAATGGGTCCTACAAAGTAGCAGTTTCGCACTCCTGCCGGGTCGCCCAGAAGTCGGCCTCCCTAAGAAAGGGCGACGCAGGATCTGGGCTTACTGGCAGTGGGACGAAACAGGCTTACGCCGTAGGGAGCCACTATCTATTGGGTGTGGTCGCCACTGGCAACCCACTAGATAGTGAAATCTGGCTTATGCGGGGGTCGACGCCGAGGTCCCGCGGAATGCTTGGGTTTCGCAAATGAGAGGGTTTTTGGCGCGCCGAACACGTCGAATTTAGCACCTCGGATCGTTACCAAATGCCCCACAAGCACTTCGCGCTAGAACCCGCCTGAGCGGGTCAAAAAAATCAAGCGCGGGACACGCAAACCGGGCGAATCGCCCGTGTCTTATTGGTCCCGGGGAGCATGGTTTTGGCGCCACCCAAATACCGACACCTGACAAAATGCCATGTATTTGGTGCACCGCTGCGGGCGCCGCCGAGCAAGGTGACCCAGGGGGGTGAGGTGGGCACAAAAAAAGGGCCGCACGATGCGGCCCTTGCTCGTTCCTGAAGCCCGTAGACGACTACTTGCGATCGCCGGAAGCAGCCTTGGCCGTCTTCTTCTTGTCGTCGAACTTGATCTTGAACACGTTCTTGAGCGCCGCGATGTCGCGGATGTCCTCGCCGCGCTCCTTCATCAGCACACGAATGGCCTCCTGCAGTTGCGCATCTTCCTGCGCATCGCCAAGGGCACGCTGGCCGGGGTAGACCGCGCCGCGCAGATCGCTGATCTGGTCACGCACTTGGTAGCGAACCCAGCGACGCACGTCGTCCTTGCTGAGCTTGGTGTCGAGGCTCGTGTAGAACTCATCGAAGCCCGGGTAGGCGCTCGGATCGCCATCGTCACCTTCCGCGAGCTTGCGAAACAGTTGCTCGTTGAGAGCGATCTGCTTCTTCGCGAAGCTGCGGAACGAACCGTTCTTCAGGATCGCGAACACGGCCGTGTTCTTCCACGCGTCTTCCGGCTTGTTCTCGAGCAGCTCGAGTTCGATGTCCGGCTTGACGCCCCATGCCGGGTCGACGATGCGGCCTTCCTTGTCGAACTCACGGTGCGGGCAGCGACCACTCGGCAGGTAGTATTTGGCGACCGTCAGCTTGATGTGCGCGCCGGGGTCGTAGATACCGTTGCCGTTGCGATCGGTGTAGTTCTCGCCTTCCTGCCAGGCGCGATCGCCGTTGAGGTCGTCGAACTCTTCCGCCGGGCTGGTGTTGAGCGGGAACAGGTTCTGCACGCTGCCCTTGCCGAACGAGCGCTTGCCGATGATCTTGGCGCGGCCCATGTCCTGGAACGCCCCGGCAGTGATCTCACTGGCCGACGCCGACAAGCGGTTGGTCAACACAGCGAGCGGCAACTTGCAAACGTTGCGGCGGCGCGGGTCGGTCGAGTAGGAACGCTTCGGCTCGTTCGGACCTTCGGTGTAGACAACCAGCTCGCGGCCTTCGATGAATTGCTCAACGACGTCTCGCGCTTGAGTAAGGAAGCCACCCGTGTTGTTGCGTACGTCGAGCACGATGCCCTTGGCTCCCTTCGACGTCAGGTCGCGCAAGGCGATCTGCAGTTCGGCCGAGATATTGGCGCTGAAGTTGATCAGTTCGATGTAACCAATTTCGCCGGGCACCAT
>JBNMND010000436.1:0-4207 GCA_051274975.1 Planctomycetota bacterium | reverse complement strand
CAGCACATGCTCGTCAGTGGCCAACCGGATCATGCGCACTTTGAACAGAGGCGCGCACGACAGATCAAACTTCTCGTTGGTCAGTTCGTCGAGTCGCTCAAGCAACACGGTGTCCCGATCTGAAGGCTCTACGTGGCTCAAGTCCTCGGCGGGGAACAACGAAACCACGACATCTTCGCGGACGCATTGATCCAGTCCGTGCCTGTGGCTGTCGAACTCCGTTCGCAATACTGGCTGTCGCCGAACCACTTCCCTAAGCGCCCGTTCGAAGGCGCGCTCATCCAGCGCGCCCTGCAACCGATGCGCAGATGGCGCGTGGTAAACGACTCGACCAGGGTTCATGCGCTCCAACAGCCAAAGACGTTCCTGCATGAACGAGGCCGGCGCGCGGCGCTGATTCTCAAGACGAGTGATGCGCTGCCGTGGCGATGGAGGCGAAGCAGAACTCCCGTCGATGGTTGCGGCGAGCCGCGCTACGGTCGGCACTTCGAAAACCGTACGCATCGACAGATCGTGACCGAAACGGCTGTTGACGCGGTACGTCAGCTGGGCTGCAAGCAGGGAGTGTCCGCCGAGCACGAAGAAATCATCGTGGACTCCAATGCCCTCCATGCCGAGCACGGCCTCCATGTCCTCGGCTACCCCTCGTTCGGTGTCGGTACCTGGCGCCACGTACTCGGTGATTGGCAGGCGCTGAGCGTCTGGAACAGGCAACGATTTCCGGTCCAGTTTACCGTTGGGTAACAGCGGCAGTTCGGGCAAGCAAACCAAGTGCTGCGGCAGCATGTACTCTGGCAATGCGTGCGCGAGATGTGTTCGCAGTGCGTCAACAGTCGGCTCGGAGCCTGACGTTGGCACATAGTACGCAACTAGCCTGACATCGCCCGCCCGATCTTCTCGAGCAATCACCACCGCTGCGTCTATTCCCGAGTGCAAGGCCAGACGAAATTCGATCTCACCAAGCTCGATGCGGTAGCCGCGCACCTTGACTTGAAAGTCCAGCCGCCCGAGGTGTTGCAGTTGCCCGTCGGCACGCCAGCGGCCGCGATCGCCGGTTCGGTAAACCATGGCGCCGGAATCACCCGAAATCGAATCGGCTAAGAACCGGGCAGCGGTGAGTTCCGGCCGCCCGAGGTAGCCCAGGGTTACGCCATCGCCGCCGATCCAGATCTCGCCGGGAACACCGATCGGGCACAGCCGTTCGCGGCTGTCGAGAATCCAAATGCGCGTGTTGGCAATTGGCCGCCCAATACTAATGCCAGCAGCAATCTCGGTGATCCGTGCGGCGCTCGACCAGACCGTCGTCTCGGTCGGGCCATACATGTTCCAAAGTTCGCCGACCCCACAGAGCAGCAGCTTCTCGGCCAGGTTCGCGGTTAATTCTTCCCCGCCGCAGAGCGCTTTGAACTGCGAACCACCTCGCCAGCCAGCACTGAGCAACAAACGCCAAGTCGCCGGAGTGCCCTGCATTGCTGTAGCCGCACTCGACGCAATCAGCTGGCAAAGCGATGCCCCGTCGGTCGCCTCGTCTTGGGTCGCAAGCACGGTCACAGCACCAACAGTCAGCGGCAGAATGAGCTCCGTCACCGCAATGTCAAACGACGGCGTCGTGACCGCAACCATCCGGTCATCAGGCGCGAGTCCAGGCTCACGCGCCATCGACTCAAGAAAGTTCACAACCGCTCGGTGAGGCACGCATACCCCGTTCGGCTTGCCCGTCGACCCTGACGTGTAGATAACGTAGGCCGGATCAGTAGGCTCAGGCGCGTCGGCTCCGCGTGGTAACGAAGCGGGCGACTGCCCGGCGATCAGCTCACGGTCGGCATCGAGGAGCAGGCTGCGTTCTCGAGGCAGCAGGCTTTCGGCGACGGATTCCCCTGACACAACTACGGCCAACCCAGCATCCGCCACCATAAACTCCAGGCGCTCTAGCGGATAGGACGGGTCAAGCGGCACGTACGCCGCCCCTACCTTCAGGACGGCTAGCATGACAGCCACCCAGTCCGGACTGCGCTCGAGGTGCAAGCCGACCAACGCACCCCGGCGGACACCCAAAGATTGCAGGGTGCGCGCAAGCTGATTCGCTCGTCGCTCGACTTCCGCGTATGTCAGCGTCGTGTCGCGCCACACCAATGCCGGCTGCGACGGCACGCGCACAACCTGCGCTTCGAACAACTCGTGAACAAGCGCACCACTGGCAAAGTCTCGCCGAGTGTCATTCCAACGATTGAGCAAGTCCCGATCGGTGGGACTCGACAATGCGACCCCCCCAACCGTGGCCTGCTGCGAATCGCACGCCGCCCTCAGGAGCGTTTCGTAGCATCGGAGCCACGCCCGAATCGTCGCAGCATCAAAGAGGTTCGCGTTGTATTGGCACTCCAGCCGCAATTCATCGTTCACGGCAACGACATTGACGAAGATCTCAAAGACCTCGTAGCTGCGTGGATTGCTCTCGATCTCGACGGACAAGCCAGGGCAGTCGTGTTTGTTGTCGATTGCACTGTCGATGTTAAACATGACACTGATCAACGTCGGCCGACTTGGATCCCGCTCTACGGGAAGCTTCTGTAGCAAGCTCCCCATGGTGTAGGACTGATGCTCGTAAGCATCGAGAACGGCACTCTGCGTGGTGGCAATCGCCTCGGCCAGCGTGCCGGACGAATCGAGTCGCAGCCGCAAGGGCAGCAGATTGACGCAGTGTCCGACCAGACTGCCGAAACCGTCCACCGACTGGCCAGCGGCAGGAACCCCAACGACAAGGTCATCGCGTCCACTGATGCGCTGCAAGAGCACTGCAAACAGACCGAGCGACGTAGCAAAGAGCCCGGCACCGCTTTGCCCCCCCAACTTGCGCAATCCTGCCAGAAGGGCTGCATCAAGGGTGTGGTCTTCCCGTCTCGACTCGAACGTGCGCCAGGCACCCCGAGCATGATCCACGGGCAGCTCAAGGATCGGAACAGCTTCGCGGAATTGAGCCAACCAATAAGACTCGTCTAAGGCCGCCTGCTCCCCCCCCAGCAACCCGCTCTGGGCAACGGCGTAGTCACCGAAGGACACCGCTGGGGCAAGCTCGTTGCTCGCGAGGTGGACCCTTTTGGCATAGATGGCCAACAAGTCGTGCACCAACACGGCGAAGGACCAGCCGTCACACACGACATGGTGCGAGGTGAGAATTACGACGTGATCGGCATGGCCCAGCTTGAGGATCTCGGCGCGAACAAGTGGGCCTGTCTCCAGCACGAACGGAGTCTCAACGGCACGCTGCTTGGCAGCCGCGATCGCGGCCTGCCGAACCGATTCATCTGCGGCCGAGTGATCCGCTTCGACGAGGTCCAACGCACCTTCTTTGGCAATACACAACTCCTCTCCGTTGGCACCAAACGTCGAGCGCAGTGCCTCATGTCGCTGAACCAAATCGAGCAGGGCCGAGCGCAACCCACCGAGTTCGAGTTGTCCGATAAACCGCAGGGTTATCGACTCGTTGTAGGCGAGAGAAGATTCGCGACCCAAGCGGTCGGCAAGCCAGACCTCGCGCTGCGATTCTGTGGTCGGCACTACCCGTTCCAGCGGTGCACCTGAGAACGGGTCGTAGTCAACAGGTGCTTGCTTGCCGTCTGCGGAGGAACCTCGATTCATCCGTCGAGCCTTAGATACTTGCCGGGACTATCCGGGTCTGGAACGAACCAAGCCGCATTGCCATCTGGATCCTTGCCGATGCGCGCACCAGGAACCGGCGGGTTCGCATCATCCAGAACAACACCCGCGCCTTCCTTGCGTCGCGGCAGGAAACTACCATCCTGCAATTCGGTGATGGACTCCTGGAACGCCGTCGTGATCAACTCAAGATCAGACGCGCTGTGTGCCGTAGTTAGGAAGCACGGGAAGTTGTCGAGAATGTGAACTCCACGGACTCGCATCATCGCGAACAGAAGATCCTGCAACGCATGCTTCTGCGTGAAGTTGATCCGCCACATCGAGGAGAACGACACTACGGCGATCGGAGCCCCCACGTCGTTGCAGTACGCGTTCATTGCGTCGACCATCTCCACCGTTCTGTGCGTCAGTTTGACTTGTAGTTCGGGGCCGCACTGCTTGAGATGCTTGAGCGTTGCCTTTGCGGCCGCAAGAGCTAGCGGGTGCCGCACGAAGGTCCCGGCAAAATACGTAACTCCGACCGTCGGGATCGAATCATCGCCAAACTGCCACC
>JBNMND010000435.1:0-4270 GCA_051274975.1 Planctomycetota bacterium | reverse complement strand
AGAGCATCGCCAAACGGTGACCGACAAGAGCAAGTTCTGGGTCGGTCGTCCCAACGTCAGTGGCGCATTGCTTAGTGGCTTCACGGTGACCGACCTCAGTGCATTGTTGACGCCATACGTCAGCTACTACGGGCCACCCGGCAAAGGCGTGTTGGTGCAAGACGGCTACCGCACGGCGGCCGAGCTGTCGCGACCTGTATTTGAGATCTCGGCGGTGCCTGGCAAGGCAGTGCAGCAAGAGAACACCGGCAAGCCAGCGGTTCCGGATGACGTCGTGTTGGTGCGCATCACCTACGCGGCCGTCGAACGCGACATACTCAGTGCCGACGACCACATCCTGCGGCATGGATCGGGCGTGTTGTTCCTCGATCGTTCGGGACGCAGCGTGGTGGTGACGGCACGCTCGTTGGTCGACGCATCGTTCACTGAAGGCGATGCTTGGGGAGACCCAGAAATAGACGGCGAAGTGACCAAGGTGCATCTCGCCAACGGCACGGTCATGCGTGCTCACCGCGTCTGGGTTGACTCATCTGGTCAAGACCTCGCTGCGTTGGTGCTCGAAGATGCGCCACCAGATCTGCTAGGCACACCAAGCGACCGCCTAGTGTTCAAAGGCACGATCGAAGGTGTGCCGTTGCAGATTCGCGCAGTTGGTCCCAATGGCGCCGAACTACCAGTGCAACCTATGGCAAGCGATCTTGCCCTCAGCGAAGTCAACCTCGGTGGTTGTGTCGCTGCTGATGACAAGGTCATCGGCATCTTCGGCAGAGAAGTCGGCGATGTCGTGTCTGCGATTGTCTCGCTCGAACATCTGCCCGCAGACCTCAGGCCGCAGTAGCCGCGACATGAGTGAAGCGCTGGTATTTCGCAACTTCGGGTTAGCCCATCGTCGCCCCGGCGGCGAAGAGGTGTTGCTTGAAGGCGTCAACTTGACGCTGCCGAAGAACGGCTTCTTCGTATTCATCGGCACCAGTGGCGGCGGCAAATCGTCGCTACTGCGCATCCTCGCTGGCCTGATCGAATCGCGCGAACCGGCGCCCCGCATGTCAGGCGAGTTGATAGCGTTCGGCAAGTCGCTGACTGGCGATCGATCAGGCTCACTCAACAACGAGGTTGCCGCGATCCTGCAAGATGAAGGCTTGCTCGATGAGTTGAGCCCCCGCCAAAACGTTGAGTTGGCGCTCTCCACATCCGGACGTTCGCGCAAGTTGGCGCCGGCGTTATTGGCCCAAGCCGGTTTGCCAGACCCACCGGAACGGGTCGCACAACTTTCTGGTGGCATGCGCAAACGCGTAGCCGTGGCACGAGCACTCGCGTCGTCGCCGCAGTTGCTGCTTTGCGACGAACCAACAGCCGGCCTCGATCCCGAAGCGGCGCGCACCATCGCCAAGTTGCTGCGCGAAGCTCACGATCACGATGAGGGTCGCACGACGATCGTCATCACGCACGATGTCGACGCCTTCGAGGAGTTCGCCGACGGTGTTTTGGTGCTCGACCGCCCGGCGCGATCGCTGCGATTAGAATCGCCGGACTACCGGTTGACGGGTCAAAACGCGGTCACGAAGAAGACGGATGCGGCCGAAGGCGAACCCGCAGCGGTTCACTGGATGCGTCGCATGTTGCTGCAGCTCGCAGCGATTGGTGAGACAATCGTCGACTCGGTGCGTCGTTTGCCACCCGTCGAGATGGGCCAGATGGTTCGCACCACGGTGCGCTTCACGCTCGAACCTGCATTGTTTGTTGCGGTAGCCGGTGCGGTCATCGGTGGTCTTGCGACGTTCTTTGCGTTGCGCAACAACCCGATCGACGGCGGCTTCGAAACCGCATTGCTAACCGGCACCGGCAAGGTCGCGACCGCGGTCTTGGTGCCGATGTTGAGTGGCTTCTTCTTCACCGCCCGCATTGCCGCTGGTGCGTCCGCTCGCATCGGCACGATGAAGCGCACCAACCAGATCGCCGCCTTGCGCATGATGGGTGTGAACCCGGCCGACTACCTGCTGACGCCGTTGGTTTGGGCGATGGTTATCGCGATGCCGTTGGTGACCCTCGCTGGCGTGGTCGCAGCAGCTTTGGCTGCGGCACTGGCGACGAGTTCCGCTTCTGGAATCACGATGGTTGGCTGGGCGACGGCCTACTTCATGACCGTTAGCGCCCACGATGTGCTGGTCATCCTCGCCAAATCGACGCTGTCCGGCTATTTGGTCGCGGTGGCCTGCTACCACCTCGGCACGGGTCCGAAGCGATCCGGCGCGGACGTTGGCGAATCGGTCAACTCAGCAATCGTCGTGGGCATGGCGCTGGTGCTCACTGTGCACGCGGGCCTGACGTTCTTGGTCTATGCCTGACAGCATTGAGTCCACCGCTCATGGCGGTGGACTCAATGATCAAGGCCGCTAGTTACCGAGCGTGATGTCGATGCCGTTCAGCATCACGAAGTTGCCGGCATCAATGCGCATGCCTTGCGTGTGGAACATCGTGCCACTCAACGTGACGGTCGATGGAATGGCGACGTTGATGTCGCCACTTCCAACCACCACGGTGAGTGCGGTGGGCGACAGCAACAACTCGCCGCCAAGTGCTGGCACCAACACGGGCGTGCCTTCGTCGACAGTTAAACCGAGCGCGGTCAGCCAGGTCGTCGCGTTGTGCTCAAGCGATGTGGTCCAGGTTGAACCGAGCGCGGGAAGCGTCACGCACGAGTAATCGACCGGGTTGACGCCCGTGCCGTTGGTTACGGCACATGCGGCGGTTGGCGATGGATCGAGTCGATAGACAATGCCGGTGCCGCCCGATGGCGTGCCGGTGGAGTTGACCATCAGGTAGATCTCGCCATCGTTGTCGAGACCGAACCCTAGTGGCGACATGTCTACTGGGTTCTGCAGGTTGAACTCGCGCATCTGGCCCGCTGCGACCAAGTGAAACAGGCGACCGTTGTTGCCGAAGAACTCGCGCGACCAGTCAGCGAAGATGTAGCGGCCGTTCAAGCCGGGGAGATTGCTACCGCGATAGACAAAGCCGCCAATGATCGAAACACCTTCGTCATGGTCGAACTCGGCAATCGGATCGATGACGTTGGTTGGACCGCCCGAGTTGTTGATCGATACGAACCCGTCTTCGTTGCCATTGTGATCAAAGAAGAAGGAGCCCTCCATGAAGGGCCACCCGTAGTTGCCGCCGGCAGTGACCAGATCGATTTCTTCGACGTCATTCTGGCCAACGTCGGCGACGTAGAGCGCGCCATTGAATGAGTCAAACGAGAAGCGCCACGGGTTGCGGAAGCCGTAGGCGTAGATCTCGTCGAGGTAGGGGTTCGTGCCCAAGAACGGGTTACTCGGTGGGATGCCGTAGGAACCGTTCGCTGCATTCGTGCCTTGCGGATCAATGCGCAGAATGGAGCCGAGGATGTTGCACGCGTTCTGCGCGTTGCCAGCCAAGGAGTGACCGATGATTGGGCCGCCCAGGAACTCTTGGCCGTCACGGTCATCAGCACCACCGCCGTCACCAAGGCCGATGTAAAGGTAGCCGTCTGGCCCAAACGCAATGCAGCCACCGTCGTGATTGAACTGTGGCTCGTCAACACGAAGGACTTCTCGGGCACTGCTTGGGTCGACGACCGCACCAACTGTTTGCGGGGACGTGACGGTCCACTCAAGGATGACGGTTTGGTGATTGGCCGTCGTGCCAAGAGGCATCGTCGTGAAGTCGGCAACACCGTTCAGGGGTTCTGATGTGTACGTGTAGAACAAGCCGTTCGTCGCATAGTCAGGATGGAATGCAATCCCGAGCAGGCCACGTTCATCGAATGACCCTGGTCCAAAGACACCAAGCGATACCAGCCGCGACGACACATCGAGGAACGGCGTGCGGTCACCATTTGCGAGGTTGAGGTTCCAGACGATGCCGATTTGGTCGGAAACGTAGAGCCTGTTGCCACCGAGTGGGTCGGCCGCGCCGTAGTTGGGAGCTTCGAGTCCGGTCGCGACGGGCGTCAGGTGAACACTGAATGGGCTCATCGGGATGCCAGCAGGAATGGGGTCTGCAATCCGGCCCGTTGAGCTACCGCCGACGGCGTAGTAGTTGAAGTCGTCGATCACGGTCCAGCCTTGCGGGCCGTTGTGTTGCAGCGTGATGCGGTTGTAGTAAGGACCACCAACCGGCGCTGTCAGGCTGACATGAGTCCAGTCAACTTCGGAGATGTTGAACGAAGCGACTTCGAGATTGTTGGTGTCGAAGACCTTGCAGACTCCATTGACGTCGGAGAACTGGTCGC
>JBNMND010000434.1:0-4293 GCA_051274975.1 Planctomycetota bacterium | reverse complement strand
CCGTGCCGCCGGTTAGTTCCAGGTGCGTCGTGGCGTAGGTCAACGGCAAGCCCGTGGCGCTCGTGTAAGCGTGCGAGAAGCCGTTGGCGACGATGGCAACACTGAAGCAGCAACCTTCGCCGAACGATAGGGGCGTGTTGAGCACGAAGTTCGATGGCGAACCAGCGGCAGCCGTGGTGCCGGTGCCGGTGGACACGAGGCCCCACGTGCCGAACGGATCGAAGACGCAGCCTGGTTGCAGGTAGACGTCGATGGTTCCGGCAACGCCACCTGCGCCACCGCAGTTGAGGTCGATGTCGGTGATCGTGGCGCCGGTGCCGCCAGTGACGCCTTCGAGTGCGAAGTAAACCGCGCCGCCGATTGCGCCGCCGTTGTTGTTCGCAAACGTTGTCGTCAGCGGACTACCGCCGCCACCAGTTGTTGGGCACACAGCGATACTGTTGATGCCGGTCATGCCACTGATCTGGGAGTTAGCGAGCACGTCGGTGTCGCTCGGCAGGCGGCGCTGGCTGGGGCTGGAGAACGGCCACATCAACGCCGTGTTGATGTTGATGTGGGCGCCGGAGACCGTCGGGATGGTCGAGCCGGGGAATGGGCGGGGCGCGGTGACGTCGACGTCGAGGTCGCCGTTGCCCGCGATGAAGCTCGTGTTTGCCGAGCTGAGGCCGAGCGCGTGGCCGATCTCGTGCAGGCAAACCGCGAACAGGTCGAAGTTGCCAGAGGCAGAACCCGTCGCGCCGGTGAAGATGCGGCCCGTATTGATCGTGCCACCGCCGAGGTTCGCCGAGCTGTTGGTGAGGCCCGACGTGTAATCGCTGTTGTCACACGGAGTGGGATCCATGAACCAGCTGCTCGTACCGTCGTTGTCGAACCTGATCGTGCCGGCCGTTTCGCGGTTTGGCGAGCCGCCTTGCGAGTTCAAGTTGTGCACGCCTAGCGTGCCGCCGCCGAGAGGTGCCCAGCTGTAGGTCAGGGTCAGCGTGTAGGGGGTCGTAACCAGCGCGGCTTCCCACCAATCAGCAGCTTCGTTGAATATCTGAGTGAGGTTGCCACCACCAACTGCGGATCCAGGTGCCGCACCTGCGACTTGGTTGCGGATGATGGTGACCTGCGCGAGCGCCGAGTCAGAGAGCGCGACGGTGGCCAGCAGGCTGGCGAGACCGAAGCCCAAAGTGTTGAAGCGAGCCATAATTAGCGAGCCTCCAACACGTCCGCGAGCATCACGTCGGCGGTGCCGATTAGACGGCCGTTGCCATCGAGCACGACCTTGACGGTCGCGAGCAGACCGGGACGGCTGCCATCAAACGTCACCGTGACGCCACCGTGCTCGTTTGGCACCGAGCTCTTCTTTTGGCCGAGGAACTGCGGCGCCATCTGGTCGCGCAGATCCTTCTTGAAACCAATGTTATCCAGGTGGGTCTGCCACCCTTCCAGCGCATGGGTGCGCGGCTCTTGGATGGCACCGGAACGATCGGTGTTGATGGCTGCTGTGGAAACCGCGATCAGGGACGCGGCGATTACCAAACTCCCGACGAGACGTGAGGACTTAAGCATACGAATAGACTCCTGTCTGTTCTTTGCTAGCGGGACGGCGCGACGGCATGGATGTCGCGCTGGCGAAGCGTCACCGCCAGTTGATACTGGCAGTATAGTCGTTTGCGCGGGGCATATAACTACTGTCAAAGGCGTATGACGACCACGCGATACGTTGCCCCGCAAGCTCGGTGCACTATCTGTTGATGCGCATCGTTCATGACCGATTGTCGCATGCGCTTGTTTGCCCTCGTTGTGCTGGCCACTGCAGCAGTGACGCAGAGTCCAATGGCCACGACCTACAACAGCAACAACACTGGCGCGGTCGGTGGCGCCATCTACTTTGACCTCACTGCGGTCACTGGTGGTGGGGTCCTGATCAGCGACATCGACCTGAGCGTCTCTGGTTCGACCGGCGGGTTTGCCGTCACGATGGACGTCTACACCGCGCCGATGGGTGCTGCCCATACGAGTACGATGTGGAGCCTCGTTTCTGGGGGCACGTGTGCCGCAACCTTGCCGCAACATTGCCGCAAGGTTCGCCGTCACCGTTCACCTTGTCGACGCCGATCGAACTCCGTGACGGCTGCGCGGTCGCTGTCGCCTTGGTTGCACAAGGGTTCTCGCACGCCTACACAACTGGCACCGGTTTGCCGCTGCCATACACGACTAGTGAACTGAGGATTGCCGTGGTTCCGCGTCGAGTGCAGCGTTTACCGGCCAGCTACTGAGTCCGCGCATCGTCAACTGCAACGTGCACTATGCAAACGGTGGCACCACGTATCCCGACTTCGCCCGCACGGAAGTGATCGGGACTGGCTGTGTCGAGGCGTTCGCCTCCATCTACGAATTGGCCACTGTAGATGTCTTTGCAGCGACCAACACGCTGTTCGGTTTGGACTTTACTAGTACCGTCGGTGGCTACTTGGTGACGGCTGCATCCAGTGGCGTGCAGCCCGTCAACTTGTTGGACCCAACGGCCGTGCCGGTCGTCGGAGTGTCGGACGATACGGTCGTTCCGATCGGCACGATCGGCCTCGAGTTCGGCTCCAACGGTTGGATCGCTATGGGGTCCGGCAACAGCTTCTTCTGGATCCCGATGCCGGCGCTGCTGCTCGACCAACCCGCCGCGCAGTTTTCATTCTGGAGTGACTGGCAGCCAAATGTGGGTGGCACGATCACCTGCGAAGAAGTCGGTAAGCAAATGCTGCTGACATACGACCGGGTGCTTGCGTGTGGCACGAAGGACTTGAACCTGTTCCAGTTCGCTTACGACAGCGCGACAGGTAATTGCAGCCTCTACTTTGGCGCGATGGCTTCTGCGACGGCGCACCCGATGATGATCGGTCATTCGCCGGGCGGCCCGAACGCTGACCCGGGTTCGATTGGTATCGAAGCTGAGTTTGCCGCCAATGGTGCGATCGTCAAGTGCGCTACGGACACGCTGCCGCTGACACTTGAGTCGGTTGGCCGTCCGGTCACTGGTCCCGACTGGAACATGACCACCAGTAACATCGCGCCGACCGCAATCGCCCACTTCGGTTTCCTTGGCTCCGCGAATCCGGCGTTGCCGCTGAGCATCATCGGCATGCCAGCTGATTGCACGCTCTACGCTTTGCCTGTTGTCATTGTCACTCCCATTGATCCAACGCTGGGCGCGACGAGCTGGTCCTGGACAGCCCTACCCAACGTCCCGGTCTGTTGCAGTTGCGTGCTCTTCGCCCAGGCTGCAACTATTGGCCCAGGCCCAGGCTTCACGGGCTGGCGTGTATCAAACGGCATCAAGGGAACGATCGGCGACTTGTAGCAGTCCGACTCACTTGAGGAACACGTGTCGCGGACCTGGTTAAGAGGAGATCCGCGACAGAGGTAGGCCGGATTTGATGAGATCTGGCCAAGTGAGCATTGGACTCTGCATGGTCCGATGCAGGCGGGTAACCGGTGGCCTGAGAATGGGTCACCGGTGCTTCTGTGTGTACCGACAACGGGTCCGCGACTTCAGGCGGGCGTGAGATCATCCGGGGTCGAGGCGCAGGTCGGTCATGCCCACGGGTTAGCCGATTGATAGCCCGCTCTTGGTCTCCATGGGGCATGCGATGCATCGCGACCCTGTTGGCACTCGCAAGGCAAGAGGTGCCCGCCGGTGCGCTGTTATGCGCAACCGGCGGGAATGGTGGAGGCGGCGGGAATCGAACCCGCGTCCCAGAATGCCTCGACCTGAGCTTCTACGCGCGTAGTTCGTTGTTTGGTGTCATCCGCACAGCTCCAACGAACAGGATCAGCGCGGACCAACTCGACTGTTTCTCGTTGCGACTGGGCCGAGTAGCCAGCCAGCAACCAGCCTGCTGTGTAGCGCCTTGGCCCCCCGCAGACAAAGGGACCTCAGCGTCGCGCTTAGTTATTAAGCAGCGAGGGAGTAGTGCGTGTTGGCACTTAAGTTTTTCCAGTCGGATTTACGAGGTGCCTGGCCCTCGGCGCGCCACATCAGGACGGATCAACATTCGGTCGAAGCCGATCGCCCCCAGAATGACGCTGACGTTATCGGACATGCTCGGGTCCAGCACAAGAGCCGCGCAAGATCCCTGTTTGTGGCTACACTCGCGTTCCCCCCTCTCCGTAGTCCCGAACGGAGCCTGATGCCCCGAAGCGTGCTCTTCCGAAGCGTATTTTGCAGAGTTGCTCTGCCCTTGTCTGCGGTTCTGTGCCTGCAGATCGCAGTGGTTGCTCAAGGCATAAATGTCGCGGAGTCCCAGAAGCTGA
>JBNMND010000433.1:0-4294 GCA_051274975.1 Planctomycetota bacterium | reverse complement strand
CGGTGCCTACGATGGTCGCGCGCTGTACGACGCTGCGACCGACCGAGGCGCGAAGGTCGTTGTGCCACCGGTCAAGACAGCGCAAACCGGAGGTCGCGGATGTCGATCGCGAGATCGAGTCATTCGACGCATTCGCAAGGTCGGACGACGCCAGTGGAAGAAGGAGTCTGGTTATCACCAGCAGGCGCGCGCCGAGAACACGTTCATGCGCTACAAGAAGATCCTTGGCGATCGACTGCATGCGCGTGACGCGGATGGGCAATCGGTCGAGGCTCGGCTGGCATGCAACATCCTGAACCGAGTGACCCAACTCGGAATGCCTGTTTCGTACGCGGTTCGGATGTGAGTTCGGGTTCTTCTGGCCACGTTCTTGCCGACTTTGGCTTTGTGCACCAACGCCCCGTCGCCATGAAGGGTTCCTACCGAGCTGGCCAACGCGATGGGCCGTGGTTCCTTTGGGATGCGGAAGGCAACTTGAACGCGGGGCTGTCAGGGTTCTATCGCGCTGGCGTTCAAGTCGGCGGCGGGTAAGCGTCTCGCGCGGGGGACGTCAGCTAGTTGGGCAGGCCACCGATTGACGCGGTCGAACGCCATGGCGTCGAACTCAAGAACACATCGGTTGCGTAGAAAGGGTACCGCGCCCCTCGGAACCGCGGACCATGCCCGAGCTGGCACGATCGACATTCCCGCGCTTCGAGCGGTCCGCCCCCTGTTAGCCGGCCACCCGTGCCCGGCACCGACGGGTCCGAATCTTCAGCCGATCATGCTCGCTACCCACCCGACACCTGCGGTGGCAAGAATGACGGCCGCGAACACGCGCCAGTGAATCCGCGTGCAGCAGCAGCCGCATTTGGGACAGTCTTCGATGTCGCGGCCCAGATGGTCGCCGCAGACCTTGCAGATACCGATACTTTTCAATGGTCTCTTTGAGGGGGTCTTGGAAGCAGAAGGGTAGGCCCGGAACTCAGACGTGGGCGTGCATGTCGCTCACCGCCTGCTCGGGCTTGTCTCGCGACACGGTCTCGACGCGGATGCCGCGCAATCCGGCCGTCGAACGGAAGTCCTCGATGATCTCGACCACGTCGAGATCAATGTCGACACACTTGCTCGTGTCGATGATGACGACGCTGTCGTCGGAAATCTGGCTGAGCTCACGAAGGATCGCGCCCTTGTTGAGGAAGGTCACTTCCTCGGACAGGCGCATGTGCACCTCGTGCTTGCCGTGTGCGGTGTTCTCCTCGATGTGCAGGAAGTACGAGTTGAGGTAGTTGCGGCGCAGGATGACGACTGCGGCGACTGCCATGCCCAAGCCGATGCCCGTCAGCAGGTCGGTGAATACGATGCCCACCACGGTGACGACGAATGGCACGAATTGGGTCCAGCCATTGCGGTACATCGTGGCGAACAGCTGCGGCTTCGCGAGCTTGTAGCCAACGACGAACAGGATGCTCGCGAGCACCGGCAGCGGCACCAGGTTGAGCACCTGCGGGATCATGACCACAGTCAGTAACAGGAACGCCCCGTGCAGGATCGCCGACAGCTTGGTGCGCGCACCCGACTGGATGTTGGCCGAGCTACGCACGATGACTTGCGTGATCGGCAAACCGCCGATCGCGCCAGCAATTGAGTTGCCGACCCCTTGTGCCACCAGCTCGCGGTTGGTCGGTGTCACCCGCTTCTGTGGATCGAGCTTGTCGGTCGCCTCAAGGCATAAGAGCGTTTCGAGGCTGCCGACGATCGCAATCGTGACCGCGGTCACCCAGACCGCGCCGTTCGAGATTGCACCCCAATCGGGCGTCGTGAATTGAGTCAGCAGCTCGTCGAATGAGTTGGGCGTTGGCACCGAGACGAGGTGTTCAGGTGATAGTGACCAGCTCGGAGCCCATTGCGACGTGACCAGTTGGTAGACGATGCCAAACGCGACAGCTACCAGCGGACCCTGCACCACTTGGAAGAACCTGCCGCGCTTGCTGAGGACGTTGTCCCAAACCAGAAGCAGGGCAAGGCCGACGGTCGCGACGATCGCAGCGTTCCACTCGATGTTCTCAAAGGCGCGCGACAGCTCCGACAAGGTTGTCTCACCATCGGGCTGCTGGAACTGCATCTCGCCTTCCGGATCTTTGTCCCATCCGAACGCGTGTGGGATCTGCTTGAGCACGATGATCGTGCCAATTCCCGCGAGCATTCCGCGGATCACTGCAGACGGAAAGAAGTAGCCGAGCACGCCAGCACGCGCGAAGCCGAGGCCCATCTGCAGAAAGCCTGACAGGAACACGGCTAGCAGAAATGCCTCGAAGCCGAGTCCTTCGATGGCTTGCAGCACGATGACCGCAAGCCCGGCCGCCGGCCCTGAAACGCCGAGCGGGGAGCCGCTGAGAATGCCGCAAATGAGGCCGCCGATGATGCCGGCAATCAGGCCGGCAAACAGCGGCGCCCCGCTGGCCAGAGCGATACCGAGGCAAAGTGGCACCGCCACGAAGAACACGACAATGCTGGCAGGAAGGTCCTGGCGGATGCTTGCGAACGCTTTCATTGGTTGCCTGGGTTGCCTGACGAATAGAATCGTCGGGATCAGTTTCGCACTATCGGTGCGAGCATTGAGTTCAACCAGGCATAATATTGTGACGCAACTGATCAATAATACTGACACATCTACCTGGGTGATGACCGGCCGAGGATCATTCGACCGCTCCGAATGCGACTCCATTGACGTGTATCGTCAATTCAATTGACGTATGCTTTGCGCATGGAGTGGCTCAACTATCATCACCTCTTCTACTTTTGGACGGTCGCTCGCGAAGGCAGCATCGCGGCTGCAAGTCGCCAGCTGAACGTCGGTCGGCCGGCAATAAGCATGCAGCTCAAGAGTCTGGAGCAATTTGTCGGTGCGTCGCTGTTTCACCGCCGTGGGCGCAGTCTCGAACTGACGGAGACTGGGGAGACCGTTCGCACGTACGCCAACGACATCTTCGAGTCGGGCCGTGAGTTGGTTGACGTTCTGCGCGGTCGACCAACTGGCAGGCCAAAACGCTTCCGCATCGGCATTGCGGACGTGATGACCAAGATCGTTGCGTTTCAATTGCTGCTACCCGTGCTCGACGCGGACACCCAAGCGGTTCTCGATTGCCGCGAGGACGAACCGACTCGGTTGTTTGCGCAGCTCGCCGTGCACGAACTCGACCTCGTTTTGTCCGACGTTCCGCTGGCGCCAGGCCTTGATGTCACGGCTTTCAATCACGCAATGGGCGAGTCAACGACGACGCTGTTTGCGACGAACGCCATGGCTCGACGGCTGAAGACGCGCTTTCCCGAGTCGCTCAACGGCGTGCCGTTCTTGATGCCGTCAAGGGCAGCGGCGATCCGCAATTCCTTGGAACACTGGTTTGAAGAGAACGACGTGCGCCCGACAGTTGTCGCTGAATTTGAAGACGGCGCACTGATGAAGGTGTTCGGCCAGGCCGGCCGCGGCGTGTTTCCGGCGCCTACCGTGGTCGCGAACAAGATCTGCGCCAACTACGGCGTCGTGCCGATTGGCGTGTTGGAGACCGTGCGCGAGCGATTCTACGCCATCTCTCCCGAGCGAAAGATCCGCCACCCGGGCGTCGCCTGCATCGTGGAGAACGCCAAGCAAGGCATCTTCGCAGGCAGGCAAGCGTAGCATGGGGACGAGACAACCTGGCCGGTAGTGCGTGCCTCCGGGTGTAGGTAATTCAAGCTGCGGTTCGGACCACCCGAACCCCACTCAGCCACAATCCCACCCCAACGACACCCGGTCAACCCAGCCGCCAATTTGCGCGCGACTACGGCGCCGAACTGCACGAGTATCCCGAGTCAGAACACTTCATGCGCGGCGAAGACTGGAACGACCTCTGGAGCCGCACCGCGGCATTCCTACAGCAGCATCTCAACGCCTGAATATCCGTTCCTAGCATGCGAACGGCGTTGGTGCACGGATCGGAATGACGGGCACGCGATCTGCCGATATGGGGGGTCCCCGATCCGCAACTAGCCATGCCGAGCACCAAGTCCCGCGTCCATCCCAAATACAAGACGAAGTATCGGGTCAGCAACTGGCTGGACTACGACCGATCGTTGGTCGAGCGCGGCAACCTAACTGTCTGGCTGTCGCCGAACGCGATCGCGCGGTGGAATGCCAAGCCTTCGGGGCGTCGCGGAGGGCAGCGCAAATACTCGGACCTAGCGATCGAGACGGCGCTCACGCTGCGGCTCTTGTTGCAGTTGCCGCTGCGCCACGCTGAGGGCTTCCTACGTTCGCTGTTCGATCTGATGGGGC
>JBNMND010000432.1:0-4308 GCA_051274975.1 Planctomycetota bacterium | reverse complement strand
ACCCGCGGCAAAGGCTGACTGCCTCGCTGCCACCGCCAACTGCCCCAACTGCGAGGGTGTAGGAAGTTCAAGCTGCGGTCCGGCTCCCCCGCCCCCAAACAACCGACTCTGTTAGCCATCAACCAGCAAGTCAGCTTGGCCATGGTGCAATGCGCGCGGTAGCATCTCTTGAGCCGACTCAGGCCGTCGCCAGACGAGAGCTGTAGGCCAACAGGCGCAGCCCGACACCGTTCTGTTGCCCCTTCGATTATCGAGCTTGAATGCGCAATTCAAAAGATATCATCCGCGAGAGCCTGACATATGCGCGAGAGCAGCGCGGCCGCAGTTGGTGGCACCTAATTTCCACCCTGTCCCTAGTGCTGGCTCTAGGCGCGACGATCTGTGTCTTCAGCTCTTGGCTGATCCTGCTGCCGGCGAGCATCGTGCTCGGCCTGACGCTCGTGCGGATGTTCATCATCTACCACGACTTCCAGCACGGTACGATCCTGAAGCGATCAAAGGTCGCCAAAGCACTGTTGTCGGTCTACGGCATTCTGGTGCTCAATCCGCCGAGCATCTGGTCACGATCGCACGAACATCATCATCGCAACGTCGGCAAGATCTACGGTTCGAGTATCGGCTCGTATCCGGTGATGACGATCGCGGCGTGGGAGCGAGCCGGCAGGTGGCAGCGAATCGGATACATCTTCCAGCGCCACCCACTGACCATCGCGCTCGGTTACGTGACGATCTTCCTGTATGGGATGTGCATTCGTTCCTTTCTCGTCAATCGACGCCAGCATGCCGACTCGGCCATCGCGGTCGTTGTGCACCTGACGATCGTCGTGCTGATGGCGGTGTTTGCGCCCTGGCTGCTGCTGTTCCTGGTGCTGGTGCCGATGACGGTTGCCTGCGGGCTGGGGGCGTATCTGTTCTATGCCCAGCACAACTTCCCGCAGGTCAAGATGATGGAGAGCAAGGACTGGAGCTATCTGACCGCCGCGCTCGAGTCTTCGAGCTACATGCGCATGGGCGCGGTCATGCGCTGGTTCACGGGCAACATCGGCTACCACCACGTGCACCACGTCAACGCCAAGATCCCGTTCTACCGGCTGCCTGAAGCGATGGCGGGCATTCCCGAGCTCGAACCGCGGTCCTCGACGTCACTGAGTCCTCGTCAGATCTGGAAGTGCCTGCGGCTGCGTTTCTGGGACGACAGCCGTGGTTGCATGACGGTCTGAGCCGCTGCCAGCGCGGGACTCTTGCGCATCGATCATTAAGGCAGCTCGACCCAGCGACCGCGGAACAACCACTGGCCACGACATGCCGCACCTACTCCATCACACCTCGATCGCTCTGCTCGCACTGACCGCCTGATCGCCGCAGGCGGAACCGCAGCCGTTGTCGCCGACCTCGTGGTGTCCGAAGATAGGATCGCGTTCCAGCAGCACGAGTTACGTCGACCGCTTTAGAGCCGATGATTCGGCCACATGGCCGCCGACCTCCCGCTGAAGCTGCTCCTCATCACGTTCGCAGGCTTCGTCAATCCTGATCAGTTTCGGCTGATCGCCTACCTGCTCGAAGAGAACCGCGTCTTCCGAGAACTCCAAGGCACAAGCGACTGCGCCTGAGCGACGACCAACGTCGACGCCTCGCAGCCAAGGGCAAGGCACTCGGCCGATGGGCGTTGGTGCATGAATCCAATTCACTGCAGATCGACTCGGCAAACGCGTCGATTCACATTCTCACCGCGTACGAAGCCGGCATTCCAAGCTCGGTCATACGGTGGAGGATGTTGCAAGCCAGTCGAGCTTCAACGACCTCAACCGAATGACCGAACTCGGAATGCCGGCTTCGTACGCGGTTCGCATGTGAATCGAGGCGTTTGCGTGAGCGATCTGCCGTGAGTTGGGTCTATGCACCAACGCACCTGCGGGGAAAGCACCACGTGCGTCGAACCATCCCGCCAGGTCTTCTTCAACGAATACGCAACTCGCGCATCCGGCAGCAGCGACAACCGACTCTCCGCAATCGCTGGCCGACCAGCGTACCTACACAAATGCTCCAGCCGTTTGCGATCACCCGCCGCCACCCGCACCGCAGCGTGCAACGAGAAGCCATCCAAGTCCGCACACAGCGGCCCCTTCACAAACGGCTCGTCACGTGTGCCACGCCCAACACGAACATCACGCTGGCCAGCGCGTTCGCCAGATAACGCCACGCCTTGCACGGCGGCCGCGTCCAGTTCGAGCAACAGTTGCCCGCCGTCACTCGGGTCGGCACCGGCATCCGCATCAGCAGGATCCGCATCCTCGGGCCACTTGCCATCTGCCGCAGCGTGGCAGCCGCACACGGTTGCGCACGCGGCGCACCAGCAGGGCAACATCCGAGTCCGGGACCTGTGCGTGCTCGCACCACTCCACCACACTACGACCTGGCTCGCGCGAGTACACGCCATCCAACCAGATCACGTGGAAGTGCACGTTCAGCCTCAACCCCGAATCGAATCGCTGCACAAACGCCACCGCACCAGTCCGCGGGCGCGGCTTGCCGAGGCGCGCTGCGGCACGTTCGTAGTGACCCGAAACCGCGCGCACCAGGATGCGACGCACGGCAGCCAACGCGGCCGGATCGTTCGCGCACACAAACCGCACCCGATACGGCAAGGACAGCCCCCACGGCCGCACCGGCGCAGCAGCCGGGATGACGTGATCCACCAGGTGCGCCGCCGTCGCGACCATGCGCCGCGCACCACAGCCCAAACGGCCACCCCGCAGATCGCAAGGGCAAACACCCCTGCTGGCAAATGCCAGGAGTGCGTTCGCCGAGTTTTGCCTAATTTCGAGTTCAAAGACCCGACAGGATCGGCGACGACGACAGCCTCGCCGCCCAGGTCGTTCGCGCGGCTACGCCAGCGAGAGCCCTGGCCTGCCCCAAGCACTAATAGCAAGTGGCAAGCCATGCTTGATGATGCGACCCGAGGTCCGTGATGGCTGCATAACCATCACGGACCGTTACGGCTCGGGTCGCGATCTTGGCACCCGGTCCTAGAACCCGGTTGAAGCGCCGGCTTCTAGAAGCCGGTTGAAGCGCCGGCCTCTAGAAGCCGGTTGTCGCCTTGATCGCGTTCGATGTACGCGTTGACGCACTCAGACCCGACAGGTCGAGCGTGGCCGACTGGAAGAACAGGTCGAAGCCGAGGATGCCAACGCCGGTCAGGTCGACACCTTGCCAGGTCAGCGAGTTCGGGCCGCCGAACACGACGGCTGGGCCGACGAGCACGTCAACCGCGGCGTTCAAGCGGCATTGCGGATTTGCCGATGGCACCACGAACGTGAGCGGTATGCCAGCACCGGTCAGTCCGATCACGCCAACGTGGAAGATCGCGTTGGACTCCATGTTGGTTGTCGTCAAGTCGAACGGCTGGCCGATCACGGGTGTGCCCACGGCGGACAGCGTCAGAGGCTCTTGGTCGAACGTCTGCGTGCCGAACGGGAACAAGCTCGCGAACGTCAGGTCGCGCGGACCCGGGTCGGCGCTCGGGCCGGCCACGCTGTAGCCAATCAACCAGTCTTCTGGACCGGTGTTGCCAAGCGAGCCGAACGCGATCGTAAAGTTGCCGTTGGCTTCGTTGCCACGGAACTGGATCGTGCACGGATCGGTCGTGCCCCACAGGTAGACGCCGTCAAACGTAACCATCCACTGCGTGCCGGACTCTTCGTATGTGACGAGACCAGAGCCTGCAATGTTTGGCTGCAAGTCTGTCCACGCGTACATCGCTTCGGCTGGGTTGCTCAACATCGTGGTGACGTTGGGTTGCCATTGGTTCGAGTTGCCTCCACCGCGGGCGACCTGGCCGTTCGAGCCGACGGTCAAGCCAAGCGTGCCGACGCCTACTTGCACATCGTCGCCCAAGGCAAGCGGCGTAGCGCCCGGGTTGAGCGAGCCAATCGGTTGGATCGTGCTTGGCTGCGCGGTGATCGAGTAGCCAGAGGCGCCGTTGGTGGCGTTGAACTCAATGCCAGACAGGTCCATGCTCGTCTGCGTCATGACTTCGTAGAACGACGTCTTGGCGCCGACACAGGCAGCTCCTACCGAACTGACCGTTGCCGATCCACCGCACGATCCACCGACAGTGTAGTGGATGTTCGTGTTGACGAGTCGCGGCGAGAAGATTGGCGCGGTGAACGGCACATTGCTGCCCGTGCCGCCGGTTAGTTCCAGGTGCGTCGTGGCGTAGGTCAACGGCAAGCCCGTGGCGCTCGTGTAAGCGTGCGAGAAGCCGTTGGCGACGATGGCAACACTGAAGCAGCAACCTTCGCCGAACGA
>JBNMND010000431.1:0-4333 GCA_051274975.1 Planctomycetota bacterium | reverse complement strand
GCTGGCCACGCTGCCGCAGAACGTCCAGCTCGGTTGCGGTCGGTGAGTCATCGAGCCACGCGAACCTGCCGTCCTTCGGCAACGCATCGCTCTTCCACTTCGCCCACGGTGCTGGCATCACCTTGCTCGCGACATCAACCAGTCCCTGCTGCTGATCGCCCGGCGTGGCCTGCATCAGGTGCCGCATGACCTGGACCGTGTCGTGGTCGCGAACGTGGGTCGTGAGCCAGTAGCACTCGAAGTTCTCAGTGGCGAACTGCAGGAACCCGATCGCGTGGGGTGCGAGCCGGTCGCCTGCAAGCAGGACGCCGTCGACATCGAGGAAGAGCTTCACCGTCGCACTCTAAGGACAGCCAGAGAGACGAAGCTAGCCCATCTCAAGGCAGCATCCCGGCCGTACAACTCGACATTATAACGACATCTACTTGACAGTCGTGTTCTGGAAGCCTAGGCTCCCGCATGTGCACGACACCCCTCCATATAGCCTGGACCAACTCGCTGACGCCTCAGGCGAACAGGCGCGCACAATCCGATCCTGGATCAAGGAAGGCGTGCTGCCAGCCGCGCTCGGCAAGGGCCGCGGCGCCTTCTACGGGCAGGAGCACATGGACCGACTGCTCTTCGTCCGGCGCCTGCGTGAGGAGACCGGCACGCGCCTGCCGCTGGCCATGATCCGGGACATCCTCCAACGGCTCTACGCCAGCAATGACCCCGACGTGGTCCGCCGCGTGGCCCATGGTGAGGAGTCCCTCAAGGTCGCGGGACTGACCGAACCGTCCGGCGTGGTTGAGGAATCCTCCATGGCCTACGGCGACGTCTCTCGCATGGCAATGCACTCCGTCGAGCACGATGACGAGGAGCGAGACGACGAGGACTTCCTGCCCCTTCTCAGCGCCTCACGGCCGGCACCGAGCCCCCCCGCTGCCGGCGAGGTCTACACCACGATCCAAATCCAGAAAGACCTCGAACTGCGACTGCGATCGGACGACCCGCATCGGGTCGCTTGGCTCGCGAGGCTTGCGCGCAAACTGCGAACCTGGATCCACGAAGGCGAGCCGTGACCCGCGCTCACCTGATCGCGTGAACTGACGCGGCGCCGAACTCACCACTGAGTCAGCACGCCACGCGATCGACCAAGCACGCCACGTAGCGCTGCTTACCCATCATCGAGAAACCGCGGTATGCCGCGGTCGGGGGCACGTGTGTCCCCACCAAAACATCCATCTGACGACCCGACAACCCAACCACAACTCACACCCCACCCCCGAGGACCCTCCCATGTTGCACCTTCACTTCGAACTGGACCAACCGCAGCTGCCGCTGCATCAAGACGCCATCCGTCACCTGATCGCCCGCATCGTGCCACCCGCGCCGAACCCGACGCGAGAGTTGCCGCCACTCGACCTCGCGGTCGTCATCGACGCCAGCGGCTCGATGAGTGGCGCACCCCTCGAAGCGGCCAAGGAAGCGACGCTGCGACTAGCCCGAGAACTGCCGGCCTCGACGCGCTTGACCATCATCTCGTTCGCCGACGACGTCGTCGTGCACGCTGACGGGCTGCGACTCGACGAGCCGGGGCGCACCGAGATCCGCGGCAACCTCGCCGGTCTGCAGACGCGCGGCACGACCAATCTGCACGCTGGCTGGCAGACGGCGTGCACCCTGCTCGCGTCCGACGATGCAGCGGGCCGACGCCGTCATGTTGTCGTGCTCAGCGACGGCCACGCCAACCGGGGCCTGTGCGCACCCAATGCACTCGCACGAGAATCGAGTGACCAGCTCGAGCAGGGCATCTCAACATCGTGCGTCGGCATCGGCGACGGCTATTCGCCCAGCCAGCTCTCCGCGCTCGCCGACAACGGCGGCGGCGAATGCCACGACGCCGAGAACGCCCGCGAAATCGTCGAGATCCTGCTCGGCGAGGTTCTGTCGCTGTCCGAGGTCGTGGCCGAGCACCTGCAGTTCGTGATCGACGTGCCCGACGGCATCCACGCAAGCGAGTTGTCGGGCATGCCCAGCACCTTCGATGGCCGCCGCCTCATGGTCTCAGCTGGCGCGGTGAGAGCAGGAGTCGAGCGCACGATCGTGGTGCGACTGCAGATCCCCGCGAGCTTCGAAGCACCGGTGCCCGGCGGCATGCTCGTCGGCACCGGCCACCTCGAATGGCGTGAACCGGGCTCGCCCGAGCGCCACGTCGGGGCACGGATCGATGCTCTCGCCCTGCGCACCAGCGCCGCGATCGAGCGGCCTACGCTCGAACACGCGCAGGCCGTGCTCGTCGCGTGGCAGGCGCACATCGTGCGCCAGGTCACCGAACTCAATCGCGACGGCAACTTCGGCGGTCTCGAACGGCTGTGGCAGAACGAGTTCGAGGCGTTCACCGCGTATGCGAACGCGCATCGGGAGACGTGCGACTATGTGCGCACGATCCGCCGGATGCGCAATCGCGCCGCACGGCCGATGCCCGAGCGATCGAGGAAACAAGCGTTCGACATGGCGACCAAAGGTGCCCGACAGGCGGATGTCTACTACAGTGTCGACAAGGGCAGCGTCGCCGAGCAGTTCGACGACTCCTAGACGAGGCAACGATGATGGACACGCTCGTAATCTGCACCGCCGCGTTGATGCTCGTGACCAAGGCGCTCGACTGCCTGACGACGCTGGCTGCCGTGCCAACGGCGGCAGCCGAGACCAATCCGTTCGCGCGCGGCATCATGCATCGCCTGGGTGTGCAACGCACGACGGCTCTCGTCTTCTTGCTGGCCGCAGCGTTGACGTGCACGGTGGCGGCCGTCGTGCTGATGATGGGGAGCACGCTCTATGCTGCGCTCTTCATCGTCGTCGGCCTGTTCGTCGCCACGGTCCAGGCAGCAGTCGCACATACCAACTGGACCGGCCGGCAAAACCCGATCACCGCCCGCGTGCTGCGGGCGCATCAGGGCATGGCAAACCTGGCCAGGAAGCTGCGGCGAAGCGCGTGACGTGAAAGTGCAGCGCGAGCCACTGGCAAGCAACGAGCGAGTGTGCTATGGTTATCCGTGCACGTAAGAGTTGGGCCGACGCCCAAGCCAACCTGCCCCTCCGGGCAAGGTGGAACGCGAAAGCGAGTGTGGCTCCGCAAGGAGCAACGAAACGGAAACGCGTCGAACCTACTCTGATGTGTCGGGCTGTCTGTCCCCGCCAAGAACAGACGTCGCCGAGTTAAGTGACAACTTGCAGGGCGACTCACAAATGCTGCTAAAGCGTCGGTGATGCGACTTCGTCCGAGCATCGCCGCGCAAGCGGTGACATCGGACGTGAGAAGCACAGAATGGCACAGAGTTATCCCGGCAGCGGCACGCTGCAACGGCTCGGCATCGTTGGCCTGGCCACGATCGAAGCCCCCATTGTGGCAGCGCTGGCAACCGACAGCCCGCTGCTGTTGATCGGCTCCCACGGCACGGCGAAGAGCCTCCTGCTGACACGCATCGCGGCAGCGCTCGGCCTTACGTTCCGACACTACAACGCGAGCCTGCTCAACTTCGACGACCTGGTCGGCTTCCCGCTACCGGGCAAAGATGGCGCGCTCGAATACGTGCGAACGCCGGCGGCGATCTGGGGGGCAGGTGCAGTGATCTTCGACGAGATCAGCCGCTGCCGGCCGGACATCCAGAACAAGATGTTCCCGATCATCCATGAGCGACGGGTGCAGGGCATTGCGCTCGATGGCCTGAAGCACCGCTGGGCCGCGATGAACCCGCCGTCTACTGACGACGACGACAATGGCTACTTAGGCTCCGAACCGCTCGACGCAGCGCTCGCCGATCGTTTTCCGTATGTCGTCACGATGCCGTCGTGGGACGAGTTCACGGAGGCGGAGCAGATGGCAGTGATCTGTGCCCAAGATGCGCCAATTGCGCCAGCAGACGCGCGCGCCTTTGCGAGCATGATCGAGCGCACCCGGCAACTGCTGGCGTTGCAGTCTCCGGGCTTCGCCGCAACCGCAGCGGAATACGTACAGACCGTTGTCGCACTGCTCGCGCAGGCGGACATCGCGCTCAGCCCACGGCGCGCCAACATGCTGTGGCGCGGGGTCTGTGCAGTGAACGCCGCCTCCCTCGCGACCGAGCCTGACTACAACGTGTCCGATGCGACCTTGGTCGCGCTGCGTGTGCACTTGCCGCAACGCGCGCAGGGCATCGCCATCCCCGAAACCAAGTTGCTCGCCGCGCACCGAGAAGCGATGCGCACCGCCAGTCTCGAGACCACGGACCCGCTGCGCGCGATCCTATGCGCCCGCGATCCGCTCGAGCGGTTGCGGCTGGCAACGCACAGTTCCTCGCTGCCAAAGTCC
>JBNMND010000430.1:0-4335 GCA_051274975.1 Planctomycetota bacterium | reverse complement strand
CACGAGCCCAGACGGGTTCTTTGTGGTACTGCGCATACTTGATGACGTGCATGCGCGCTGGCGGCAATGCACGGCGTTCGTCGCGGTAGAACGGCACAGCAAGCTGCCAATGACGATGGATCGCCGCGCGTTGTTGCGCACACGTTGCCCGTTGCGGCGTCTTGCCATCGAGCAAGTCTCGAATCTGCTGGAACACGAACGGATTGCCAATGCAACCGCGCGCAACCGTCGCGCCATCGACGCCGGTCTCGTTCATCATGTCGACCACGTCATAGGCCGAGAACAGGTCGCCGCTGCCAAGCAACGTGAAGTCGCCGACGTGCTTCTTAACCTTGGTCAAGAACTCCCAGCGACTCGGGCCGATGTACTTCTGCTTGACGGTTCGCGGATGCACGGTCGCCGCCGCCACGCCGAGTTCCATCGCGCCATCGAGGATCGTCCAGAAGCGCTTCTCGGCCTCCGGAGAATCATCGGTGCCACGCCGCATCTTGACCGACACCGGCGCATCACCCTGAACCGCCTGCAGCACCGACTTCACCATCGCCAACGCTGTCTCGGTGTCCTGCAACAGCCAACCACCGCGATGACGCCCGAGCACCTTATTGACCGGGCAACCGAAGTTGATGTCGACGATGTCGTAACCCGCCTTCACGAGTTCGCGGGCCGCCTTGCCGAACGTCTCGGGCTGACTGCCCATCAACTGACCGCCGACCGGGTGATCGTTTTCGGGCACCGACAGGATGCGGCGTTGCAGCTTGCCCTTTTGCAGGACTAACGCGTCCAGCACGACCTCATTGATCGCGTAGGTCGCACCGTGCTCGCGCGCCACAGTGCGCATGGCGAGGTCCGAATAGCCGCTGAGCGCCGCCTGCACTGCAGGTAGTCCAATCTCTACGTCACCGATGTGCAGCGTGCGCTTCAAGCGGCACAGCGTGCCCGATTACTCATGCGGTGGCCAGGGGCCCGCAGCGAACTCTGCCAGTCGTGCTTCGAACACCTCGGCGCGATGCACGCAACCCGCGGCGCGCGCCAGTTCGGCGCAGCGCAGGTAGTGATCCTGGTCGCGCTGCAATTCCTCGCGATTGACCAGCAGGAAGTTGTCTTGCTGACCGTTCAACCACGCCAAGAACGCAAGACCCGCCTTGTAGTGCTGCGTCGGCGCCTGGAATACGAACTTGCCCAGAGCCTCGCAACGATCCATGCGATCGACGAATCCCTGCCGATCGCCATCTTGCAGGGCCGCGATCGCCACCTGCGTTGGCTTGGCGATCGCGTCGAGAATGCCGAGCAGTGCGTGACTAAAGTCCCCGAGCGCGACGCGCCGTTCGCCAATCATGGTCGTGCGCGTCGCCGATTCACCGTCGCCGAGCATCAGTTGGCCGAAGTGGAAGTCATCGCCGGTCAACACAATCTGCTCAGTGACCAACAGTTGCTTGCGCACCCGCTCTTCGAATGCCTTGTCCAACAGCGACAACTTGCAGCCGCGTACCTTGGCTGGATCGAAGGCCATGATGCGATCGAAGCTACGGCCGGGGAAGTAGCCTTCGAGCGACGCGAGGAACATCGGGCCGAGCCAGTGCAAGAACACGGGGCCGCGCACTTGCCGGATGATCGCCTCGTAGACGTCGACGAACTCCTGTTCGCTCGCGCCGGTCATACACAACCACGGCATGGGCAGGATCACCGGGATGCCCCCGTGTGATGTGATGAAGCTGCATTGCTCAACGACGGCGTCGATCAAATCCGAAGCGCGCTCGATCTTCTGCAACTGGTCCGTGCCGGCGCCAGCGCAGAACCCGTTGGCCAGACGCAGCGCGCCGGTCTCCGTGATCAATCGGCGCGCCGCGGGCCAGCCCAAGAAAAACCGCTGGGCCGTGTCCATCGCTTCTGCGATGCCGATGCCGAACGCATCCATTTCCCGCCGCAACTGCATCGTGCCAGCCCAATCGATGTGCTGTTCAATCACGTGTGCCTGGCCAGGCGTGGCGAGCGTATGGCCGAGCGTTCGGTAGCCGGGTTGCATCACCACATGCAACGCTCCAAAGCACAGGCGGAATGCAGTAGCGGACTCGGCGGACATACCGAGACTCGACCGCGTGGGCGCACGCAACGCAATGATTGCCTTTACCCCTCTGCGATGGACCGTTTGCCATTCGGCCTGTGGACCCGGCATCCGTGCTCAACGGCAAAGCTGAGCCCCGAGAATCCCAGCGTGACTACCCGAACTTGTTGATCAGGTAGAACGTTAACGACGTCACGATCACGAGCATCGCCAAGACCAATCCGCCGGTGCCAACCACGGCTCGCGCACCCCTCGGCTGGTCCTCGCCTAGGTAGGCCTTGCTGCGCTGCAAGATCAGGAACCCGATGTAGGCGATCGGCAGCATCGCACCGCAGATGATTGTCGTCGGAATTGCCAGGTAGACCGAGAGGTCGCCCCAAAACAGCGGCGCCAAGAATCCAGG
This sequence comes from Planctomycetota bacterium, assembly GCA_051274975.1. Classification (GTDB taxonomy): domain Bacteria; phylum Planctomycetota; class UBA1135; order UBA1135; family UBA2386. Next base: position 1,870 of record JBNMND010000430.1, on the reverse strand, counting down.
AACGGGGAGCAACATGCACAGACGCTGCTTCATCGATCCAAACGGCAATCCAAACCACTCCATTGCCACGAACCCACAGCAGACCATGTGCAGTGTGATCGTGCTCAACGCCATCGCCAGCATGCCCAAGTCGAATATCAGCGTGCCCGAAACCGGACCGATCACCTTGCCGAGCACGCCCGCCATTTCGGAAACAGCAGCCGACTTCTCAACACCGGTCCCGCCGAGCGTGTTGGCTGCAGCAATCACCATCAACGAGCTAGCGAGCGCGTAAGGAACCAGCATGCCGGAGAACAGGTCGAACTTCGCAAGCCCCCTGTGCTCACGACCCCAACCCCGCGCCAACAAACTGTAGGGGTAGAGCAACAGCATGTTGATACCAACCGCCGCAGCGATTCCAGCGACGGCGAGGTCAATACTACTGAAGCCATCACGGTCTTCGGGGAGGCTCGGGATGAATCCGGCAGCCACTCCCGCCCAGTCAGTCTCGGTGTTGATCAACACCCACAACAGCAACACGACAATTCCCCATACCGTGTACTTAAGGAACTGCTCGTAGAGTCGCACGAAGCGCGGGCTCTTGCCGTACATCGTCGACAACACCACGGCCCAGACCAACACGAAGGTGCTGGCCGCCATCTTCGGCACGCCTTCTAACCCCAACGTGTTTGCAGCATCGGCGAGAGAAGCTGCCGCCAAGTTGTATTGCGGGAAGTGCCAAACGATCGAAGCGATCACCGCGGCCAGCGCAAAGCTCCACGCCAACCACTTATTGGCATGCTTCGCCATCGCCGGCAACACCCGCTGACCAGTCGACAACGTCTGGTGCGAAACCACGCCCATGACAAGGATGCCGATCACCATGCCAAGCGGCGCAACCCACAACAGGTCATAGCCAAACACCGCACCGGCAAAGAGGCTGCTCGCCGCGGTGCCGCTACCGAGCGTCATCGCGCTCTGCATGTAACCTGGCCCGATGAACTTCAGGTAGCCACGCCAACGCTTCAAGGTTGGCGCATGCTCAAGTTCGCGCAGCAGGTCCTTCTCAGCAGCGAGCTGGCCGGGATCCGGTGGCGTAGCCATGCGCAAACCTTGCCGCACTTGGTCGAGATCACCGCTTGACTTACCGCTCGTAGAATCGCTCACTGTTTCTTGATCGGCGTTCGTGGGTACATTCGCCTGGCGCGTCGTCTAGCACAGCCGAGCGAAGGGCGGCCAATGATCATGCCGGCGCAATGCCACATCGCCAAACCCCGAGCCTGCAAGCGGACGTTTAGTTTGGTCAGGCGAACACGCAGAGCCTACTTAGCGCCGTCGCGCAGGGCCTTAATCTGCTTCGCTTCGGGCATCGCCTTGTAGAACGGGTCGAGCGGGAAGCAGCCACTGATCATGCCGTTGCGCGGCCCCGTCGTGCAGTCGCTAAACGTGCGGCAGATGCGCTTCCTTTGCACCGCCGTGCCGGCAATGACATCGCGAGGAAGATCGGGGTAGCTGAGCAACATGCGGCCGAGGCCAACGAAGTCGACGTGGCCGTTGCGCACTTCGTATTGCGCTATGTTGGCGAGCCACTCCTGCAGGTAGGTGTAAGCCGTGCCGACAAACTTCAAGTTTGGGGCTGCAAGTTTGGCGGCACGAACGGCATTGAGGTGCACCTTGACGAACAGCAGCGGATCGGCCGGTGGCTGGTAGCCATCGCTCGGCGGATACGCGGCGGGACGTTGCAAGTGCGGGTTGTAGTAGGGCGAGCCGAGCGTGACGTTGACGAGTTCGATGCCGAGCTGCTCGTAGCGCTTGAGCAACTGCATCGGCTCAGTCAGGTCGAACTTGGTGGGGTCCTGCTGGTCGACACCAAAGCCATGGACATAGGGTG
>JBNMND010000429.1:0-4336 GCA_051274975.1 Planctomycetota bacterium | reverse complement strand
GAGAACCCCTGCGCGGTGCCGGGAGTTGCCGACAGTTTCCACATCAACGCGTTGTTTATTGGCGCCAATACACGCGTGGCGATTGCTCGTGGCGATGCGGATTACATCCCGGCGTTCTTGAGCGAAATGCCGGGGCTGTTCCGCGATCGGGTGCTGCCTCTCGACGTCGCGCTCGTGCATGTGTCGCCGCCCGACCAGCACGGCTATTGCTCTCTCGGTGTCTCGGTCGACATCGCGTTGGCCGCCATCGAGTCGGCAGCCGTTGTGATTGCGCAGGTCAACCCGCGCATGCCGCGAACGCACGGCGATGGCCTGGTACATCACAGCACGTTTGCCGCTGCGGTGGCCGTTAACGAGCCGTTGCCAGAGCATAGTGGCAAGCCTCTCGGGGATGTGGAACGTGCGATTGGCCGCCATTGCGCAGAGCTGATCGAAGACGGCGCGACGTTGCAGATGGGGATTGGTGCGATCCCCGATGCCGTGCTCGCGATGCTGGGTGATCACAAGGATCTCGGCGTGCACACGGAGATGTTCTCTGATGGCATCTTGCCGCTGGTGCGCGATGGGGTCATCACCGGACGCCACAAGGCGGTGCTTCCTGGCCGCATTGTGTCTGGGTTTGTCATGGGCACGCAGCGCGTCTACGACTTCTTGGATGACAATCCGCAGGTTGCGATGCGCGATATTGCGTTCGTTAACGACCCGTTCATCATCAGGCAGAACCCGAAGGTGGCGGCGATCAACAGCGCGATCGAAGTCGATCTGACGGGCCAAGTCTGTGCCGATTCGATCGGCACGCGGATGTGGTCGGGCGTCGGTGGGCAGATGGACTTCTTGCGCGGGGCGGCGTTGTCCGAAGGTGGCAAGCCGGTGATTGCGTTGCCGTCGCGAACGGGCAAGGGCATCTCACGTATCGTGTCGACTTTGAAATCCGGAGCTGGTGTGGTGACCACGCGTGCTCATGTGCATTGGGTCGTGACTGAATACGGCGCTGTCGATCTACGCGGTCAAAACCTGCGGCAACGGGCGCGCGCTCTGATCAGCATTGCCCATCCCGAGGATCGCGACGAGTTGGATCGGGCTGCGCGCGAACGCTTTCACCGTTTTGGCGACTGACCGCTACGAAAACATGCCGCGCTGGTTCCGCCACGACGGCAGATTGCTCGTAGGGGGCATCGCTCCTGGCTGTGCTTGTCTACAGCGCGCCGATCGCCAGGTAGCACGTGTAGAGAATGGCACCCAGCACCAGTCCCAAGCCCAGTAGTCGAATGGCGTGGCGAGCGGGGCGCTGGCTCACAGCTTCTCCATCATCTCGTTGAACGCTTCCTCGTCGAGGATGCGCAAGCCGAGCTTCTCGGCTTTGGCGAGCTTGCTGCCGGCGTCGGTGCCAGCGATCACGTCGGTGACCTTCTTGCTGATGCCGCCGGCGGCCTTGGCGCCAAGTGCCTCAACCTTCTCCTTCGCTTCGTCGCGCGACATCGTCGTCAGCCCGCCGGTGAACGCGAACACCCGGCCAGCGAGTGGACCGTCGTCGTTGCGTTCGGCAGCTTGCGGGTCGACGCCGGCGGTTTGTAGCGCTTGCAGCGTTGCCTGATTCTTGTCGGACGCGAAGAACTGCAGGATCGCCGCGGCCACTTCGTCACCGACCCCATCGACGGCTAGTAGTTCGGCTTGGCTTGCCTCGCGCAGTCGGTCCAGCGTGCCGAAGTGCTTCGCAAGATCGCGCGCGGTCGACTCGCCGACGTGGCGGATGCCGATGCCGTTGAGGAAGCGGCCTAGCGGCAACTCCTTGCGGGCGTCGATCTGCTTGAGCAGGTTTTGGGTGCTGCGTGTGCCCCAGCGCTCGAGCTCGAGCAGCTGTTCTTTCTTGGGGCGAAGGTCGAAGACGTCTTCGACGGAAGTGACGATTTTGGCGGCAACCAGCTGCTCGGCTTGCTTGGGGCCGAGGCCCTCGATGTCGAAGGCGCGTCGGCTGGCGAGGTGCACGATGCGGCCAACCAACTGCGCCTCGCAATCGAGGTTACTGCAGTAGAGGAATTTGCCTTCCAGTTGCAGCGGGCCAGCGCATGCGGGGCAGGCGGTTGGCGGCGCGACCGGTTGCGAGTCCGGCCCGCGCTCGTCGACGAACACTCGTACGACTTCCGGGATCACATCCCCGGCGCGTTGGATTTCGACCGCGTCGCCTTCGCGCACATCCCGTTCGGCCAGCAGCCCCCAGTTGTGCAGGGATGCATTGCGAACGGTGACGCCGACGAGTTCGGTCGGAGTTAGGTGGGCGACGGGCGTGACGGCACCAGTGCGACCAACTTGCGCGCTGATCTTCTCGACTTTCGAGCGCGCGAGGCGTGGTGCGAACTTGTAGGCGAGCGCCCAGCGAGGTGTGCGGGACGTGCGGCCGAGCAGTTGCTGTAGTTCGAAGTCGTTGACCTTGGCGACGACGCCGTCCATCTCGTAGGGCAGGTCGTCGCGGCGGCTCTCGAGGTCATCGCGAAAAGCTAGGATCGCGTCGGTGTCTTTGGCTGGTGCTGCTGGCTCGGCGACGGTGAATCCCCACGTGGCGAGTTGCGCCCGCAATTGATCGTGCGATGGCAGGTCGAGTCCGTCGACGTGACCGATCGCGAAGGCAAGGAAGTCGAGTGGACGCCGCTTGACGGTGCGCGGATCGAGCAGTTTGAGCGTGCCGGCGACCGTGTTGCGGGCGTTGCGGAACGTGCCTTCGCTGGTGGTCTCTTCGCGCAGCTGCAGCGCGGCAAAGCCCGTTTTCGACATGATCACTTCGCCGCGGATTTCGATCTGGGCCGGGAAGGGGCCATCGCCTGCCAGTCGTACGGGCAGGTTACGAATCGTCAGCAAGTTGCGCGTGATGTCTTCACCGCTTTGGCCATCGCCTCGTGACAACCCGCGGATCAGTTGCCCGTTTTCGTAGAGAATGTTCGCGCTGACGCCGTCGAGCTTGGGCTCGCAGCTCCAAGCCAGCGCCGCGCCTTCTTCTAGCTCCAGCAACTTGCGCGCGCGCTCTACGAACGCCTTCACTTCGTCTGCGCCCATCAACGATTCCAGGCTGCCCATCGGAGCCAGGTGTTCCTGGGTCTCGAACGTGCCGCCCTTTGGCAGCGGTGCGCCGACGCGTTGGGTTGGCGAATCTCCGGTGACCAGTTCTGGGTGATCAGTCTCTAGCTTGCGCAGCTTGACGAACATCTCGTCGTATTGCGCATCCGTGAGTTTGCTCTCGCCGCCATTGTAGTAGCCCACATCCGCTGCGCGGATGTTCTGACGGAGCTCGTCGATCTCTTGTTCGGCAGTCACCGAACACGGTCCTAGTCAATGGCGATCGGGCGGTCAAGTGCGACCTCGACTGACCCGGCCGTAAGCCGTGACCCTGGGCTCAGCTGCTAGGCCGGTAGCCAGCTAGACTCGTAGCTCAGTTTGACCGGCGCGATTCGGATGCGGCCGTCCGGGCGCCGGGCGCCGGGTATCGCCCTTGATCCGTGCATACGACCACGCTCGATCAGGTCACGGACCGCCTCAGAAAGCTCGCGCATGCTGCTTTCAATGCGACCAGGTGGTCGGCGCTGTGGCTGATATCAATGGAGCGCATTGACACTTGCTCAAGCGTTTGGGCAAGGATCGATGCGAGAGAAACGAAATCGTCGCAGTATCCCTCAATCAGAGAGTTGGCGGCCGAAGCTGGGAACTGTCCAACTTGCATGCACTGTCGATTGGCACGGCTACCCACTGTTGCTTAAGGCACTTATTCATCAGGGAGACAGCTAGGTTTGTGTGCGAGCTGACCCTCCCGCCCGCAGCCATTCAGAACGGTATCTGGGTCGTGTCGACGGTCCCGTCGCCGCTTGTGCTGGAGGCGTCTACTGTGCTTGGGGCATCTGTATCGCCGCGATCTCCACCGGAGGCCTGATGGTCAGTTGGAGAGCCCGCGCGGTATCCGTCGTAAGGCACTTCGTTGCGTCGTACGACCTGCCCCGAAGGCGATTCGTACTCCGATGGCCGAACCTCGACCAGCGCGGTGCAGCCCTCCAGGTCCGTTGGCGTGAGTTGCACCCGACCCTTTGACGGCAAGCCGAGGGCGTGCAACACGGTCCGTGCCCGGGTGCGGCCGCGGATGCTGAAGACCAGGCTGTCCCAGGCCGCTTGCTTTCCGACGTGCTGGCCCTCGGCGACCACGAGGCGAAGCGACCACCGGTCGTCGCCTGCACGGGTCGTCCCGGTGCGCACTTCTGCAATGCGACACAAATAAGTGCCCGCGGGCACGGAGATGAAGTCTGAGATGGCGTCCTGTGCGTCGAAGTCGATTTCCATGGCTGTTTCTCACTGATCC
>JBNMND010000428.1:0-4339 GCA_051274975.1 Planctomycetota bacterium | reverse complement strand
GGCGGCTTGCTGACGGCGCTGATGATTGATACCGGCCCTGGTCCGACCACCATGTTTGGCGTGACGCTCCCGTTGAGTTTGTCGCCGGCCCTGGTTGTCGACGTGCTCGGCGTGATACCTGTTGGCGGCACGCTTAACCACGATCTGCATATCCCGCATATTGAGGCGTTGCACGCGCAGCACTCTTACTTCGCAGCTGTCTCGCTCGATGCGTCTGCGCCATCAGGCTTCCTGATTTCCAACGGCGCTGACGCGACGTTGGTTGCGCGGCCACAACTCGCCGGCAACCCGCTGACGACGTTCCCGTTCTTCGAGCACGTCGCGACAATCAATCGGCAGGAGTCGGTACACCTCGCGATCGACCCGCGCTTCAGTTATGTCGACGGTAAGACCGCAGACGTCTACGTGGTCGCCTCGCAAACGGCGACCGAGTGGGTCACCAACACGGCGTTGGTGGATGCGCGAGGCGCGCCCCAGACGATCACGTTCCCAGCCGGCGCGACGTCGATTCAGCAGAACACCTTCCAGATCGACGCTGGCTTGCTGGCTGGTCCCGACGAAGCGGCAGGCTCCGGCGATACGCGCACGGCCGTTGGCTACGACGTGGTCATCGACTTTGGCCAGGACGGTGTCTTTACCGAAGGCGTCGACTTGTTGGATGGCCACGACGAAGAGCACGCTGGCTTCTATGTCGCGCGCAACATGACCCTTGGCGGGCGAGTGGACGCCATGATGGCCGGGCCGCATGCGGTCACGCAGGATAGCTACACCGGCGGCAGCTTCCTTGGCCAGACGATCTACTTTCCGACCAACGTGGCGTCACTCGGCGAACTGCCACTCGTCGTCGTCAGTCACGGCAATGGGCATAACTACTTCTGGTACGACCACATTGGCTACCACCTGGCATCGCACGGTTATGTCGTGATGAGCCACCAGACGAACACGGTGCCTGGTACTCATACCGCGGCGGTCAGCACGCTGGAGAACACCGACTTTTTCCTTCGGCATCTCCCGCAAATCGCGGGGGGCGCTCTGCATGAGCATGTTGACGGCCACAACATCACGTGGATCGGCCACAGTCGCGGTGCCGATGGCATCGCGCGTGCCTACGACAGGCTGTTCAACGACACGTTCACGCCGCTCGCCTACACGATTGACGACATCAAGCTCGTTTCGAGCATGGCACCCGTCGACTTCGGTGGTTGGTCTGGTGGTGCGCCAATCCTTGGTGGCACCGGCAATGGCTCGCATCCGCATAACGCGAACTTCCACCTTTGGGTCGCGCAAGCGGACAACGACGTGCATGGCTGCGCGAATGCGCCGCAGGTCTATTGGTACACGCTACACGAACGTGCGACTGCCAAACGTCAGTCGATCGCGCTCTACGGCGTCGGCCATGGTGACTTGCACGCCGCCGATGGTAGTTCGGTTGCGTTCGGTCCCGAGTTGATTGGGCGTGAGACGACGCATCAAATCATGCGCGGCTACTTACTCGCGTTGGTCAACTACCACATTCGCGGAGACGAAGGCGCGCGCGACTTCTTGTGGCGTCAATACGAGTCGTTCCGTCCGGTGGGGGCACCAACCAGCGCCGGCGTGTCGGTCAACTTGATGTTTCAAGACGACGCAGCCTCCGGGAAATACATCATCGATGACTTCCAGGACCAGTCGCTCGTTAGTCCACTGGTCGCGACGTCGGGCGCAAGCGTGACGATCAACACGCCGTCGTTCGTCGAGGGTCGCGCCGATGACGTGAACAACAACTTCTCCAACCTGATCAGCGACCCGTTCAATGGGTTTACCCACGATGAGTTTGATGGCGTTGGCCACGCTCGCAGTGACAGCTTTGCCTGTGTGCTGAGCTTCGACGGCAACGCCGACTACGACGTGACCTACGACCTGACGACCGCCAACAGCCCGCCGAACTTCCGTGACTTCACCCACCTGTCGTTCCGTGCGGCACAGGGCAGTCGGCATCCGTTGACGTCGGCGGTGCTCGAGGACCTAACGTTCTCGGTCGCACTCGAAGACGCCACGGGCAATCGCAGCTGGATCAACCTCGGCGCCTACGGCGGCGGCATCGAAGAGCCCTACCAACGCGGTAACGGCAGCCCGCCGTGTGGGGTCGGCGATGGTTGGAACAGCGAATACGAGACGATCCGCATCCGTCTGACGGACTTCCTCAACAACGGCAGCGCCCTCAACCTGTCGGGTGTGACCAAAGTCATCTTTGGCTTTGGACCTTCTCATGGCTCGTCGTTTGGCCGCATCGGCCTCGACGAAATCGAGCTGACGACCAAGTGATCACCTCCAACCTCATGCCAACCATGAACAATACTCACTTGTCACGCGCCTTGACGCTACTCGCTGGCGCCGCCGTGGTCGCACTCGTTGCCGTTCTCGCCACTGGCGAAGAATCGGCGAGCCAAGTTGTGGCACCCGAGCCGCAAGAGCAGTTCCAACTCCTTCACGCCGAGGCGTTCCAAGTCGACAAGCCGTTTGTGCACAAGTGGCGCGCGGATCGGCCGCAGGTAAGGAGCGGCTGGTTGCTGGTGATCGAAGGAGGCGCCGACAAGCTCAAGCCGATCCAGCACCTGGAGCCGGTTCTCTATGTCGGTGCGCAAACCGCCGAACGCGTCAACGCCGGCCAGTCTGGTCGACTCGTAGTGATCGTGCCCGGCGACTTCCGCCTGCAAGATGCGCCGATATTCTTAGGCCCGAAGGCTCTGCCGGAGGCGCTGGATCAGTTCCGGATAGACGCAGCTCTGAGTGACGCCGTCGCAGCTGGTGCGGTTGCGCCAAGCGTTGCGGCTATCGATGGTGCCGTGGTCGCTGGCGTGAAGTCGTATGCAACGGACTTCGAGTTGCGTCTGCGCGCGATCGATCTGGTTGAAATCCACTCGCCAGAAGAGCGCGACTTGATCCGCGGTTGGCGCGTGCCGCGCATTAAGTAGAGAGCGTCCGCCGCGTTCCTGCTTCGCATGCTCTCGACCGCGCCTGCGCGCGTTCGAGGCCGTTCAGCGTGCTTGATGATGCCTGCGGCCTCGGGCCAAGGAAGGAATCATCATACGTCTACTGCTGATCCAATCGCATTTGTCTGCCAGGCAAGTGCCACCGGGAGCTACTGACTACGCATTCCGGACGTTCTCCGGTGTTGGCGGTGTGCCTGTCGCGGGCAACCAGTCGTATGCCTCGCAGGTAAGCGCGACGAACGGCAACGGCAATCTAGGCGTATTGGTCGCGAGCTTTGGCGCCACATCCTTACCGCTGCTGGGAATCCAACTGTTGGTAGACCCGGGCTCGGCAGTGGCGTTAGGTGCGTTTGCGGCCGGCACGTAGAGTCCGTTTCCGCTCCCGGCTGGCCTGCCCGCGATGCGCGGACTGCAATTGACGACGATTGAGTAGTCGCGTGAGTGAGTCACGCTGCGGCTTGTCGACCGCCGGCTACTAGCGGCGACGCTTGCGCTTCGTAGCGTTCTTCTGCCACGCGGCGTCGATCTCGGTGACCTCGCAGTCAAACGCTTGGTGAAAGGCGTCGCGTTGGCTCACGCCGGATCCCTTCACTAGGTGCACGAAGCGGAACAGCTTGGCCTTGTGGTGTTCGGCGAGGAAGGCGACCACCGACCAAGCGTGCATGTGCTGCTCGACTTCGAAGTCGTGCGAACTCTTGCGATCGAACAACTTATCGAGCGGTTCCAAGGCCTCGTTCTTTACCAGGCCGCCAATGCGCTCATCCCACTTCCAGAACGCGCTGTGCTTGCTGCCGCCGCCATCTTCGGTGGACGGACGGTCGTGCGTTGGGAAGCGAGGACTGATCTGGCGGGCGTGAAAGTGGCACAAGCCGGTGATCAGCCAAGCTGGCAGCGGCCGCCGGAACGTTCGGTAGCCGGAGTAGAGGTTGTGCGCGACGTTGTAGGTGACGTGCGTGTGCAGCGCGAAGTCGCTGGCGAACAGGTTCTCCGCGGTCTCTTCGCTCGCGCCCCAATACATGCAGTCGAAGTGGCCATCGTGCAGCCGGATCGGATCGCCCATTTCGCGACCGTGGTAGGCACGCGTGTAGCGAGCGTGGTCCGAGCGCTTCTGTAGCAGCAGCACGGCAGCCTTCTCGGTCATGCCGAGGTAGGGGCCGACGACGATCTCTTGATCGACCTCGTCTCCGTTGCGACCAAGCTCCAAGTTGCCGGATACATCGTCGTAGAGCTTCTCCAGCCGGTGCGCGAACAGATGGGCGCGCACCCATGGGTCGAGAACCTTCGGCTTCTTGATGCTGGGAATGCGTTTGCGCAGTGTCGTGAGCTCGCGCTTCAAGCTGGCGCCCCACTTCTTGCCCCAGACAGCT
>JBNMND010000427.1:0-4340 GCA_051274975.1 Planctomycetota bacterium | reverse complement strand
CCTGTGCTCGGCGACAAGGGTCTGATCCCCGGCGTCAAGAACGTCATCGCGGTCTCATCCGGCAAGGGTGGCGTCGGCAAATCCACCGTAGCTGTCAATTTGGCATGCGCGCTGGCCAAGACCGGCGCCAAGGTCGGCATCCTCGACGCCGACGTCTACGGCCCCAATGTACCGCTCATGCTCGGTGTTAAGGGCGAACCGACGGTCGTCGACAAGAAGATCGTGCCATTCGAAGCGCACGGCCTACAGATCATCTCCATGGGACTACTGGTCGCCGAAGACCAAGCAGTCATCTGGCGCGGCCCGATGCTGCACTCGGCGATCCGCCAGTTCCTGTTTGAAGTGAACTGGGACAACCTCGACTACCTCGTCGTCGACCTGCCGCCTGGCACCGGCGACGCCCAGCTTTCGCTCAGCCAGTCCGCGCACCTGATGGGCGCCGTCATCGTCACGACGCCGCAGGACGTTTCGGTGCTCGACGTCAAAAAGGCCATCCGCATGTTCCAAACCGTGAACGTGCCGATCCTGGGCGTCATCGAGAACATGTCCTGGTTCACCCCACCTGGCACAACGGAGCGCTACCATCTGTTCGGTGAGGGTGGCGGCAAGATCATCGAAGAACAGTTCGGTGTGCCACTGCTCGGCCAGATCCCGCTCGAAGTGAAAGTGCGTGAAGGAGGTGACAAGGGCGAGCCCATCGTCATCTCCCACCCTGAAGCCGAAAGCGCTCAGGCCATCACCGCCCTCGCCGGCAAGCTCGCACAGCGAGTCAGCGTGCTCAACGCCGAGTGATTCAACGACAACCGACGAACCAACTGACTATGGACGAACAAAAGACCGGCAACTCGCAGTTCACTGCACAGACCACGATGCTCGAAGCCCTGACGGCCGACCCATCACTGGGCATGGTGCTGATGCGGGACTTCCACCTTGGCGGCTGCAGCAACTGCGGTTTCGAGCCCAACGAGTCGATCGGGAACGTCGCCGCAGAAAACGGCATCCCAGCCGATCGCTTGCTGGCAGCGCTCAATCGCCAAGCCTGAGTGCCAGGGCTGAGTGACTGAGGTAGCGTCGATCTCAGCTACCGGCGGCGAGGTAGTCCTCGAGACGCTCGCGCGCCACCCCCGGCTTGGACGCACACATCCCCCACGCCTCGAGCGTCGGGTTACCCGGGCCATCCGGCCGCAACAACGCCGCCGGCACATGAACGTGCGCGTGAATCGGCGCACTGCCAAGATCCCTGGGCTGCCGTTCCCATTCGCTCGAACCAGGCTTGCGCTTGCTCGAACGCGGATGGAACGAGAAGTGTAAGAACCACAATCCCGGCAGCCACAGCGTGTGCGGCGACGACTGGATGTATTGATCGCCGGTCTCGAGAAATCCGTGCTTGCCCCACTTTAGGCCGTTGCCACGCAGGTTTTGCATCGACGTAACCCGGACCAAGTAATTGTAGGCCGAGTGGTCGGTGTCCGAGGACAAGTAGTCAATCGGTCGACAATTGTCGGGGCCGAGAAACCCGGGGCAGATGGGCCGCATGCCAATGTTCTTGACCAACGCACCCTCGGTCGGCGTTGGATCGAGCGCACGGCCATGGTTTTGGGGCGGATCGTTGAGCGCCGGAAAGTGCTCGTGCACTTCTAGCAAACGACGCGTGAACGAAAGCACGTCATCGGCGTAAACCTCGTCCCCGTCGAGCGTCAGGACGTGCGTCGCCCCACGGCGGCGCGCCTCCTCGAGCATCGCCTCGCGATTGTCCTGCTCATTGTCGCCACCAAAGCCCTCAAACAGGGTCAATTTGTCGCCCAGGTGTCCCATCCCACGAACGATCTCGCAGGTTCCGTCTGTGCTGTGGTTGTCGAAGACGAGCACTTCGTCGACATGGGGCGCGACGGACGTCAGGGCGTACCAAATCCAGTACTCCTCGTCCTTAATCATCGATATCGAAATGAGCTTCATGGGCCGCCTGCAAATCCGGACTGTTCCAAAGATCGACACTTCGACCCCAAGCACTTGAGACGGAACCCTTGCCATGGGGCCCTCGATGGCCGAAATTCCCCGTTCACCCGGGGAGCCTCTCTCCCTACCAAACGAACTGAAACATGGTCACTGAACTCACCGACGCCGACTTCAAGAGCACTCTGGACTCCGCCCAAACCCCCATCCTCGTCGACTTCTCGGCGAGCTGGTGTGGTCCATGCAAAGCGCTCGCCCCGACGATCGACAAGGTCGCCGGCGAATACGATGGCAAGATGTCGGTCTATAAGGTCGACATCGATAAGGCATCCGACACAGCAGCCAGCTTCGGCATCATGAGCGTGCCGACGTGCATCTTCTTCCGCGATGGCAAGGAAGTAGATCGCTTCATGGGCAACGCTGATCTACGCACCGTCAAAGGCCACGTAGATCGCGTGCTCGCCTAAGCGAGCGGGCATCAACGCACCGCCAGACAGCCACCCTTCGGGGGCCTGCGTGCGGCTACGTGCGGCCGCTATTGGGCGGTCGCAAGCTTCGCAGCGTTGCGACTAGCAAACAGCCGCCGCAACTGCAGCCACAACATGGCGAGGCCGAGTGGCACACAAACGATCGCCAACAGCCAGCGATTGCGCGCCGGCGCGATCGGCATACTCGCAACGCACCGCACGCCGCTGATGTTCGCGGAGAAGGCATGCTGCCCCGCAACGTCCGGTTGAAACTTGAGCGCGCCGGACGCATCCGTCACGCCAAGTTCGCGAGACGTGCCATCTGACAACCCTAGCGAAACCGCAATGCCAACCGCCGGCACCTGCATCGGGTTCGCGGCAGCGCCAGGCTTGACCGCCGGCTCCCCGAGCGCCGTCGCCCGGACTACGATTTCAGAACCAACCGACGAAGGCGCCGGCCCAACGGTCAATTGCTGGAGCGACAACAAACAAGTGAGAACGATTGCGGAAGACACGTGATGATAGTCTGCACTCTTGGCCGTCGAAATCGAGAACCTCGGGCAGAAGCCTTACGAACCGCTGCTGATCCAGATGCGCGAACTGCACGAAGCCGTGCAGCGCGGGGAGGATGGTCGCGTCTGGTTGGTCGAGCACGACCCGGTCTACACCGCGGGGCGAGCGACCCCGCCAGAAGATCTCACGGACGGCATCGTGCCGATCGAGCGCGGCGGCAAAATCACCTACCACGGTCCTGGCCAGCTGACGGTCTACCCGATCGTGCCGCTGCCGAAGCGCGACTTGCGCGACTGGCTAAAACGTATCGAGGCCTTCGGGGTGCGCATTGCCAACGGCTTTGACCTAGACGCCGAACCGTCCGTCGACGGCACCGGTGTGTTCGTCAACGGCCGAAAGTTCGCGTCGATCGGCGTGCACGTGAAGCGCTGGGTCAACATGCACGGCATCGGCATCAACGTCTCGGTGGGCAGTAATCCGTGGCAGCGCGTCCGCCCATGCGGCCTGTCGCCCGACATCATGACCGACCTGAGCACCGCGGTCGGACGCCCAATTGCGATGCAGGAAGCGATCGACGTCGCGACCGCCGCGGTTTCCGTGCTCCTCGAAGCAAGCGATCCGTTATGAACCTCGTGCGATGACCGGGACCGTCGAACTCGACCCGGACGGCACACACCTGCTGATCCGCTTCCCGTATCGCGAAGACCTTGTCGCGATGGTCAAGGATCTGTCCGGACGCCGCTGGGATCCAAAGCAGAAGGTCTGGCGCGTGCCCGCTAAAAACGTCGAGGAAGTTTTCGACCAGTGCTCGCGCCACCTATTTGAGTTCGGCCCCGAGATCGCTTCCTTGCTCGCGGGAACGCTAGCGATTCCGGAAATCAAGAAGGCCACTAAGGCCGCGCCCGCGCAAGGGAAGTTGGCGCTGCCAACCATCGACGCGCTAGCGGATCAGGTGCCCGAGGCAGAAGGCAAGACCAGCGCGCCAAACGCGTTGTCGATCTCGCAACTCAACACCCGCGTTCGCGACTGCCTGCGCGACACGTTCGCCGACGCGTTTTGGATCACTGGCGAGATCGTCGACTACGACAAGTCGGCCGGCCGCGAACATCGCTTCTTCCAACTCGCCGAGAAGGCTCCGCGCGCGCAACGACCGAAGGCGATCGTCGAGGTAGCGCTCTTCGGTCGCACAGCCGACGCCTTGCTGCCAAAACTCGCGCAAGGCGAACCGCCATTGACGCTGCGCGACGGGCTCGAAATCCGCGCACTCGTCAAGGTCGACTTCTATCCCGCGTCGGGCCGCTTCCAAGTCATCGTCCAGGACATCGATCCGAGCTTCACGCTCGGCAAGTTGGCGCTGACCAGAGAACAGATCCTGCGCGAACTGGTGCAGATGGGATTGGCCGAGCA
>JBNMND010000426.1:0-4349 GCA_051274975.1 Planctomycetota bacterium | reverse complement strand
GTCAGGGCGATCAGTTCGGCCCGCGCTGCCGCTACTTGAGCTTGCGGCCGTGTTCCTTCGCGAAGGCTTTGACGGCGTCCTCATGCGTCTCGACCGCAGCGGCCAGCACTTCGTCGATGGCCGCTTGCAGCAGCTCGTCCGCTTCCGTCAGTAGTGGCGTGACCAGTTCTTCGAACCGCGTGAAGACCGTGGCGTCCGTCGCTAACGGTGCCTTGGCTGCGCGTACGGCGGCACGGCGAAGTTGTTCGTTGGCGCCGCTGGCCAGTTTGTTCAGATCCTTCCAGAGCTTCTTGTTCTTGCAGACCAGCGGGCCGAGCACGTCCGAAGCGATGCGCTCGTTGGCCGTTTCGATCGTCGCGTCCTTCAGTAAGCCTTCGACGAACGGCATGTCCGGCGGCTCGAGCAGCGACGCACGCATCGCTAGGATCTCGACGCCGACGCAACGCAGTTCGTGGGTTTTGCTACCCCAGAGCGTGCGCACGAACGCTGTCATCTGGGCACGTCCCATGTCGGGGTAAAGCGCAGCAAGGTCTGTCGCCGCGGCTAGCACTTCCGCGTCGTCGGCGCCCAGGAACTTCAGGCCGTCACCGAACTGAGCGGTTCGCTCCGCAGCGAGTTCTTCCGAACCCTTGGCGGCAAGGCGCTGGCGCAACAGCGCCTGCTCACGTCCGAAGTTCATGCTCATGTTTTCAATCTGGGTATCACGCGGACGGCTTTTTCGTGAGGTGTTCGATCAAGTCGAGCTTGGTGATGATCCCTTTAACATGGCGATCGTCATCTACGACCAAAGCAACCTCTCCGCGTTCGAAGATGTGGGGGAGCTCACTTGCGTCCGCATGGGGCGCAATCGTCGAGACCTTCCGAACCATGATTTCAGCGATCGATGTGCTCGGAGATGCGCCATCGACGAGAACGCGCAAAGCATCCGCCTCAGTCAAGATACCCGCAAGCTTACCGTCATCGGTAACGGGAACTTGTGAGAAGCCGCCTTCCTTGAACATCGTGACTGCCTTGCTAAGCGGGTCGGCGACGTCGACAGTCGCGACTGTCCTGTCAGGCATACTGCGTAGGAACTCCTCCACAGTGCCTACAGTCCAGGACTCCTCGAGGAAGCCGTTCTCCCGCATCCAGCGGTCGTCGACGTATTTCGTCAGGTAGTTCCGAATGCCGTCGGCGAGGATGCAAACAATTCTCGCGCCCTTAGGGAAGTCCTTGGCAACTTGCATCGCTGCCCACACGGCTGCGCCGCACGAGCCGCCAACGAGCAAGCCTTCTTGGCGGATCAGTTGGCGTGCGGTGCGGAAGCTGTCTTGGTCGTTCGAGCGAACCCACTGATCGACCAGGTCGCGGTCGAACACGTCTGGGATGAAGTCGTAGCCAATGCCTTCGACCTTGTAGCTCTTGATCTCGCCGGGGCCGGCTAGGATCGATCCTTCGGGGTCGACGCCAATGACCTTGCAGCTCGGGATGCGCTTTTTGACCGCGCGCGCCACGCCAGTCAGCGTGCCGCCGGTGCCAGCCGTTATGACGACCGCGTCGAGCTTGTCTTCGAATGAATCACAGATCTCTTGGCCGGTGCCTTCTTCGTGTGCCAGCGGGTTCGAAGGATTGCCGTATTGATCGAGAATGTGTGCGTTGGGGATTACGTCGCGCAAGCGCTTGGCCACGCTAATGTGGCTTTCCGGCGCATCCCACGCAGCTTCGGTTGGCGTGCGAATGATCTCAGCGCCGAGCGCCTCGAGCACCACTTGCTTCTCGCGCGACATCTTCTCCGGCATCGTGATAATGACGCGGTAGCCGCGCACTGCCGCGGCCAGAGCGAGACCGATGCCGGTGTTTCCGGAGGTCGGTTCGATCAGCGTGTCACCTGGCTTGATGCGGCCCGACTTTTCGGCGTCGAGCAACATGCGCACGCCAATGCGGTCCTTGATGGAGCCACCTGGATTGAGGAACTCGCACTTGCCGTAGATCTCTTGGTCGAGGTTGCGACCAATTCTGGCAAGGCGGACGACCGGCGTGTTGCCGACCGTGGAGAGGATGGAATCGTGGATGGGCGTCATATTGGCTGCGAGAATGCCCCTGATCTAAGCAGGATGGTCGCGAGAAGGGAATGCCGCGCTGGGCTGTAGGCCGGTGGGGAGGCGGCGAAGGTGGTTTCTTTCGATACGCCGCTTGTTCGCTGCCCCTCTTGCCCGCATCGTCTTTCGGCCCGTGAACGAGTCTGAGCCGAATAGCGTCCCGCCGACCAATCCAACCGTGCCGAGCGAGCCAAGTAAGGAGCCATCTGCGGCGCCTGCGACGCCCGCACCTTCGGCTCCGTCGGATTCGGCTGCTGCCGCATCTAGTCCTTCTATTCCTAGCACGCCGGCTAATCCGAGCACGCCAGCCCCCGCTGGTGAGGCTGGCGGTGAACGCCAAGCCGGTGCTGAACGCCAAGCCGGTGGTGAACGCCAAGCCGGTGCTGAACGCCAAGCCGGTGGTGAACGCCAAGCCGGTGGTGAAGGCGAAGGTGGTGGAGATGGTGAAGGCAGTGATGGCCAGAAGCGTCGTCGCCGCCGTCGTCGTCGCCGCAAGACCGGCGAGGAAGGTGCCGGAGCTGAAGGTGATTCGGGCGAAGGCGGTTCCGAGGCTGCGTCGTCAGCTGACGGAGCAACCGAAGGTTCCGCGGATGCTTCCAGCGGCGAAGGCGCTGGTGACCGGCCCGCGGCTGGCGGTGCAAGAGCGAAGCGAACCCGCAAGCCGCGTCCCAAGAGGGAGCGTGGTCGTAGTGAAGGTGGCCGGAACGAAGGTGGCCGGAACGACGGTGGCCGGAACGAGCGCGGTCGCAACGAACGCGGTGGTCGAGAAGGTGGGCGTCGTGGTGACGGTCGTAACGATCGCGGTCGCGGTGGCAACGACTCCCAACACTCCGCGACGGTTGCCGTTCGCGCACTCGCCGATATGGCGCGCGCGTTGCTGCACATCGAAGGCGTCGATCCATTGGCGATGCCGCGTTACCTCGACTTGCAGTTGCGCGTGCCGCTCGATGGCGGCAACGACGTCAGGCATGCGGCCGGCACCGCGGTCGAGCAGATTTTGCAACGCGTTCGCGACGTGCGTGAGCACGAACAGGCGCTGCGCCCCGGCGCGGTCTACAGCTACTTCTCCGATAGCTCGCACGAAGAAGGTTGCCGCCCGATCGAGGCACGTCACGTGTTCGATGGCTACTCGTCGACCGGCAAGCCGAAGTTCGCCGACTTCGTGACCCTCGCGATCGAACGCAAGGATCCGGAGATCGAGCGCATGCTCGCGGGCGAAGAGATCGTGCTGACGCACGTGACCATGGGGCGCGTGTTGCGCACCCAGCAGCTCGCGGAGTTCGGTGGCAACTCGCCGGTGTTCAAGATCCTTGGCCAGGTCAACGCGGGTTTGTTCCGCGTGCTCGGCGATGCGGGGCGTTGTGCATTCAGCTTCCAGTTGCTGCGCGGCAAGACCCTCGAAGGTCGCGTGCGATTGCGCCTGCACCCAGTTGGCGCGGTCGATCCGATGGACCTGGCCGATCCTGCGCTGATGCAGATCCTCAGTCGCTTCCAACGCAAGCTCGATACCGAGGCGTTGCGACTCGAGGGCAGGCTGAAGGGCGGCGAAGTCGACGAAGAAGAGTTCGTCTTGCCGTTGCTGCAAGAGTTTGCCAAGCAACTGGCTAGCCGCACTCGCAACACCGGCAGGCGCACGCAACACGGCACCGAACGCAGTGATGAGGGCCAGCGCCCGACGGCGAAGGCCTTCCCCGATGCGGGCGAAGCCAACGACGCCTCGATCCTCTGGGACATCGACCAGAGTACGGTGGTGGTGCTGGGGCCGAAGGGCCGCGTGCATGTGTTCTCGCCGCAGGCAAAGCATGTGACCTCGGTCGCGATGCAGCGCCCGGCGGTCGAACGTCGTCGCCAGCAAGGCCGGTGGCGTCTTGCCGAGCCGGAAGAACGCGGCGAGTTCCGGATCCGGATCAAGATGCTGATTGCGTCCGGCACGGCTGACGTCGCCGATGATACTGTGGTGCCGGAGTCGCAAGCCGGCGCGCCCGCAGTAGCTTCGCCAGCAGTTGTGTCGCCAGAAGTGACTGCTCCGGCCCCAGCTACTCCGGCCCCAGCTACTCCGGCCCCAGCTACTCCCGCACCAGCTACTCCCGCACCAGCTACTCCCGCTTCTGGGGCCAGCACGTCTGAGAAGCCGAGCGGTAGTGGCGATGAGGATCCGCAAGCGTGAGTGAGCCGCGGATCGGCATTGTCACCATCAGCGACCGAGCGAGCACTGGCGTCTACGAGGACAAAAGCGGCCCGGCGATAGAAGCGGCACTGCGCGACTACCTG